>CAZXSL010000188.1:0-6137 GCA_964643235.1 uncultured Sphingobacteriaceae bacterium | reverse complement strand
TCCTTGCCACTCACGATTGCAGTTTCTAGGTTGTCCAATCCGGATTCATTTTTCATTCTTATTTTCCATTCCTCCATTTGCTTCGTTTCCCTACTATTGGGCACATTGGCATCTTGCTCGGCGATGTGAACCATAGTATTGTGCTGTCCCACGCCTCCAAACAGCGAGGCATAACCTTTGAGGGTCTGGCCATCCCGAGGTTGGAAATCGCTAAAAAACACCATGTTTTCCAATTTGAATGCGTCCACGTGTTCAGGCACGACCACCAGCGGCGTGTTTATTGCCTTTGCGATGTCATATGTGTTTGTGCCCAAGAGTCCCAACCGGCTCCCGGTGGCACCATGTGTACCCATCACGACCAACACGTCGGGATTGGTTTGTGTATGTTCAACTACGACATCAACCAAGTGACCGGGCAATAAGGACGTGGTGATGCTAAGTTCACCTACTGAAGTGCTGAGCGATGCAATAAATCTATCCATAGCCATTTTAGCTTCTGACTCCGCCCTTTGGGCATCCACGCTGCTGGTTTCCCGGTTTTGGAATACAGATCGGAAAACAGGATAAGCGTGGGTAATGTGTACATCGTATCCCTGGCGTTTGGCCAGAGCTAGTGCATAACGGGCAGCGGCCTGCGCATTGTTGGAGAAATCAGTTGGTACGAGGATATTCTTTTTCATGGTATAATACTACGATGGATTATTCGGATTAGATTCGGTATGCTCAAGGCGTGCTCGCCGTTTAGATACGGCTGTTAATAACAGTGCTCCAATAACTCCTGACAATAAAGATGCGACCAAGATGGAAAATTTGGCTTCTGCCATAACCAGTTCCTGCCCGGTAAACGACAATACGGCGATGAAAATGGACATGGTAAACCCGATACCGGCCAGCATGCCCACACCTAATACATGTATCCAGGATGCTTTATTGGGTATGGTGCAGATTCCGAGTTTGACGGCTATCCAGGAAAGGGTAAATATACCGATGGGTTTGCCTAGGAACAGCCCCAAGACGATCCCTAATCCAAGTGGCGTAAACAATCCACCCAGCATACCCTCAACGAAAGTGATGTTAGTATTCGCTAGGGCAAAAATTGGCATAATCAGTAGATTGACTGGTTTTTCTAGGATATGCTCCAAGCGGATCAGAGGGGCTTCCCTGCCATTGCCTTTGGTGGGTATAGCCAATGCTGTTAAGACGCCCGCAATTGTGGCGTGGATGCCTGAGTGATGAATGAAATACCACATCAATACACCGGGTATCAGGTAAGCAAAAATACGTTTGACACCAAAACGGTTCATGGCCAGCATGAAAACAAACAAACCCAACGAATAGTATAAGTAGGTAAAATGCAATTCAGCTGAATAGAAAATTGCAATGACCAAAATAGCCATAAGGTCGTCGACAATGGCTAACGCAGCAAGGAAAATCTTGAGTGATAAAGGGACCTTATCTCCCAACAAGGAAATGGCTGCTAAGGCAAAAGCGATATCCGTAGCCATCGGTATGGCCCAACCCCGTGCGGTTTCGGTACCCGCGTTGAAGAGAGTATAGATAAGTGCAGGAACCAACACGCCGCCTACAGCGGCCAGTACCGGCAGCACGGCCTTCTTTGGCGAGGATAATTCGCCGTTAACCAGCTCCCGCTTAATCTCCAAACCTACTAGCAGGAAGAAGATAACCATCAAACCGTCATTAACCCATAGTAGTATTGGGTATCGTAGATGGACATGTTCAGAGTGGTGGCCGACTTCCTTGGCAAGGAATGCCTCATAGGCACCACCCAAAGAAGAATTGGCAATAATGAGCGATATCACGACACACGTCATCAACAAGATGCCGGGGCCGGTAGAAGAGTTCAAGAAGTTGCGGATACTTCCAAGAAGGTTTGTTTTGGACATGGCCAAAAATAGTCATTCCGAAAATCCTAGGCAAGGAAAATCAACCGAAATTAGTCGGTTTTCGGGATGATATCTCGCAAGATGGAATACGATTTCAGGCGCGCTTGCCGATCGTAGATGTTGCTGGTGGTCATCAGCTCATCAATTTGGGTCTCCTTGATGAAGGTTTCCAAATCTGGGGTCAATGTCTCCTTGCTGCCGATAAAGGAATAAGCAAGCATCTGCTGCACTGCTGCCTGTATTTCTTCGTTCCAATAAGGTCCCATATTGGGTACGGGCGGTTGTAAGGGGCGTCGGGTATTGGTAATGATACCAATAAACATACGGTACATACTGCTGGCCAATTCATGTGCCTCTTCATCCGTATCGGCCGCAATAACGTTGACACAAGCCATCATATAAGGCTTAGCCAGCTGTGCCGAGGGTTTGAAGTTATCGCGGTATATCTTAATCGCCCGTCCGAAGTGTGCTGGCGCAAAATGTGCTGCAAAAGCATAGGGTAGCCCCATTTCAGCGGCGAGGAACGCACTATCCGTACTGGAACCCAATACCCATATGGGGATATCCAACCCCTCGCCGGGAAACGCACGCACACGGGCATCGCGGTTATCCTCACTGAAATATGTTTGTAGTTCCCTAATTTCAGTCGGAAACTGGTAAGCAGTTTGCAGGTTGTTGCGTCGTAGCGCTGCTGCTGTCATCTGATCAGTACCTGGCGCACGCCCCAATCCAAGATCGATACGGCCGGGATAAAGCGTTTCCAAAGTGCCAAACTGTTCGACAACAGCCAAGGGAGCATGGTTAGGAAGCATTACACCACCCGATCCTACTCGTATGGTGTTGGTTTTACCAGCAACATGCCCGATGAGGATAGCCGGCGATGAACTGGCCACGTTTTCCATGTTATGGTGTTCAGCGAGCCAAATTCTTTCGTACCCTAGCTTTTCAATATGCTGTGCAACCTCGACGGTCCGTTCGAATGCATCGCCCGCATTGCCACCCTCAACGATGAGCGAAAGTTCTAGGGCTGATAACTTGACATTTTCCATACGAACGCTAACATCGGAAAAAAGCTCCGACTAACCAATTGGAAAGCCTTATTTTGATGCAAAAATGACGATGGTTTGCCCATTGGAATCAGTGCAGAAAAACAGAAAACGATCTTTGTGTTCACCGATTCGATGCTTGCGGCGAAGTTCGTCAGCTTTTAATGGAAAATTACGTGCCGTGATATTCCCCGATTGTCTTGTCTTGTCTTTCTTGAACTGGGAATAGGATACGACTGCGTCGATTCGGAACGAACGGCCTGGAAATCCATGCACGAGTTCGCCACTTGTATACAGGTGTGTGTTGGAATGCAACTTTTGTAGTCCGAAGCGTAGCGATATCAGTTTATATGCACCTGATTTCATGATGGCTGCATCAGGTTCATACAAATAACTTTTCGGGCTTCCTAATTCGCTTGTTGCTTCATTTTCCTCCGACGGAAAAAATGAAAACACCTTCGTTTCCGATGAATCTAGTATGCCTGCGATGATTTTCGGTTCCCCAGTATGATTGCGTTTGAGTACGAAGAGTAATTCCTTACATTCGTTGGCTACACTCAACACATGAACTTCAGCCACATGGGCTAATTTCCTCAACGACCCCGTTATGTCCAGCATGGGGGCAGCTTTGATTAGTAGTGTAGGTGATTTATCGAGCAAATCAGTGTAGGATAGCACAATATCTGGTTCGCAATCGCTCAGCTGGATAACTTTTTGACTTTGCACCCGTCTCGACGGATCCGTATAAACCGTGTCGTAAGTGCCGTCAGGAGCACTGAGCACGTGATGAATTCCATCGTCACACAAGCAAGTTGTATTCCGTGCACCCAAAACGCCCATATTGTGACTGACGATGGATGTTAGTTGGGGATTCCTCTCGATGTATGTTACATGTTTTGCCACTTGTGCCAGAAAAAAAGAGTCAACCCCGAATCCACCAGTTATATCCACCACACGTTTATCGGGACCAATAAGTTTGGCTTTGTATCGTGCTGTTGTTTCTGACGACGATTGCTCGATGGACAGTTTGCGTGGGTAGTATACGCCGGGTGTCTGGTACCATAAGGGTAGCTTGAATCGGCTGCGTTGCATCCCATCCAACTGCTCGGCCAGTTCCGAAGCGGAGACGTGGGTAAAGGGGCTTTTTGCCAATGCCACCTCGCTGGGAGATTCGCCCAAGCGGTTCCGCAAGTAAACCTGTACTTCGTCTGCGAGGATGTGTTTGTTCATATTTGGAATGAATCCAGCTGGGAAATTAGCCCATTTTTAATTGCCTGATTTTTTAGCAACTAATAGCTGACATGTATAGCTATCCTTTAACTCCATAATAATTTTCTTGTCGACCAAAACCCTGTCGATAGTAGACTGATTATAGTAACGTATGGTAATGAGTTCCAATCCGCTTTGGTGTTCAATCTGATAGCGTTCTTTAAGTTCGTTGATAAGCGACTCTATATTGTCGCCCGTATCGTCCACACTAACCGAAAAACTTACGGCGCTGTTATTCATCATGTTGATTTTAATCTTATGCTTGTGGAAAAGCTTGAAAATATCACTGAGGTTATCTTCGACGATGAACGAAAAATCACGAGGTAAAATGGATATCAAAACTTGGTTTACCTTAAAGATAAACGAAGGGATGGGAAGTGTTTCCTTGGTTTTTCGGATATGGGTACCGCCGTTCGTATGCTCGATGAATGAGCGGACATATAAGGAAATATTCTTGTTTTGTAGGGGTTTGATGGTTTTCGGGTGGATGACCGTAGCACCGTAGTAGGTAAGCTCGATAGCATCTAGGTAGGAGAGTTCGGGGATGAGCTCGGTGCGATCAAACCATTTAGGATCTGCATTCAATACGCCAGGCACATCTTTCCATATCGTGACGGATTCTGCATCGAGGCATGAAGCGAATATTGCGGCAGAATAGTCAGAGCCTTCGCGCCCCAACGTTGTTGTAAAGTTTTCAGATGTGGAGCCGATAAATCCTTGGGTTACGACCAATTGCGTTTCCAATAAGGTGGGGATATCGGCATTTATCCGCTCTTGGGTTTCTTTCCAATCGACATTTGCTTCCCGATGGTTGTTGTCCGTTGCGATATAACCACGGGCATCGAGCCAGGTGTTCCTTATCCCTTGTTCATTGAGGTAATGGCTGACGATGGTTGTTGAAAGCAACTCGCCTACCGACACGATTTGGTCGTACAGGTAATCGTAAGGATCTTGTGGTTCTTCCTCCAATATCCATTCGATTTCCACGAACAGGTTAGACACCACGTCGTGAACAGGGTGGGCTGGGTCTGGAAACAGCTCGATAGCAATATCGTGGTGATAAGCTTTAGCCTGTCCCAATATCTCGAACGTGTCGTCATTTCCATTCATGAAACTCAATAGCAGTTTCTCCAGGAGATTGGTTGTCTTCCCCATAGCAGATACGACGACCAGAAGCGGCATGCGCCCATAATTGCGGATGATATTGGCTAAATTGATAACGCCCTGGGCATCTTTAACCGATGCGCCGCCGAATTTATATACTTGCATGGATGCTCTTAGCTATTATAATGAAAGGATTTCCTTGTCTTTGATTTCTTCGTGGATTAGTTTGGCTTTATCAGTCATCAGGTGTTCCACATCATCAAACGGTATGGAAAGGGTCGTTTGTCCTTCCGCATAGGATTTGATTTCGTAAACATTATACAAGAAATGAAGCGACCCTTGGGCGATGTAGAAATTGTCGGGAAGGCTAAAGCGGCCAAAGTCGAAGAAATAACTGTCCAGTTCTTGATTAGGCGCCAAACCCTCGTCAACCCTAAAAAACCGTTCGGCTACTGCCGTCAACTCGTTCAGGCGCTCCGGGCTTACCCAGTCGGAAAGGACAAGTTCTTTCTTTTCCTGGGTGTCGTAATGGATAAACCGCGTATTGTAATTGCCATGAGCCCCGCCCGTGTACGATTGTCCGTCGCTGACTAGCGAAACATAGGAAGGCGTATTGTGCTGCACGCTGATTTCAGTATGGACAAACCAAGTAGAGACGAAATCAAAACGCTCGAAATATCCATCATATTCGGCAATAAATTCTACCGCCACATCTTCGACAGTCGCAGTGTCGGAATTTGTTATCGAATAACGTATGATTTCATTCAGCTGGTCGTCGTTGAATACCGGATAAGATACTTTGTAGACCGTTGTA
>CAZXSL010000187.1:1783-6139 GCA_964643235.1 uncultured Sphingobacteriaceae bacterium | reverse complement strand
GTAATGGTCGATGGGCGAAGGAGCAGGGTAAATTACGTGTTTTCGGCCACCAAAACGGGGTGAAAGCCGTACGCGACACCGTAGAGGGTGCCGTCGAAATCGGCATCAAATACCTGACGCTTTACGCGTTTTCGACCGAAAACTGGAACAGACCCAAGCTAGAGGTTACTGCTTTGATGGAGCTATTGGTCCAAACATTGCATAAAGAAACCAAAACACTGATGGATAACGGGGTCCGGCTCCACGCCATCGGCGAATTGTCAATGTTGCCCGGCAGATGCGCGCGCGAGCTGGAAGAGGCGATTGCCAAAACATCCGGGAATACCAACGCAACGCTAACCCTAGCGCTGAGCTATAGCTCTCGATGGGAGATCGTTAAAGCAGCCCAAACGTTGGCTACCAAAGTAAAGGAAGGGTTGTTGTCGCCGGATGATATCAACGAGGAACAGTTTGCAGGCAGTTTATCTACCGCGGGCATGCCCGATCCGGAATTGATGATCAGGACAAGCGGAGAGCGGCGTATCAGCAATTACCTGCTGTGGCAATTGGCGTATGCCGAGCTCTATTTTACGGATAAAATGTGGCCGGAGTTTCGCCGTGGGGATTTATTTGAAGCCATTGTCGATTACCAACAGCGTGAACGGCGTTTCGGGAAAACAAGCGAACAACTGCGAAAGTAAGATGCGGGTACGAAATGCGGGTTTGGGAAGGAAATTAGTGCATCCGCTTGGAAGCGGAAGCGTTAAAAAATGTCATTTAACAAAAATTAACAACTGTTTGCTGTACTTTAGCGGCGACAATTATATTAGATGAAGCGTTTAGTTTTAACCATAGTACTAGCAGCAGTCGTTGCATCAGCGGGGTTTTCCCAACAGGGCGTGCGGATCGGCGCTACCGATGAGATCAGTTATCTGGACCCGCAGTCCTATATCATTGGTGGGGTTACCATCAGCGGAACCGAGTACCTGGATAATGATGTATTGATTACCATTTCCAGACTGGTGGTGGGTTCACGCATCGAAGTACCCAGCGAGGCAACTTCCAATGTTGTGAAAAACTTGATGGACCAAGGCCTTTTCGACGATGTGCAGCTATACGCAGACCGCATCAGTGGCGATTCCATCTTTTTCAACATCCATGTGGTGGAACAGCCGCGGCTTACACGCATCGATATCGAGGGGCTGAGCAAGTCACATACCGATGAGGTACGCAAACGCTTAAATGAGAATACCGGGCGTATCGTGAACCAGAACCTGTATAACACGACTCGGAATACCATCCGGCGTTACCTGGCTGAAAAGTCGTTCCTGTATCCGGAAATAGAAATCACGGCCATCCGTGATAGCTCACAACTCAACAACCAGATCCTGAAAGTGACCGTAGACCGCAACCGTAAGGTAAGGGCACACCGAATCCGGTTTGAGGGTAACGAGGATTTTTCACAAGGCCAATTACGCAAATTCTTCAAAGGTGTAAGGCAACGCGATTGGTGGAGAATATGGGGGCCAGGCAAATTCAAAGAAGAGAAATATCTCGAAGCCAAGGAAAACCTGATTGCCAAGATGCACGACCGTGGCTATCGTGATGCGGAAATATTGCACGATACGGTTTATCGTCGCGATGATCGCAACGTCATGGTCGATATATCCCTGTACGAAGGGCCTAAATATTACTTTGGCAATATCAAGTGGCAAGGGAATGCCAAATACCCGGACTCGATTCTCAACATGTTGCTCGGAATCGAGAAAGGGGATGTATTCAGCGAAGAGAAACTCGTGACCAAGCTATTAGGCCCTACACGGCAAAACGATGATATCAGTACCCTGTATTTGGATGACGGATACCTGACGTTTACCGTGGACCCGGTGCAGACACGTATATATAACGATACCATTGACCTGGACCTGCGGATTTATGAAGGTGCGCAGTTTACTGTCAATAACATTATCATCAAAGGTAACGATGTAACTAACGACCGGGTGTTGATGCGATCCATCCACACCAAGCCAGGGCAGAAGTTCTCCAAAACGAACCTCATGCGTAGTACGCGGGAGATTACCAGCCTAGGTAACTTTGACGAACAGCAAACCCAACCGCAGCCCGTTAACCTCAACCATGCGGACGGAACCGTCGACATCGAATATAACGTGGTGGAAAAACCCTCTGACCAAGTGGAACTCTCAGGTGGTTTTGGGGCGGGGCAGGTCATCGGTACTGTCGGGTTAAACTTCAATAACTTCTCGACCCGAAATCTCTTTGATAAATCCGCATGGAAGCCTTTGCCGCGGGGCGATGGGCAGCGGCTAAGCCTGCGGGGGCAGACAAGCGGGAAACAGTATAGCTCGTATAGCTTCTCATTCTCCGAGCCTTGGCTCGGGGGTAACAAACCCATTTATTTCGGAATCAGTGCATTTACCTCGCAATCGTCGTATGGCTATAACTGGATTACCGGTAGGCAAACCGTGCCGGACGAAGACATGCAACGCATCCGGATGAACGGTGTGACCGTCAGTTTGGGTAAACGTTTGGAGTGGCCAGACAACTGGTTCCAATTGAACTATTCACTAGGCTTCCAACAATATAAGCTCCAAAACTGGAGCAACTTCCTGTTCAGGACGGGTACATCGTATAACATTAACCTGACGCAGGAATTGAGCCGCAACTCGGTGGATGCGCCGATATATCCCAAATCGGGTTCGCATATCAGGCTGACTATACAAGCAACGCCTCCATATTCGTTGTTTAATAAGCTGAATTATAACACGGCGCCGCATACGGAAATCTACAAATGGACAGAATACCACAAGTGGAAATTCGATTCGCAGTGGTACATCCGTATTGCCGGCGATTTGGTACTCAAAACCCAAGCCCAATTCGGTTTCCTGGGCCAGTATAGCAGCGTTACCGGACCATCGGCCTTCGAGCGTTTTCGTTTGGGTGGCGACGGGATGATGGGCTTCGACTTCTTGCAGGGGTCTGAAATCATCGGTATGCGGGGTTATGCCAACAACATGGTCATACCGGACGGATCCGATATTAATGTGGCTCGGGATTCCGGCAGCCCGATCTACAACAAGTACCAGATAGAGCTGCGCCACCCCATTATGCTCAACGAGCAAGCGACCGTTTTTGCTTTGGCTTTTGCTGAGGGAGGTAATACATGGAACCGTTTCCGCGACTTCAACCCGTTCAAGGTACGCCGTACGGTTGGGGTAGGCGCCCGTATTTTCCTCCCGATTTTCGGGATGCTCGGAATCGACTACGGACATGCATTTGACCCAATACCCGGGCTCCCTTCGAGCCAGTGGAGGCAGAATTTTACGTTCAGCATCATCCAACAAATGGGTGGATTTTAGGAACATCGTGGTAAATTGAAAAATTGGAATTACTTTTGTGATATAAAATTGGAAGTAACCATAAAATAGGAATATTATGAAGATAAGAGGTTTTGTTGGGATAGTCGCGTTGCTGATGCTGGCGACAACCGCTTCGGCACAACGCTTTGCTTATGTCGATTCCGAATACATACTGCGTCATATCCCCGAATACTTATCGGCACAAAAGCAGTTGGACGCTCTCTCTGTGCAGTGGCAGGAAGAGGTGGATAATCGTTTTGCCGAAATAGAAAAGCTATACCGGGCTTATCAGGACGACCAGGTATTGCTCAGCGAGGAAATGCGGCGCAAGCGCGAAGACGAGATCGTGACTAAGGAGCGTGAAGCGCGCGATTTCCAACGGGAAAAATTCGGTTTTGAAGGCGACTTGTTCCAACAGCGGGTACAGCTTATCCAGCCCATACAAGAACGCGTAGCCCAAGCTATACAAGGAATCGCGTCAGACCAGGGCTTGGATATCATTTTGGACAAGGGTAGTGAGGTAACCTTCCTGTATGCCAATCCCCGATTGGACAGAAGCAACGATATCATTACCCGGTTAGGATACAAACCGGATCCGGAACTTGCCGGAAATTAAGCAGTTTCGTATAATTGCACGATTTTTTAGAACGCAGCCCGGCGATGAAATGGGGCAGCAAGGGATTATATATGTAAAAAACCTACACACAATAAACAGAAAATGAAGAGTAAAATGAAAATTTGGATGAAAGGTATCGCGGTTGTTGCAGTAGCTTTCTTGTCGGTGGGCGTAGTGAATGGTCAACAGAAAATCGGTCACGTGAATTCAGCGGAGGTAATCCAAGCCATGCCTGAGTTTGTTGCGGCGAGTACGGAATTGGAAACCCTGTCCCAAGCAAAGCAGACTGAATTGCAGGCTATGTTTACCGAGTATCAGCGTATACAGGCAGATGCACAAGAGAAATACCGGAACCGTAGTGAAGCCAATCGTGATTCCATCGAT
>CAZXSL010000187.1:0-1773 GCA_964643235.1 uncultured Sphingobacteriaceae bacterium | reverse complement strand
AAGGCTGAGCTTGGAATTGCAAGACATTGAGCAACGCATCCAGGAAAACCAGCAAATAGCTGAGCAGGAACTTCGCCAGAAGGAAGAGGAATTGATGACACCTATATATCAAAAAGCAGGTACAGCAGTTCAAAACGTAGCGAAGGAACAAGGGTTTGCCTACGTGTTTGACATTGCCAGCACGAATATCCCGTATTTCCAAGGAGGCGAGGATTTGACCGAGCAAGTGAAAACGAAATTGGGGATTACCGCAGCGCCGTAAGGTAGCCGTAATACCGATTCCCAAAACAAAAACGGAACGCATGCCAGCATGCGTTCCGTTTTTGTTTTGAGAGAGTCCGGAGATGAAAGACCGAAGACCTCCGCCGGGGTACGTATCACTTGGTATGCCCGAATCATAAATTAAACGTAATTCCCTGTGCTAGCGGCAGCTTGTCTGAGTAATTGATGGTATTGGTTTGCCGTCTCATATAGGCTTTCCAAGCATCCGAACCCGATTCCCTTCCGCCACCTGTTTCTTTTTCGCCACCAAAGGCGCCTCCGATTTCTGCGCCCGAAGTGCCGATATTGATATTGGCAATGCCGCAGTCTGATCCCGACGCTGACAGGAACAGCTCGGCTTCGCGTAGGTTGAGCGTCATGATCGATGAGGATAGCCCTTGTGGCACACCGTTCTGTATAGCGATGGCTTCTTCGAGTGTGCGGTAGCGCATCAGATACAGGATGGGGGCAAATGTCTCCCTTTGTACCGTTTCAAACGTGGGTTCCACTTCCGCGATACAGGGTTTGACATAGCAGCCAGAGGAATAGATACCTCCGCTCAGTACCTCGCCATCCACGGTAAACCTGCCGCCTTCCTGTTTGCAGGCGTCGATGGCGCGACTGTAGTTGGCTACGGCATCTTGGTCAATGAGCGGCCCCACATGGATGTCCGCATCAAGCGGATCACCAATACGGAGTTGCTGGTAAGCGTTTACCAGTTTATCGCGGAACGCATCATATATACGTTCATGGACGATCAGCCTTCGGGTTGAGGTGCAGCGTTGTCCGGCAGTACCCACGGCACCAAATACGGCTGCGGGCAGGGCGATATCCAGATCGGCATCAGGCGTGATAATGATGGCATTATTACCGCCGAGTTCCAATATGCTCTTGCCCAAACGGGCGGCTACCGCCGCTGCCACCGACTTGCCCATGCGTGTAGAGCCCGTTGCCGATACCAGCGGTATGCGCGTATCGGCAGCTAAGCGTTCGCCGATGACCCGGTCGCCGTGCACCAAGCAGGATACACCTTCGGGCATGTCGTTCCGCTCCAACACGTCGGCGATGATAGCTTGGCAGGCTACTGCCGTAATCGGCGTTTTCTCCGAAGGTTTCCATACGCAGACATCCCCACATACCCAAGAGATGGCTGCGTTCCAGCTCCATACTGCTACTGGAAAATTAAAAGCAGAGATAATACCCACCACACCCAATGGGTGCCATTGTTCATACATGCGGTGCTGTGGGCGTTCGGATTGTGTCGTTAAGCCATATAGTTGGCGGCTGAGACCGGTAGCGAAATCACAAATGTCTATCATTTCCTGTACCT
The DNA here is from genome assembly GCA_964643235.1 of uncultured Sphingobacteriaceae bacterium. Lineage (GTDB taxonomy): Bacteria > Bacteroidota > Bacteroidia > Sphingobacteriales > Sphingobacteriaceae > CAYRGQ01. The sequence goes on along the minus strand of CAZXSL010000187.1, from coordinate 182 downwards.
CGCCTAGGCCCTCTTGTAGGCTTTTACCCATTTCATAAGATACTAAGGTGCCTAAATCCTGTTTGTGCTGGCGGAGTCCGTCCCCGAATTGGCGGACGATTTCGCCACGACGCGGAGCGGGTATGTCCCGCCAGGTCAGAAAAGCATCCTGGGCAGTAGCAATTACATGGTCGTATTCCTTT
>CAZXSL010000186.1:0-6270 GCA_964643235.1 uncultured Sphingobacteriaceae bacterium | reverse complement strand
AAAAATCTGACGTATCAACCGTAATTTCGCTCCATAGCGGCTGGTCGCTTTGACCCTGACCAATGAGGGAATGCCCTGCGGCAGGTGTCGAGAGCGTTCCCTGATATTGATGCCATAGCAATGCATCTGTATAGACTGCTTCCCGTCCATAGTTAAACGGCACCTGAATATGGAGCCCTTCGGTGAATTGATGCTTTGTTTGTCCATTTGCAGGCAACGTCTGCAAGAGTATGATATAAGCAATCGCAAGTATCAAATAACTATGTTTCATTGTAAAATTCTGGCTTTTAATACACGCTAAAAAAAAATGGATTTTAAAGGATGGAGCGAAAACTTACATTTGATAATCCGAAATATTTCATTGCACAAAGAAAAATGATATTCCGCATGTAAATGCTAAAATAAACAATCCGGCGTAAAACACCCCCTATCAAAACACCATAATTTATGAAAATAAAAACGGGATCGTCGTAATGTTGACAATCCCGTTTTATTTCCGCTTTCGATTTTAGTTTTGTTTTGCCCACCACAATGGTGTAAACAAATTATCTGGTCCTCCAAGCATGGTCACTGCATTGTTGTAATTCGTTTCATCGGCAACTCTAAAACTTGAGGGATACCGGAGCCGCTGAGGAAAGAAGTCAACTCTATTTTGAGTATAGTTCGATGCCGTTATTTGCGGTATCGATGCTATAGGTTGTTCTACGGCTGGGTTTTCGAAGAAAGGAAGTCCTAGCCGCCTATGATCATTCCATGCCTCTAACGCTAAGTATGGGAATGTTGCAATATATTTTTGCGTGATGATTTTAGTAAGGCGATCATTCTTAACTTGTCCGCTCTCGTAGATCGTGTTAGAAGGATATGGTATTTCAACGGTACCAGCTTGGTTTGAATATGCATCAACAAATGTAGCCGTAAATGTTGCAGGAGGTTCAACTATGTGGTCATAGTTAACCGATGTTCCCACGCGACTATAATCGGTTGAACTTAGGTAGTCAGTTAATGCATCCGAAACTCCCCAATAGGCGAAGTTGTCCGAAATTCCTCGTTCATATGCCGCTTTATCTGACATCGGCGTTGACCAGCCACGCAGAGCCGCTTCTGCAATCAGAAAATAGCTTTCCCAAGATGCGAAGAAAAGACGTCGCTGTGAATGATTCCTGAATTTATTTACCATACCAGGAAGCCTACCGTTCTGTCCACGAAGAACCATTTCTGCACCTTTTGCCCCCCAGGTTCCCGTACTAAAAGCATTCCATGTAAACTTTGTATCTAACTCGTCAGTCCTGCTTGGCGATACCGTAATGCTGGCGGATTGATTTGAAGCAGCAGACCAATACTCCGGATCGGAATCATTTCCGGGAATAAAAAATGCTTTATATGCTCTCGGATCCATCTTATTTGGCAGACCATCCAAATAGAATCCTTGGCTTGGATCATTTGACATGGTAGAAAAGTTATCTAGGTAACGGATACCCATATCATTCTCGCCCTTGATTGCATTAATGATTTCCTCACTATTAAATTGAGACGCGGTTTCTATCCCCCCTAATCCTATCAGGATGTTATTCAATGTTGAAGACATGATCTGTGCATTCCAACCCCGAGACATGACGCCGGTAAGCGCATCCCATCCGTCTTTTTCCTGAACGCTAAAATTGTGTGCGGCATTTTCGATGTAGCGGTTGGTTGAAACTGCGTCTTCAAACTCTGACCTTGCTTTAGCTGGGTCAACCTCTGATAAGCGCATCGCCAGACGCATACGCATCGAATTAGCGTAACGAATCCAAAGGTCCCATTCAAACCCATAAGCTGCATCCCAATCACTGATTTCGGATGCACTAACAGACACATCTATTTTCGTCGTTGCATCTTTTAATTCGTCAAGCATATGATAATACACTTCCTGAACAGAGTTAAATTGTGGGTTTACACCTTGAAATGATTCGATTGGAGCAGGACCAAAATTATCAGTCAACTCACTCATCAAATAGGCGCGCCATATCCGTGCAACTTGCTTTAAATTCTGATTGTACAATTCAGCTGTTCCATTTTCTTCTTTTACATCCGCAATCTCGATAGCCGTACTCGCATGATTTAGCCAATCAGAAAGGTATCGCCAGTAATCGCCGTTATAGCCGTCATTGTCCGATCCGATATTCAGCACATTAGCATAATGGTGTCGAGCTGCGGTTTTCCAGTAAAGAACGAAAATTCGTTCGGCAACATGGGGGTCTTGTTGAGCCCCTATAATTGAATTGTTTAAAAAATATTCAGGACGGACTTGTTGGTCATCCGCGGCAGTTGGATTGGTGTTGAGCTCCTCAAAATTAGAACATGAGAGTGCGCCCCATCCGGCCATCACTAAAAAAGCTATTTTATAGGTTATATTTTTCATGTTTTCCTTTTTTAAAAACCTAATGAAATATTAAGAAAATAGGACCTCGACGTAGGGAAGGCAAGATATTCAAAGCCAATAGCATTCGTACTCAATGCATACGTAGACTCTGGGTCTACCCCTTTTGTGTTGCTTTTCAACATCGCAAGATTGTTTACCGAAAACCCAAATCTCGCACTCTTAACCATCGACGAACCTAATAGTTTAGACGGTACGTTATAATTTATTTGAAGATTCCTAATACGAATATTGGTTGCATCATAAAGATTTGCTTCCGTAATTCCCAAGTTATTAGCTCCCGCTACTGTTGTCCAGTAATCTTCAGGGGATACAGCGACGGAATTGGGCTGATACGCAGTACCGTCCCATATAACACCATCTACCACAAAATCATCCCGAAGGCCGTTTATCACAGTCTCTTCCGCCGCCCCCATAAACTGAAGTCGTTGGTTTGTTCCGGTAAAAATCTTCCCCCCGAAACGCCCATCGATTTGGAAACTCAGTCCAAAATTCTTATATGAAAAAGAGTTCGTCAAGCCCACCAGCGCACGTGCTGTCTGGTCACCTAAAAGGTGAGTATCCGGAGCTATTTGTGGCAACCCCGTTTCCGTAGCTAGAATCATCTGCCCATAGTACGGACTATCTACATCTTCGACACGCAAAAACTTGGTGCCGTAGATTGCGCCATACCGTTGCCCTTCTTCTGCAAAAATCTGCACGTTATCATACCCGCCAAGGCCTAGTCGTTTTGCATCTTCATGTAGCTTGATAATTTTGTTAACGTTTCGAGATAAATTTGCTGACACATTCCAATTGAAGCCCCCGGGCTTTCTAAGGACGTCGGCATTCAACATAATTTCAAATCCTTCGTTTTGGATATTCCCAGCATTCGCTTTGAAGAACCCATACCCCGAAAGGTTATTCATCGGTATATTAAGCAGTTGGTTTGTTGAATTGTTCTTGTAATATGTCACGTCTAAACCGATTCTGTCTCGGAATAAGCGTGTTTCCAACCCGAACTCGATTCCTTTTTGGAGTTCATTAAGAACCGAGGGATCAAACAGTACACCACCTCTCTGCGCGGTTGTTATACCATTAGGATCGTTTCCTATACTAAAAGTATTATAGAGTTGGTAAGGATCCATGTCTCGACCAGTTTCTGCGTATGATGCTCTAACTTTTGCGAAATTGAACCATGCCGGCATACTGTCTCTAAACAAATCGGAGAGAACGAAAGATGTACTCACAGACGGATAGAAGAAACTGCTATTGTCTGGATGTAACGTCGATGTCCAGTCGTTACGCCCAGTTAAAGTAACATACCAAATATTGTCATAATTGATATCGATACTACCATAAACGGAGTTTATCTGTTTCTTACTGATTGACTCACTAATACTGGGGTTTCCGATAGAGTTTCCGATAGTAAACAAGTTCGGAACACGTAAACTGCCAGCTGTGGAATGCAAACTGGTTCTGTTACGTTCCATGATTTGACCATATAGCGATGCCGAACCACCCCATTTTCCCCAGAGATTGTCTTTGGTAGCATGGAGACTTGCGATGTAATTGTTTTCATGAAACTTGTCCGTTCCCGTAGAGTAAGAATTGTTGATGTGACTTCCTGAATAAGTCTTCCCTTCGTATTTAGTCGAGTAGTTATCCGACCCTACCCGAACATCCGCACTCAACCAATCATTGAAGTCATACTTGACCGTGGCATTCATGAGATAGCGATCACGAGTATCATTACTCAATTTATTATGAACCGCCCAAAATGGATTGATGCCTGAGTCTTCAAGGTACCATATTTGATTTGCGCCTAGCCGGTCCATTCCGGGTCTAAACTGCCCTATATCTAATGAACGCGGGAACAACAGCACTTGGGAATAGTAGTTCCCATCGTTTTGCCCACCCACTGGCCGATTATAAGCCATATTACGCATATATTGCACTTTGACATCGGTGCTCCACTGGTCTCGGGATCCGAATTTAGCATTCACCCTGTTGAGTAAATTCACGCGATTTAGTTTGACACCCGGTGTCTTGCTATTATCGTGCAAATAGCTTGCTGAGGAATACACGTTTACTTTATCAGAAACGGCTTGCTGAAAACTTATGTTTTGAGTAGTGCTAAAGCCTGATTGAAAAAATTCACCTAAGTTATCGTATGCTTGTAAATTAGCACTTGAGCCATCCCAAATATTAACATTTTGCCCTTCAATTTGCGCTCCCCAAGAAGATGTAGACAATGGCCCAAAAGCCCCTCCTGCACCTTGTGAAAAATCAGACTGCAAATTAGGTGTCACAAACAAGCTTTCGATTCCCGTAATCGTCGAATACGATATACCAGCACCCTCTCTAGCTCTTCCGCTTTTAGTTGTGATGAGAATCACCCCGTTAGATGCACGCGAACCATATAACGCAGAGGCAGCGCCACCTTTTAAAACAGACATATTTTCGATATCCTCTGGGTTGATATCGCCTAACCCACTTCCCATATCGGCACTAGGGTTCCAAAAATCGTTATTTTGTGCACCAACGAAGTTATCCATAGGAACACCATCTACGACGATGAGTGGCTGGTTATCCCCTGCAATAGAGTTGAAGCCACGAAGAATAATTTTAGAAGAGGAAGCTGGCCCATTCGAGCCCCGAACTACTTGTAAGTTGGCTACTTTACCACTTAATGCATTCGCAATGTTATTCTCCCTAGCGTCTGCCAACGTGCTCCCTTGAATCTCTTGCAAGGAATATCCTAAGGCTCTTCTTTCTCGCTTGACACCCATCGCCGTTACGACGACCTCCTCCAGTTGGCTAGCGTCTTCTATTAAGGTAATATTAATGGTGGTCGACGTGCCCACCGTTACCTCTTGGGTTTCGTATCCGATAATAGAGAAACGAATCGTTTCGCCTTGGGAGGCTTGGATACTGAAGCTCCCATCATTGTCCGTTTGCGTACCCCGTGTGGTGCCTACCACCGAGACCGTAACCCCCGGAACTGTTCCTTGCTCATCCCGCACGGTACCCGTGACGGTCTGCTGCGCATAGCTGGCGACGGCCGAAAAGACCATCATAAGCACAACCAGGCTGCATGTAAAGCGTAATTTTCTAATGTTCATACGACTTGGATTTTAGTTTAAAAAATTAGTTGTTGTTTTGGTGTATTTATATTTACTGTTTGTTGGTTACTCGTTTTAGCAATGGGGTCATAAAAAACCGTCAGGCAAACTCGCACTTCTCCATCACTAGGATAGCCGCCCCAAGCAATTCGGCCTGAGGTCCCAAATCCGATGAGACAATCTCCGTCTGCTCGGCCAGCTTGGGAATACAAAACTCATTGATAGCTCGGTAAATCGGTGCTAGCAAAATCTTGCCCGCAACCGCACCACGGCCACTCAGTACGATACGCTCCGGGTTCATGATGTGAATGAGTGTGGACAACCCCTTGCCGATGATGTAAGCAGAATCAGAAAGCGTAGAAACGGCCAACTGATCCCCTTTAACTGCCGCTTCAAGCAGAATATCACCAGCAGGCCGTCCGTTCTCCTGGAATAAACGCTCCAATATTGAGGTCTTGCCCTCGCGCAGCGCGGCCCGAGCCTGCTCCAAAACCACCAGCAAAGAAGCTTCGACCTCCATGCAACCCCGCTTGCCACAAGAACAAAGCTTAGAACTGTTGGAAAGCGGAATATGGCTAAATTCACCAGCATAACCCTGATGACCACGAAAAAGCTCCCCGTTGACGATCATACCAAGGCCAATGCCCCAACCCACGTTGACCACCATCACGTCATGGCGACCACGGGCTGCTCCATAATACAGCTCGGCCATCGCAATAGTACCAGAATCGTTATTAATATAAACTGGCA
>CAZXSL010000185.1:0-6348 GCA_964643235.1 uncultured Sphingobacteriaceae bacterium | reverse complement strand
TCCGCTCCCGATTTTCCAAATTTTTGGATTTGTGCCCTTTGCCTGTGACGTCCTCAAGTATGAGTACGTTTCCTGTCGGGAATTGCCTAATGTCGCCTAATGAGGTTCCGATTTCAACCCCACCGTCCAGTAGTACAAGGTACTGGCGCTGTGGGGCACAATGGAAATCGTAATCGTAATCGGCAGGCACCATTCGGAATTGTAGGGCTTTTACCGCATGTTTTCCCGACAGGGATCCGATGTCTCCGTGATTGCTAAGTGCTATACGCACCTCCTGGAAATGCGAATCGCCATTTTGATCACGGTATATCCGCGTAATATTCATCGTGTTGGTTTCTTCTTATGGTGTCTATCATTTGGTTAAACGCTTGTCTGAGTGTTTCATCCAGGATTCCGGCTTCTTCCGAGAAATTATCGTGAAACCGGGGGAGCGAAAAAGCACCTGCAATTTCCGCCCCATGTATGGGGAACCGATCTGCGGCCGCCTGTAATACCGATAAGCCACCCCTTGGTCCGGGTGCCGTGGCCAATAGCAGTAGTTTTTTGCCATCAAATATCTTTAATTTCACACGTGAGGCCCAATCAAATAGGTTTTTGAACGCCGTGGTATAGCTGCCGTTGTGTTCGGCAAGCGACACGACGATCATGTCCGCTCCCTCCAATTTTGCGATAAAATCCAAGACCGCATGAGGAAAGCCGATTTCGGCTTCCGATTCGGTCGTGTAGAGCGGCAGTTGGTAATCACGCAAGTCTAAAATTTCAACATCCGCATCCGGGAATTGTTTGGCTACGTAAACCGCAAATTTTTTGTTGATGGAATCCTTACTGTAGGAAGCTCCAAAAGCGAGTAATTTCATATTTTATTGTTTCTCCTAAAACTGTTTCCGGGTTGACGGCAGGATTGGAACTCCTTTTAATACCAGTATCCGTTTCTATTTATCGGCAACCTTTTATATGGGGCAAAATTAAGGAAAGCCTTTGCAGTGTGCATTGATTTAGGATAAGAAAGGGGACCTCGGTAAGGTATATTTCCAAGGCATGGTTGAAGCCATGGAGATGCTGTGGAAGCGTCATAAAGGGTCGTAAGCGTTGGTTGTGTTATTTGCCGATTGGGGGAGTTTTTTTGGTGCTTTTAAACCAAATAGCTCGGGTTTCGTCTGGGAAAATGATGATAGTAAATTGATTTGCAGGTAAATTGGCACGGTTTTTTGATGTTTTTTATTTCAAGCTATTAATTGATATTTAACATGAAAGCATTTAGTAAGGTTTTAGCTGCAGTTGCCCTGCTTGGCTTCGGCGCATGCCAACCGGGGAATCAACAATCCGGGACTGATGAACCCGTGTCGGTAGAAACGACCGTGACTCCGTATGCAACCGATATCGTTACGACTTCCGTGACGGACGATAACGGGAACACCCTGGATATGCGGTTTGATAATATTGCTGGTACGGCAACCTTCCTTTTCGGCGGGGATACCATCTATTTGAAGCAAGACACGATGGCATCAGGTATCCGGTACAGCAACGATAATTATATCTTTACCGAGCACCAGGGCGAAGTGACCTTGACAAAAGACGGAGATATCGTCTTTACAAAAGACAATTAATTATTTGGCTTTTTGTTGGTTTGTCCACTTAAGATAAGGCACAGAGCGCTTCATTAGCCTTGTTGTATCCTGTGTGGTTATGTGCTATCGCTGCTACAGCAAGCCGTTTGCCTCTGCAAATTTATAAAGCGAGATCGTCGAATCGTCCAGGCCCAGTTTCCGGATAATGTTGCGTCGGTGGGTTTTTACCGTAAAGGGTGACAGGTGGAGCGTATTGGCGATTTCGTCTGATTTTCGTTCCTGGCAAATCAATCGGATGATTTGAACCTCACGTTTGGTCAGCTTGTACTTTTTCAAGAACTCGTCATTGTACAGAAAGTAGCTTTCGATGTTCTCCACGGAGTCTTCTTCAAAGGAACTCGGGAAAACGAGGTTGCCCGCAAGCACTTCATCGATCAGGCTCGTTAATTCTCTTAAATCCTGGGATTTAACAAGGTAGCCTTCGGCTCCCCAAGCTTTGCATTGCTCGGCAAGTTGGTAAGATAGGTAGCTTGTTAGCACGATGATTTTGGGGTGTGTCCCTTGCTCATGGAGATTCTCCAAAACCTGTAGGCCGTCGACTTTAGGTAGGTTCAAGTCAAGTAGGAGTACATCAGCACGGGTCAGCAATGGAGATTGCAAAAGGGTTTTCCCATCGTGGTAAATAGCAAGTATTTCGAATCGGTCTGCACGGTTATCGAACAAATCACGAAGTCCTTTCACGACTATGGGGTGATCTTCGGCAATAATGATACGCGTTTTTGTCATGGCAAGCTACGGCTAATATCTTTTTAGACGCTAGTAATCGGTAACTCAACAAGCACAAAAGTACCATTATTTTCGCTACCGTTAATCTCGATTTTTCCGTCGAGGTAGGCAATGTTACTTTGTAGTAACTTCAAACCTAAGCCGCTTGGGTTGCCAGTTTCGCTTATCCCTTTCCCATTATCTTCGATATAGACCGTTACAGAGTCTGGCAATTCGATAATCTGGACAAGAGCGTGGGTAGCGTGTGAGTGCTTCAGTATGTTGTTAATGATTTCTTGGATAATCCGGTAAAAGCTTAGGCAAAAATCATCAGACCACTTGCTCGTGTCATCAAGGCCTTCGATTACTTTTTCGATCTGGATTTTCCTTGCCGTTTCTACCGAGTACAGCATGTCCTCGATACCACGTTTCAGGCCATATTTTTCCAAAGCGATAGGCATCAGCGTGTGGCTCAATTGGCGTACGGTCTCACTCATATCATCCAAGAGCCGTCCGGCCGTTTTCAACTTCTCCTCGGCACCTGTCCCCGCAGCGAATAGGGAGCCTTCCAGCTGGCTTACGTTTAACTTGGCGATAGATAGTGAGGCGCCAACTTCGTCGTGTAATTTATTGGCGATTGCCTTACGCTCCTGTTCCTGGGCTTCTTTCAGTGCTTGTGCGGTTAAGATGCGGTGCTGTTGGGCGATGGCTGTCTTTTCTGATTCATGCTGTATGGCTTGCTGTCGGCGTCGGTACATTAGGGCGATGATGGCCGCAGCTAATGCGAGTACCACAACCAGCGACCCCAGCAAGAGGATGAGGTTCTGCTGTTGTTGCTTGCTGAGGGCCAAGGCTTGCAAGGCCGCCTGCTGCTCGCTCATCTGCAGGGCATGCTCTTTCTCTTGTAGGCGGTACTTGCCTTCCATGTCGGCAAAAGCCTTTGCCGACGCGATACGGACCAAGCTGTCGGCCTCGGCGTGTTTTGCAGCCATCAGGAGCAGGGTGGAATCGGTTGACTCCCGATTACCGCCCAATGCGGTTACGTCGCTTACCAATTGGTAATACATGGTTTTTGTGGCATGTGGCAAGTAGGGGTTGTTTGCGTGGTTCGAAACCCGGTTTAATGCCCATCGTGCGGAGTCGGCCAACCCTTCTTGGCCGTAGATGGCCGCTAGATGAAGGTGGCCGTCTATTTTTGGCCCCCAATGCGGTTGTTCGGGCGGGGAGGGACTTTCGGCCAATGCACGGAAGCGCTGTTTGGCGAGGCCATGTTGAGACCGGGAAGCATAAACCATGCCTTCCATCAATAGTAAATCCCGGTCATCGTACCGTGTCATGGGTTTTTCCCGCCATTCCGCTACCTGTTTTTCGTAGGCAGCCACACTGTCGGCATTCCCCAATTTGACATGCAATTTGACCAATTGAACCGCACTACGTAGTTTCTCTTGGGGTAGTGCCGTTGGCATATGGAAGATTCGGCTGTAGAATTCCGCGGCTGTATGATTGTTCGCCATGCGTTGGTGGTGGTCAGCGAGTATATCGTAGAAACGAGGTGTCCGCCCGCCCGCATTGCGTTCGATATCGGGCATGAGCTCGTTGAAGATCGCAGCGGCCTCTTCGTGTTTGTTGAGTTGGACTAACGACGCGGCGATATTGAATTTAATGTTGAAGTGTGCGGATGGCAAGTCAATGGCATCCACCAAGCTGCGGGCCTCTTCTACAGCGGCAAGCTGCGCATCGTAATTGCCCGATCGGTGGTACAGGGCAGACATGTTTTGTAATACGGTCATGTAGTGCATGCGCAGATCGGTGTCGTCCTTGCCTTTCGCAAAAGCAGCCACCTGTTGGTAGGCTGCCATCGCTTTATCGTGGCGGTTTAAGCGCTGGTAACCGATGGCTAGTGAATTCAGTGGGCTTAATCGCCGTGCTTCGTCCAGTGTGTCGGTAATGGTTTGTGCGCTATCGAGCAGGTGTTCAGCCGGGGCATGTTCGTTTTTACTGATCAGGACGTAAGCTTTGTTCGCCATCAGTTCGGCCATCAAACCGTGTTCGTCAAGTGAGTCGGCTTCGCGGATACATTGATCGATTAAACGCTCGCTCGTTGGGTTTATGGCCGATGGATTCCGGGTCAGGCGGAGGGTTTCCACAAGCCGCTGGCGACCTGGTGACATCTCCCGGATTTCCTGTAGCTTGGCGTCCAACTGCCCGGAGTTCGGGCGCGTGGAGGGAGGTGCTTGGCCGATAGATAAAAACGGGAGCAATATGAAAATGCCCAGAAAGAATACGTATGGCCGCAATATATCATTCATAAACAGGACTGAAAAAAATTCATAGGTTTTGGTAGGGCGCTATCTGTCACAAGTATAGTTGTTTTGTTTTTTTTATACAAGTTTAATGCGGATGTAATTCGAATAGTCGCAATTCGTGTTGCTTGTCCGTTTTGTTCATCTTGAATGAAATGAAGAGCCGTTTGCACCATGACGAGGTGCCCCGCTGCATTTGATATGACAAAGGGAGACAATCTGAATTGCACCCTGTAATCATGGCTCATCGGCCTCGACTTCTGCGCTTAAGTTTGCTAGCGTTCATCCACCATCGAACTCGGCCACGTTTCTGGCTTTTGGCCAAAACGCTTGTTGGGCTTCGGCCCCATGGTAAATACCAACTCGCCGCCGGCCTGCATGTCCGAATGCATGATGTAAGTATTGTGGTACGGTTTGCCGTTAAGGGTGATCGATTGGATATACTTGTTCTGTTCGCTATTGTTGATAGCCTTGATGGTAAAGGGTTGGCCGAAAGCCATATTAAACGTGACTTCGTCGACCATCGGGCTACCAAATACGTATTCGCCTCCAATCGGACTGACCGGATATAAGCCTGCGATAGACCACACCGCCCAAGCACTCATTTGTCCCACGTCTTCATTGCCGGCATAGCCGTCTGGACGGTCGTGGTACATGGAGTCGATAATGGTACGTACTTTCTCCTGTGTTTTCCAAGCCTCGCCAATGTAGGCGTAAAGGTAAGCAATCTGGTGGCTGGGCTCATTGCCGTGGGCGTATTGGCCGATGAACCCGCTGATGTCCGGCGATACGAATTCGCCAGTCGTACGTGAACTCGCTACAAAGAGTTCGTCCAATTTCTTACTCAACCCGTCTTTATCGGGATAAAGCGCTGCTAGTCCACGTACATCATGCGGCACAAAAAACGAATGTTGCCAGGCGTTGCCCTCGATATATTGGCTTTTATCAAAATCGTGCTCCGACCAGAACGGGTCGAAGGGCTCAACGAAGTGACCGTCCGTATTCTTGGCACGCATAAACCCGGTTTCCGGGTCAAACAGATGCTCGTATGCTCCTGCCCGGCGCATAAAAGTTTCGTAATCTGCGGTTTTCCCCAGTTTTTTCGCTACTTGGGCAATGCAGTAATCATCAAACGCGTATTCCAATGTGATGGTTACGCTACCCCCGGCAATGTCCTGCGGCAAGTACCCGTATTCGATATAAGCCGGTACGCCGCGGATTTCTTGGTGCGCGCTCTTGAGCATGGCTTCGTAGGCACGCTCGGCATCCAGGCCCGGCCAGTCCTTGAGAATAGCATCCGCTAATACCGGGATAGCGTGGTAGCCTGTCATGGTATTAGTTTCCCAGGTGCTGAGGTCCCACACCGGCAGCAGGCCGTTTTCGTCGTAGAACGCCAACATGCTGTTTAGGATATCGGCATAGCGTTCCTCCTGGGTAATCGTGTAGAGTGGTTTCAGTGCCCTGAACGTGTCCCAAAGCGAGAAGACGGTGTAGCGTTGCGTACCCATAGGGCTCTGCAGGATATCGCCATGGTGGTTTTTATAGGTGCCATCCTCGTCAGAGAATAGGTTAGGGGCGATGGCTGTATGGTACAATGCGGAGTAGAAAACCCGTTTCAGTTGTTCGTTATCCGTCGTAATCCTGATTTTCTGCAGCTCGGCTTCCCACAGTGCCGATGCTTGTTCGCGTACATGATCGAATTGTAGTCCTTC
>CAZXSL010000184.1:1041-6415 GCA_964643235.1 uncultured Sphingobacteriaceae bacterium | reverse complement strand
AATTGTCTGCACAGACGCCCGGATTTGCCGGTGCTGAAATTGCCAACGTGTGCAACGAGGCAGCATTAATCGCTGCGCGTAGAAGCAAGCCGTCCGTAGAAATGCAAGATTTTCATGATGCAATCGACCGTGTAATCGGCGGATTGGAAAAGAAAAACAAGATCATTTCCCCAGAAGAGAAACGAATCGTGGCTTATCACGAAGCAGGTCACGCGATTGCGGGCTGGTTTCTCGAACATGCTGACCCCTTGGTCAAGGTATCCATCGTGCCTCGGGGGGTAGCGGCGTTGGGATACGCCCAATACTTGCCAAAAGAACAGTTCCTTTATACGACGGAACAACTTATCGACGGAATGTGCATGACCATGGGTGGCCGTGTGGCGGAGGATATTACCTTTGGAAAGATATCTACCGGAGCGCAAAACGACTTGGAGCGCATCACAAAACTGGCTTATGCAATGGTTTCTGTGTACGGAATGAATGATAAGGTGGGTAACGTGTCGTTTAATGATAGCCAAGAAACGCAATTCCAGCGCCCGTATTCAGACAGTACTGCTGAGCTGATTGACGAGGAAGTGCGTAAACTTATCGAAAACGTATATGCGAAAACTAAAGAATTGCTGCAGGAAAATCAGGAAGGCCTGATTGCTTTGGCGGAGAAACTGCTGGAAAAGGAAATCTTGTTCCAGTCTGATTTAGAAGAGATTTTGGGTAAACGTCCGTTTGACCACCGCACCACCTACGACGAATTTGTCAATGGGCCGGCCGATGAGAGCGACCAACGCAAAGCAGCGGAAGGGCTGGTACATGAAGGGATCAAGGACAACTCGGATACGCTAGCGAGTAATTCGAATACGGATAGCGATCAGACCGACCCGAAGCAGACGAGCTAAGGCATTATCCCAAATATAGATATCAGTAGCAAAGCCAGTCGCCAAGGGAGAGATTGGCTTTGCTTTTTTTAACACCGATAATCGTGAGCAAGAATATCCGAGCGACGACCGCCAAAGAACAGATGCTCAAAAAAATTAGGCAGGCGTTACTTCAGAAGCGTGAGCATCCGTATCCGGCATTTGAGGAGTCGCCGATGTATGCAGAGGTCGATGAATCTGCACTCGACATTTTGTTTGCCGAGCGGCTCACCGCCGTAGCGGGCAACTTTGTGTACTGCGAAGATGAGATACAGCTTGTGGAGAACCTGCTTGCTATGGTCGAAAAAGAAAAGCTCAACAAGATATATGTTTGGGATGAAGCTATCCAGCAGCTCCTAGATACCTATGAGTTCCCATATTATCGATCAGATGCGCAGTTTGAAGAAGCCGAGATAGGAGTCACGGGCTGCGAAGCACTGATTGCTCGACATGGAAGCGTCCTGATTAGCAATGCTGGCAAATCCGGACGGCGCCTGAGTATCTTTCCACATGTGCATATTATTATCGCCACGACCTCCCAGCTCGTGCTGGACATCAAGGATGCATTAGATCTAGTCAAGACTAAGTATGGAGAGTTGCTGCCGAGTTCGATTACGGCCATCACGGGTCCAAGCCGTACAGCAGATATTGAGAAAACCCTCGTGTTAGGTGCACATGGCCCCAAAAGCCTGTATGTTTTCTTGCTGGAAGATCGATAGCCGACTATCGTATGGCGTTGTAAAGGTTTACACGACCCTTTAATGTCAGGGCAAAGTAAGTTTCCTTTTTTGTTTTCCTTATGTCTGCCTGTGGGCCGCGTGCGAGCACAATCGCCATATTGGAAAGCATCCCAACGTCTTTCCGATCCATTCTGTGGCCAATATTACTTATCTTTGGTAGGTAATACCAATCCTCCCAATTGATATGTCAAATCTTACATTGCGAGATATTGCCGAGGCGCTCGATTTATCCGCCTCCACGGTTTCCAAAGCATTGAGAGACAGCTACGAAATTAGTGACGACACCAAGTGCCGTGTCTTGGATTTTGCAAGAGCAAACAATTATGCGCCAAACCGCATGGCAAAAAGCTTGAAAATGGGAAAAAGCGGTTCAATAGGTGTGATTATCTGTTCCATTGACAACAATTTTGTTGCGCAGATGCTAGATGGTATTGATCACGCCTGTACAGAGGCTGGCTACGACCTGATTATCATGCAAAGCAAGGAATCCTTAGCTAAAGAGATCGCTTGCATCGCCCAGCTTGAAGCCCGGGGAGTTGAGGGTGTGCTCATCTCTCCATCAATACAGACACAGGATTTCAAACGGCTCAAAGCGCTGCAGGATTCGGGAATACCGGTTGTTTTATTTGATCGGTTGAGCGACCAGATGGAGACCGACCAGGTGGGGGGTGATAATTTTGGAGGGGCTTACCAGGCCACCAAGCATTTGCTTGCCAATGGGCATACCCAGATTGCTTTTCTCAACGTGGATACCTCCCTCAACATTGCTTCCGAACGCTTAGCAGGATACCTCCAGGCACTCAAAGAGCGGCAGATCATTCCGCCGGGCAGCTATAGCCGGTCGTGTGATTGTTCGAGCGCAGAAACTGTTGCCAAGGACGTGAAAACGGCTATTACCCAACTGATGCAAG
Organism: uncultured Sphingobacteriaceae bacterium; assembly: GCA_964643235.1. Classification (GTDB taxonomy): domain Bacteria; phylum Bacteroidota; class Bacteroidia; order Sphingobacteriales; family Sphingobacteriaceae; genus CAYRGQ01. Next base: position 3,853 of record CAZXSL010000184.1, on the reverse strand, counting down.
CTCCGCAACCGCCTTCGGCCATCCTAACAGCAACCGATCAGCTCTCTACTCAAGCACTCATTACCTTCCGCGAACTGGGCTTGCGTGTGCCTCAGGACATTGCCATTGCCGCCTTTAGCAATACGGTTATTGCCGAAATACTTGCCACGCCACTGACGACTATCCAGCAACCGGCTTTCGAGATTGGCAAAACCGCAGCCGCCAAGTTGGTCGAGCGACTTAAACAGCAGCAACGCGGCATCCCTCACGAGGATTTCGAGTATGTGAAGCTCCCCATGGAGCTATCGGTCAGACGCTCCAGTCTATGGGGGCGTAAACCCTCAGTAGTGTCCGAAAATTAGGGGTTTACCTGTTTCCCTCGAGCCGATTGTAAGTACTGTTTGATACGTCCGTCCAGTTCCTGCCTATCAGATGGGTTGAATGCCGTGCGGATCGGTACGTAATGCACGGCAATGCCAAGGGAGGATAAGTTGTCGATAAAACCGTACAGGCGCATGGTGTCTTTTTCCGTGGTTATTATAATTTTTTGTGCGCCACCTAGCTGACCGAAGCGAGCCCCAATTCGGTCGATATCCCGTTCGGTAAAGGCATGGTGATCCGGGAATGCGATATGGTCAAAAACCAGGTGTCGCTGGTGGACGTACTCCACAAAAGGGGTCGGATTGGCTATACCTGTCACGATTAAAACCGGGGTTTGGGCGTCTACAGTCTGATTTCCGGTTCCGTGCATAGGCACTATGCCGTCGTATTGAATGTATGAATAGAGTAAAGGAGCAGATGAGGTCGACAGTTTGTTCGCAATTCGGTTTCTTTGGCGATCTGTAGGCTCCTTGGGTGTCTTTGTTACAATCATCACGTCGGCATGTCGCCGCCGGGACAGCAAATCCCGATAATTGCCGGCCGGGAGTAGCAGATGAGGATCCTGCCATGTCGTCTTGAAATCAAACAACAGGATGGAAAATCCCGGGATTAACGAGCGGTGTTGGAATGCGTCGTCCAACAAAACGAGATCGTGGCGGTTTTGCAGCAGGTGGATACCCTCCACCCGGCTTTCACACACAGCAACGGTAATGTGAGGAAACTTGCGTTTGATTTGCAGTGGCTCGTCGCCAGTAAGTGGTGCTTGATCGTCTGTCTGCACCTCTCGGAAACCTTTGGTACGCCTACCGTAGCCCCGACTGAGCACGGCAATACGGTAGTCTGGTCCAAGCAAACGAACGAGGTATTCCACCATGGGGCTTTTGCCCGTGCCACCTACCGCTAGGTTGCCTACCACAATCGTAGGGATATCCACCGCTGTACGTCTCAACCAGTCGTGGTCATACAGCCAATGCCGGAGTGCTATTGCCAAGCCATACAACAGGGAAAACGGAAAGAGCAGAAGGCGGAGATATCTCATGGGCAAGAGCACTGGGCTGTGCACAAGTTTACGCAAAGGCTATTACATACGCAAGGCTATATCGACCAACTGTTTCTAAAAATATGGGCACGCCGTGCTCCCTCATGAAACTTGGCAAAAAAGGTGGAGGTCGCCCCTTCTACTCAATTAAATGGTACCCTCAGCCCGATACGTATCGCCTGTTGCCCCTTTAACCCTGTTCCATCTCCAAAAGAGCGAGCATACATGACCCGGATATTGGCCCATTGTAGACCTGCATGGAGTTCGCCATAATGGCCGGATTCCGATGTGTTCAAATAATGCAGACCCACGATCTCCTGGAGCTTCAATCGCCGGAGTAGGGGTACTTTGCTCGTTAGCAGGGTAGCCATGTTATATTCTGCATGGACTTCGGCAAAATTTCCGCCAGTACTGTGGGTATAAAAGTCTAGAAGCAGGAAAGAGCTTATTTGCTGGTCGGTAATCAGTGTCATGGTGCCGTTGATGTGGCGAAGATCTGGATAGAACAGCTTACTGGCATTGATAAACGTGCCTGCTGTGGCCATAAAGGATAGGTTTCCAAACATGCCCAGACGAATGTTATCTTTGGATAGCTCGGCCCGCAACATGTCGTAATCCACATCGGAGCCCAACAACTGCGGTATACCCTTTGTGTAGTGTAAGCGTAAGGTTGGGTATTTCGAAGGTAGGTACACTCTTCGGTTTGGGTAAGTCTCGTATTTCGTGCCAAAATCGTAAGCTAGGCTAAGCATGAACCGCAGCGCTTGGTGTTTTTCGAATATCGGAGCCTCCACATCTGGGGTAAACGGGTTGTTTGACGTGATGCGATCCCGAAATCGTTTGAAAAATGTATAACCCGTGCTATTCGGTAGCGAAAGTCGGTTATCCCAATATGTGCCAGCGGTAAGTTGAATGTTAGCAGGTAGGGTGTATTGCCAGATTACCTGTCCAAAATGGCGTTCATACAGTTTTTGGTGATTGCGACCGAAGTATAATGTGTTAACGGTGTTGAATATCACGGGGATCGTACCCCGGCTATTGAGGTCGGACACTTGGCTTCCGCCGTATGCGGATAAGGTGCTTTTGCCTATTGGGACTTGTATACCACCATAGCCGTTCAGCCTCCTGTTCGCAAAACCGTAGCGCATGTTGGCCGCGACTACGAGCGACCGGTTTTCGATGGTGTCGGTACGCTTGCTATACTGCAAGCCATAGTTGAGTGCAAGGCCCTCGACAGTGTTGTACAATAGGCTGTTGACCAACCCGCCAAAAGAAAGTACCGTTCGTTTTGCACGGTTGCGGTGCTGATATCCGGTCAGCAAGAAACTGCTAGGTTTGAATCGATTGGATACGCGATCCAGTGAATCCAAGTAGGCTTTGGATTCACGCCTAGCCCGGATGCTGTCTTTTCTG
>CAZXSL010000184.1:0-1028 GCA_964643235.1 uncultured Sphingobacteriaceae bacterium | reverse complement strand
ATAATCCTGAGCTTCTTCTTCTGTTAGTGCAAGTGCCCGATGTTGGTTCCAATATGCACTGTCTTTTTCGTTGACACCTGCTTCGATACGGAGGACTTCCCGGAAGGTACTTCGATCCGGAGGTTGGATGAGGGTATAGTCACTGAATACCGCAGCGAAATACCCACCAACGCGAAAACCGAACAAGCCACCAACGAAGTCGAAATGGACATTAGCGGGTTGCCACTGCGATTCGGAAATAGGGATGAAATCCTGTTTGATCGATAGGCTGTCGAGTAGGTTAATACTGGACTCTTTCGTCAATAGCAAATCGACGCCGTAGATCCGCCAATCTCCCTCAACGATATACACATCACCTGCATACACGGGTTCGGCCTTGCGGCGTGGAATGACCTGAATCTTGTGGATTAGCATATCGCCTTCCTCCATGTTACCCATATAGCGGTATTGGTAATATCCCAAAGCGTTGTCTGCGATGGGCGATACGAATGGGCGTGCACTCAGCCCCTCGAAGATGGTCTGGTGGTTTTCGTAAAAGTTGAGTTGGAGGTCTGATGCACGGTTGAAACTGAACGCTCGGTTGTTGCCGGATATCTTGGAGCTGAGCATCTCTTCATGGAAGTTGTCGGGTGGATGTGCGGTAATGCGCGATTCGGATTCGGAGAGGTAGACGATTCCGGTTCGGTTGGAATCGAGCCCGATTTCCCTGCCGACTTCGTCCAGATCAACCCCAAGGAATGAGGAAGGAGCTTTTAGCAGGCGCTGCACACCTTTGATGTAGACATTTGCCGTATAGGGCGAGGCTTCTTCCAAGTGCTGCCGGCGGTGCTTGATCGCTTGGCGGATAATACGGTATGCCGGGTCTTCGGCGTTGCCAACAACGACCTCTTCTAACTGGAAAGTGGCAGCTTGGAGTACCACGTCAACGTGGCGATCTTGGTCCATGTCCAGTGCTTGCGCGGTCTGCCTGTAACCTACGGCTCGGACAAGTAGTGTATGCTGGCCTGCAGTAACCTGGAGCATAAACT
>CAZXSL010000183.1:0-6422 GCA_964643235.1 uncultured Sphingobacteriaceae bacterium | reverse complement strand
CACGACGAGATCGAGATGACGGCACTCATATCGCCAGTGGTACAGGCTTGCGACGCGATTTCCGGTGCTCGTCCAGGTGCCCGTCGCGAGGTAGTCGAGAACTACATCAAGCGGTTAAAAGAATTGGAAGAACTGGCGCTATCGTATCCGGGAGTGGAAAAAACCTTTGCAATACAAGCTGGTCGTGAATTGCGTGTAGTGGTAGAAAGCGAACGGGTTTCCGACGCCCAGGCCGAATTGTTAGCCGCGGATATCTCCACACGGATACAGACCGAAATGACTTATCCGGGACAAATTAAAGTAACCGTCATCCGGGAAACGAGATCGGTGGCGTTTGCTAAGTAGGGAACTGGTTTTATTTTATAAATATGGAAAAGACACCGCCCATTTGGTTCGGTGTCTTTTAATTATAGATATCCTCAGTAAAATATCACATAAAACCGATAGTTGCTTGGATATCACGGTGTGTTTTCAGATTTTGAGCCGTATGGCAAATGTGAATACGCCAAGCAAAAACCATAGTTAAGAAGTGTTTCGTTAGAAATTAAAAGGCTAGCCCATATCGCAAGCCGAAACGTACAAAACATGTCAAAACAAAAAAAGAACAAACAGAAAACTGAGCCTTTGCGACCGGTTGAGGAGCTTTTTGCCGTGTTGTCCCGTTATTCAGCGCACCCTGGCAATCGGACTATACAGTATATCTTCATCCCGGTATTTGCTTTTGCGATCTTGGGTCTGGTATGGATGGTCCCTTTTCCCGAGATCGGTTTTCTCAAACGGCATGGGTATGATATCTTTCTGAATTGGGGGTCGATTTTCATTGCTATCGTGGTTTACTATTACCTGCGATTAGCACCTACATTATCCTATGCAGCTTTGCTTACTATAGGTGTTTACAGCTTCCTCATCGTACAGTTGGAATACGTGGAAAGGGATGGCGGGCCGGCTGCGTGGTCAGTCTTCTTGGTCTTGCTTGTCCTATCCCTTTTGGCTTTATGGGTGGGCAAGGGTCAAGAAAAGGAAAGAATGCCATTCAAGCATTTTCTCCAGCTACTGCTGATCGGGCCGATATGGCTATGGTCGTTCGTGTTTAAGCGGATGGGCTGGCCTTATTGATCGTCTTCCAGTTTGATGGCATTGCGTTCTGCTTCGGTCAATTTGGTAAACGCGGCGTAAGAATCCATAATATATAGCTGCATTTCCTGTTCGGAGGCGCTTAGTGCAAATGCGGCATCAGGTCTGTATTTAACTCTGAACAAATCGAGTTCCCGGTCGCGGAGAGGCGTAATGGCTCGGATGGCCTCGGGCGAGAAGCGTCGTTCGATTTGTCGTCGTTCCCTTTCTGCGAGTAGTAGTTTGTGGCGTTGGCGGGCTTGTTTGCCTTCTTGGCCAAACATACGCGATGGCGATAGGCGCAAGCCTCCCCTGTATTGGGAGCTTTCGGCTACGGCACCTTCTTGTGCGGCTTTCTCGATTTCTGCTTCCAAGCGATGGTCGGTCAGCGCTGTGATGGATACGGCATCAATCATAATGGTGCCGTCTGCCGGGGTCATGTAAACACGTTTAAGACCATGTTCGATAAACACAATCGTGTCGGTCCGGTAACCTGAATATTCAAACTTTATTCGGTCGTTTAGTTTTGCCTCGATTGCAAACCGGCCTTCGCGGTCGGTTCTGGTTTTGGCTTCGCTGTTCATGTTGGTAACCAGCACATCGAACATGGCTTCGCTGCTTTGTAATTCCATAACAATGCCTTCAAGCACGCTTTGCTCGGTTTGTGCTTGGGCTTGCCATTGGGCAGAGGAGGCCAAGAGCAAAGTGAAAATGAGTCGGGTAATTGGCCGGATGGTATGCTGCATAAAAAACGTTTAATCTTTCTTAATGAACAAAGTGAAGTCCCTTATTGTTTACGGTGTTTCCCATCGATTATTGTCCGGGTTGTGATCGGGGAATACCCGATCCGGGTCCAACTGAACGCTGTTGATTCGTTCTGTTGACGGGTATCGGAAAGTCCAAGTCGAATTCCGAGCCCATATCTCGACGGGTAGTTGGATCCGTTCAGTCTTGCCGTTCTCAGTCGTTATTTCCAATACGACCGGCATGGGCATTTTCTCCAAATTGTCGATGGTTATCAGGGCTCCGTTTTCGGGATTGTTGTTCGGATAGGTAACAGCCCGAACCGCCTGATCCAAACGCCAGTTGTGTTTAAACCATCCCCTCCAAAACCAGTTGAGGTTTTCGCCCGACACGTTTTCGATTGTCCGGAAAAAATCATCCGGCGTCGGATGTTTGAATGCCCAATGATGGATGAACGAGCGCAGCGCTCGGTCAAACCGTTCAGGGCCGAGTATCTCATTGCGCAGTAATGTCATGCCGAATCCGGGCTTGTAGTACACCAAAGCACCGATATTGCGTTCAGCCATGTTGTGTGGTGCACTCATTATCGGTTCTAAAGCTGGGTTGGTGAATGCCTGGGCCATTCGGTTGGCGTCGCCCTGAGGGCGATAGTACTCGCCATTATTAAACGCGGCGGTCGATAACTCGTTGAGGAACATGTTGAACCCTTCGTCCATCCATGCATGGAGGCGCTCGTTTGTACCGACTATCATTGGTAGCCAGATGTGCCCGAATTCGTGGTCCGTCACGCCCCATAGGTCTGCCCCTTTGGATCGGTAACTGCAGAAGGCGATCGCCGGATACTCCATGCCGTTAACAGGGGCCGCCACGTTGACAGCGACGGGGTAAGGGTATTCGTATAGGAAATCGGAATAGAATTCCACGGCAGCCTTGGTGTATTCGGTCGAACGTTCCCAGGCATTTCCGCCGTTGGACTCTACCGGATAGGCCGACATGGCGAGGGCGGTACGCCCTTCAGACAGGTTAATCCGCGCCGCGTCAATGATAAAAGCAGGGGAGGAGGCCCAAGCGATATCCCGGGAATTTTCAAGTCGGAAGTGCCAAGTCAGTTCCGATTTGCCTTGTGGGCGCGAACCGGGCAATCCGACTTCATCGGCACTACGAACTAAAACCGTTTGGTCGCTTTTCATCGCTTGCTCCAGTCGTGCTATTTGTGCTGGTGTATAGACCTGTTCGGGGTTCAGTAATTCGGCTCCCATAACCACGATGTGGTCTGCCGGAGCGGTTATTTCGATGTCGTAATTGCCATATTCCAGATAAAACTCCCCAGGGCCTGTATAAGGTAGGTTGTTCCATCCCAAGATATCGTCGTAGACCGCGACTCGTGGAAACCATTGGGCAATAGCGAATATTTTGCCGTTTTGTGTTTCGAGTACGCCGGTACGATCCGCTCCGTGCTGGGGTACGATGTATGCATAATCGATGTGTATCGTTGTCTTTCCACCATCCGCGGGCAACGGTTCGGCTAGGAAAACCTGCATCCTGGTGTCGGTAATGAGGTGTTCAGCCGACTTGCCATCGTTGAAGGTTACCGTTTTGATGTCATACCCGCCGTCAAAACCCGACATGGAATCGCCGTAGCGACTATTGGTCAGGGGTACGATTTGCTGACCCCGGCTATTACGGCGAAACATGTTTTGATCCAATTGCAACCACAGAAAATCGAGCTCATCCGGGCTGTTGTTGGTGTATTCCATTGTCAGCCTAGCCGTGATTTCATGGGTTTGTTCATTGAGGTGTGCCGATATCTTATAATCCACCGCATTTTGCCAATACTTAGGCCCCGGCTTGCCACTCGCTGATCGGTATTCGGTGCCATTAGTCGTGTAGAAAAATGGGTCGAAGGCTTCCGTGTAATTATACACGCTCTCTCGGAGTTGGGCGAGCAAGATGGCCGGGAATAGACAAACCATGACCAAGGAAAGGCTTGCCAATCGGGTTATTCTAGTCATTCGATGGGGTTTCAGTTTTCATCTAAAGCGTTGAGTTTAACTATTCATATATTATGATCCGAGTTTTTCCTGCAATTCGTCAGGATTAAACCCAAGGATGATTCCTTTTTTACTTTCGATGACAGGGCGCTTGATGACACTGGTATGGGTTTGCATGAGTTCCACCGCTGCTGTTTGGTTGGTAATCTTTGCCTGCATTTCCGGGTCGAGTTTTCGCCATGTGGTACCGCGCTTATTAACTAAAGCCTCCCAACCGACCTCCGAAGCCCAGGCATTGAGTTTATCTGCCGATGCACCTTCCTTCTTGAAATCCCGAAACGTATAATCGATGCCGTGCTCATTGAGCCAGTCTAAGGTTTTTTTGACTGTATTGCAATTCTTGATGCCGTATATATCCATGTTGTTGGTTTTAATATCGACACAAACATAATAAATATTGGGTAGACTGTTTGTTGATACGTTGAGTTGTTGAGTTTTGGATTCGTTGATGCGTTGAGCTGTGGATGCGTTGAGTTGTTGATTCGTTGAGTCGGGTACATCTTCGGTCTTCCGCCGCCCGTCTTAACCAACAATTTACTACATCGTTTGCGTGGGTTTTTTGGCTTGTTCAGGCAGGTTTTATGTTGTTTGTAGTGAGGCCAAACGAGTACAGGACTTGTTTCAACGCATATTTCGGCTATATTTGTTTGGTGGCAGCGGAATCCGGATGGAAAAATGGAACGTTGCCGAGCAAGAGTAACCAGAAAACATAAACAGTTTCTACAACCAATATAAATGAATTCAAGAAGAAAGTTTTTACGTACGGGCCTGATGGGCGTTTCGGTAGCAGCGATTACGGGCCTTTCGCACCGCGGTTCGGCCGCGACGGTACACACAGGGAATCCGAAAACCGATCCATTCCAGCTGGGTGTGGCAGGTTATAGTTTTGTTCACTTTAGTTTGGAGGAATCGCTTGTTATGATGAAGCGAATGGGTATCGAATACCTTTGTATCAAGGACTTCCATTTGCCATTAACTAGCTCGGATGCGGAAATTGCCGCTTTTCACCAAAAACTAGGCGAGTATGGCGTTAAAGGTTATGCTGTGGGCCCCATCTATATGACCAAATCACACGATGAGATTGATCATGCGTTTGCATACGCCAAACGCGTAGGTGTCGACACTGTTGTTGGTATACCCAACAAGGAAGATCTGGCGTATATTGCTGAAAAAGCTGCGCAGTATAATATTAAATACGCCATCCACAATCATGGGCCTGAAGACAAACTCTATCCCAATGCGACGGTTATTTATGACTTAGTCAAAAATTTGGACCCACGGATGGGGATGTGTTTTGATATGGGACACAATATGCGTGATGGGGAAGACCCCATTCGCGACTTGGAACGGTATACCGATAGGATATTCGATATCCATCTTAAAAATGTCACCTCTGCTACGGCTGAGGGGACTACTTGCGAGTTGAGTAGGGGCGTTATTGATATTCCGGCCTTTGTCAGGATGCTGAGGAAGGTCGGATATGCTGGTAAATGCAGCCTGGAATATGAGAAGGATATGCGGGATCCCCTAGCAGGTCTCGCCGAATCCACCGGTTATTTCCGGGGCGTGTTGGACGGAACACGATAGTTAGTTATAGAATGCGCAAGTAACCCAGGTTCACAACAGGAATGAATAATTATAATCTTTTATGAGCAAGCATAGTGAATTTTCAAGACGGTCGTTTATTAGAAAAGCGATGATCGCTTCGGCTGCAGTAGCCGCGGCACCAACGATTTTACCTGCGTGGGGTTGTTCCTCATCTCGCAAAATAATAGGTGCGAACAACAAAGTCAATTTAGCCTGTATCGGGGTAGGTAATCGTGCAGGTGAGATCATCCGGGCGTTGTACGAGACCGGCGAGTGTAACATCGTGGCGCTTTGCGATACAGATATGGGTGCTCCACATACACTCCAGGTGTTGGAGCAATTCCCAGATGTACCCCGGTTCCAAGATTTTCGATCCATGTTTGATGCCATGCACCGGGATATCGATGCGGTGTCGATAGGATTGCCGGACCATTCGCACTTCCCCGCTACGATGATGGCCATGGGGTTGGGCAAGCACGTGTATGTCGAAAAGCCTCTGGCACGTACGTTCCAGGAAAATGAACTGTTGATGGCTGCTGCACGCAAACATCGGCGGGTAGTGACTCAGATGGGCAACCAGGGGCATTCCGAGGCGAATTATTTCCAATTCAAGGCGTGGGTAGAGGCCGGTATCATCAAAGATGTGACTGCGATTACGGCACACATGAATAGCCCAAGAAGATGGCACGGTTGGGACACGTCAATTACTTCGTTTCCGCCTGCAGAACCGATTCCCGATACGCTGGACTGGGATGAATGGCTTGGTGCTTCGCAATATAAAGACTATAACAAGGATTACATCAATGGACAATGGCGTTGCTGGTATGATTTGGGCCTGGGTGCACTTGGCGATTGGGGTGCCCATATCATTGATACGGCACATGAGTTTTTGGAATTGGGATTGCCTTATGAAATCAACCCGGTTAT
>CAZXSL010000182.1:0-6497 GCA_964643235.1 uncultured Sphingobacteriaceae bacterium | reverse complement strand
CCTGCCAGCTAACCGCCATGCGCTTGTTGCAAGCGCATGGAAAATGCCTATAAAATTAGGCATAAAATCCATACTATGCACAGCGGAGCTCCTTGTTATTTAGCAAATCCGTGGCCTATCACCGAAATCTTCGGGAAAAATAACACTTTTTAACATATTGCGAGTATATTGTGCTGGCTTGGAACGAGAGGTTGCGGATATTTCTGCAAGCCCGCACCTATAGTTCAAACCGATAACAGGGAAGTGTTCGACCGTGGCTAGGCGATACCCCGGAGCAACGAAGACCTTGCGCTTAGCGTGCGGAGCTCTCCCGGACGAGTAGCTTGGGCTGCAGGACGATTTTTTCGGGTGCGTGTTTGTAATAATCGCCTTTCTTCAACAACTTAAGGAATAATCGGGCTACTTTTTCACCCATTTCCACGGTACACTGGTCTACCGTGGAAATAGAGGGGCTGACCAGTTCGGTAAACGCCTCGTTCGCAAAACCAACAACACCGACTTCATGAGGGATCTGTTTGCCGGCCGCTTTCAATGCCTGTACGACCCCCATGGCGGTGAAGTCTTCCAAGGTAAAAACCGCGTCAAAATCAATGCCGTCAGCAAGCAGCTGCCGTATACATTGCCGTCCGAACTCGATGGAAAAATCTCCCCGGATAATAAGCTGTTCGTCGACGGCGATGCCGTGCCGTTCCAGCGCATCCCGATAGCCGCGGAGACGTTCAGTAAAAATATTGATGTTACGGGCCTCGTTAATGTGCACGATGCGACGGTATCCCGATTGGATTAGGTGTTCGGTAGCAATGTAGCCACCTTGGTAATCGTCGATGGTGACAGAAGGCACGTCGATACCTTCGGGAACACGGTCGAAAAAAGCAAGGGGGATGTTCCGTTGCTTGATGCCTTTAAAGCCGTCGATCTGCTCGGTTTGCAAGGCCATGGATGCGATGATGCCGTCCACGCGCGTGTTGAGAAAGGTGTCGATTCCGTCCGCTTCCTGCTTCGTCGATTCCTGCGACTGGTATAGCAGAATACTATAGCCGTTTTCATTCATTACATTCTCGATGCCGTGAACCACCGAGCTGAAGAAGCTGACATCCAGCCGAGGCACCAGTACCCCGATAATCTTCGTTTTGCCCGAACGTAAGGAGGAGGCGAGCTTGTTAGGCTGGTATCCCAACCGGTCGGCCGTTTCCCTGACCGCCTGTTTGGTAGAAGCTTTGATGGCCGGATGGTCATTGAGCGCACGCGCGACGGTGGAAAAGGTAATGTCCAGTTCTTTGGCAATATCGAGTATCGTGACTTTCTTCAAAACGTATGCAGGGTTTTTGGCTAAAATTCCTGACAAAAATAACGATCTATTTTGGAAGTACCGAATTATGACCTATCTTTATGCCAACGTTAGCATAACCACTTTTAACCTGTATAAAATATGCTGTTATTAGGTATCGATATTGGGACATCATCCATCAAAGTGTCGGTGGTAGACGCAGACACCCAGCGTAGTGTGGCCTCGGCTCGTTACCCGGAAGGCCGGGAAAACGACATCCGTGTTGTGGAGCCCGGTTGGGCCGAGCAATCGCCGGACACCTGGTGGGAACAAGTACGCAAAGCTATCCGTAACGTCGTCGGCCAGGGACGGTTCGATCCGCAGGATATCGGAGCAATCGGGATTGCCTACCAGATGCACGGCTTGGTCGTTATCGACGAACAAGGAGGGGTGCTGCGCGATTCCATCATCTGGTGCGACAGCCGTGCGGTAGCTATCGGCGACGAAGCTTTTGACCGCATTGGGCATGAACGCTCATTGGCGCATTTGTTAAACTCGCCTGGTAACTTTACTGCTTCGAAATGGGCCTGGGTTAAAGCTAATGAGCCGGCTGTGTATGCAAAGGCGCATAAGATCATGTTACCCGGTGATTTCATTGCGTTCCGGCTGACGGGCGATTATACGACAAGCGTTTCGGCCCTTTCCGAGGGTGTGTTTTGGGATTTCAAAAACAAGGAAATATCACGCGATGTGCTTGATCATTTTGGCTTTGACGAATCGATTTTCCCGACTATCCACCCCGTATTTGGAAGGCATGGGCAATTACAAGCGTCTGTAGCTGCAGATTTAGGGCTAAAGCCCGGGATTCCAGTCAGCTATAAGGCAGGCGACCAGCCCAACAATGCCCTGTCACTCAATGTGCTCAATCCGGGCGAGGTAGCAGCCACGGCAGGTACGTCGGGGGTTATTTACGCCGTCAGCGATCAGTTGGTTTACGATCAGCAATCGCGCATCAATACCTTTGCGCATGTGAATTACAGCACGGAAGTGCCCCGCACGGGGGTGCTCCTGTGCATCAATGGTACGGGTATCCTCAACCGTTGGGTGAAAGAGCATTTTGGCCAAGGTATCAGTTACGACCAGATGACCGCCCTTGCCGAGGCTGTAGAACCGGGAAGTGATGGCTTGCAAATCCTACCCTTTGGCAATGGTGCGGAGCGGTTCTTGGGTAATAAGATTTTGGGTGGCCAGTTCCTTGGGCTGGATCTCAACACCCACGGTCGTGCCCAGGTGTTTCGGGCCGCACAAGAGGGCATCGCTTATTCGTTCCGTTACGGACTGGACATCATCCGTGAAAACGGGGGAGACCCATCGGTCATTCGAGCAGGTCGTGCCAATATGTTTCTGAGTGGGCTGTTCGGCCAGGTCTTCGTCGATGTCACGGGTGTGGCTGTTGAGTTGTACGAGAACGATGGCAGCGTAGGAGCAGCACTCGGGGCCGGTATTGGCGCTGGTATCTTTGCCTCCCCACAAGAAGCGTTTGGAGGCTTGGAAGTGCTTCAAACCATCGAGCCCAAGTCGTCGGATACGTACGAGCCGCTCTACCAGGAATGGCGGGAAAAGGTCATTCATCAGTTATAGCGTAGAATCATTATCATCCATATTATTATCAAATTTAACAAGACATGTCAACAGTATTAATCGGAGAAAAAGAATACTTCAAAAGCATCGGCAAGATTGCCTACGAAGGTCCTGAATCGGACAATCCATTGGCTTATCGCTGGTACGACGAAAACCGTGTGGTGGCTGGAAAAACCATGAAAGACCATCTGCGGTTTGCAGTTGCTTACTGGCATTCATTCAATGGGAATGGCAGCGATCCATTCGGCGGACCGACCCTGTTCTTCCCCTGGGATAAAAACAGCGATGTCATCCAACGCGCCAAAGACAAGATGGATGCGGCGTTTGAGTTTTTTACCAAGATCGGGTTCCCCTACTACTGTTTCCACGATGTGGACGTGGTGGATTACGGTGATGACGTAGCCGAGAACGAGCGGCGTTTGCAAACGCTCGTGGAATACGCCAAGGAGAAACAAGCGGCTACTGGCATCAAACTGCTATGGGGTACAGCTAATCTGTTTTCGCATAAGCGCTATATGAATGGTGCAGCGACCAACCCGGATTTCAATGTATTGGCTCATGGTGGCGCCCAGATCAAGGCGGCGCTGGATGCGACCATTGCCCTTGGCGGCGAGAACTATGTGTTCTGGGGTGGTCGCGAGGGCTACATGACCTTGTTGAACACCGACATGAAGCGCGAGCAGGAACATTTGGCACGGGTACTGCATTTGGCAAAAGATTATGCCCGAAGCCAAGGGTTTAAAGGGACGTTCTTTATTGAGCCAAAGCCTTGCGAACCAACCAAACACCAGTACGACTACGACGCGGCAACGGTTATCAGTTTCCTACGGCAGTACGATTTGCTAGATGATTTCAAATTGAACCTCGAAGTCAATCATGCGACGCTAGCCGGACATACATTCCAGCACGAGTTGCAGGTGGCTGCGGATGCGGGCTTGCTAGGCTCGATCGACGCCAACCGTGGAGACTACCAGAATGGCTGGGATACAGACCAGTTTCCCAATAACATCAACGAGCTGGTCGAATGTATGCTCATTATTTTAGAAGCAAACGGATTTGCTGGGGGCGGTATCAACTTTGACGCCAAGGTGCGGCGCAACTCCACCGATAGGGAAGATCTGTTCCACGCACATATTGGCGGTGCCGATACCTTTGCACGTGCATTGGTGGTAGCCGACAACATCCTGCAGAAATCCGAATACCGCCAAATCAGGACAGCGCGTTATGCATCCTTCGACAGCGGAAAAGGAAAGGAATTTGAAGAAGGGAAACTGAGCTTGTCCGACCTGCGCGATATTGCCGCAGCAGCCGGTGAGCCGGCCACCATCAGCGGACGGCAGGAATACCTGGAGAACTTGATCAACCGGTATATTTAAAAACGGTTGTTACCAAATAGAAAATGCCATCTCAATGATGGCATTTTCTGTTTCTAAGCGTCTTTTTCGAACTAAACTACTGGAACTTCTTTGCGTTGACTTTCCGTTCGTTCTCCGTTAGGTATATCTTGCGCAAGCGGATGTTTTGTGGCGTTACTTCGATATATTCATCAGCTTGGATATATTCCATGGACTCTTCTAACGAGAATTTCACTGCCGGGGCAATCCGGGTGTTGTCATCGCTACCTGATGCACGCATGTTAGTCAACTGTTTGCCTTTTACAAGGTTTACAACCAGGTCGTTGTCACGGATATGTTCGCCTACAATCTGTCCTTCGTAGACATCCACGCCGGGATCCACGAAGAAGCGTCCCCGGTCTTGCAATTTGTCGATCGAATAGGCTGTTGTTTGTCCTTTTTCCATGGAAACGAGTACGCCTGCCAAGCGTCCCGGGATGTTGCCCTTCCAAGGTTCGTATGCCTTGAACCGGTGCGCCATCACGGCTTCGCCACCCGTAGCGGTTAGTACGTTGTTCCGCAGGCCGATGATGCCACGCGAGGGGATTTCAAACTCCAAGTGCTGCATATCGCCCTTGGTATCCATCACCAGTAGCTCGCCTTTACGCTGGGTAACGAGTTCGATAACCTTGCCCGAAACCTCCGAAGGAACGTCAACCACCAAGGTTTCAATAGGCTCACACTTAACACCATCTATTTCTCGGGTAATGACTTGAGGTTGGCCTACCTGCAGCTCGTAACCTTCGCGTCGCATCGTCTCAATCAAAACTGACAAGTGCAGGATACCACGGCCATAAACTAGAAATGCGTCTGGCGAATCGGTAGGTACGATGCGCAGTGCAAGGTTCTTTTCCGTTTCTTTATATAGACGTTCGTGTAGGTGGCGAGATGTTACGAATTTGCCTTCCTTGCCAAAAAACGGCGAGTTGTTGATAGTAAACAACATGTTCATCGTAGGCTCGTCGATCTGAATGACGTCAAGTTGCTCCGGCTTGTCGAAATCAGCAATTGTATCCCCGATTTCGAACCCATCGATACCCACGACCGCGCAGATATCGCCGGCTTTGACTTCGTTGACCTTGATCCGGCCTAGGCCTTCAAAGGTATATAGTTCCTTAACCCTGGATTTGACAACCCGGCCATCTCGTTTGACCAAGGAAACCGGCTGGTTTTCCTTGATGATGCCCCGGGCAATACGTCCAATGGCAATACGACCCACAAATGAGGAGTAATCCAAGGAGGTGACCTGCAATTGTAGTGTCCCCTCGTGATAAGGGGCGGCCGGTATATGCTCGATAATGGCTTCCAACAACTCCGTGAAATCAGCTTTAGGCTCTTTCCAATCCGTTGACATCCAGCCCAGTTTTGACGATCCGTACAGAACCGGGAAATCGAGTTGTTCCTCGGTCGCGTCTAAGTTGAAAAACAGTTCGAACACGGCTTCGTAGACCTCGTCCGGACGGCAGTTTTCTTTGTCTATTTTGTTGACGACGACAATGGGCTTTAGTCCCAATGCCAATGCCTTTTGCGTTACAAAGCGGGTTTGTGGCATAGGCCCTTCGAAGGCATCGACGAGCAGGATGACTCCATCGGCCATTTTCAGTACGCGTTCCACCTCGCCGCCAAAGTCGGCGTGACCCGGCGTGTCAATGATGTTGATCTTCACATCCTTGTACTGCACCGCCACATTCTTGGAGACGATGGTAATGCCACGTTCGCGTTCCAAATCGTTGTTGTCCAGCACCGGCTGGTCACTTTGGGTTCCCTCTCGAAAAAGGTTCGTGAAATGAAGGATTTTGTCTACCAAGGTAGTCTTGCCGTGGTCAACGTGTGCGATAATGGCTATATTTCTGATTTTCTGCATCGTCCCATGTTTTTTGAGGGCGCAAATGTAGGGATAAAATCCCGTAAATACGCTATCGTGATCGCGAAATCATCAAGATAGATCCTAAGCTTAACTTTTGGTTAACAGTTTGGGGGGCATGCTAAGTAGTTTTATGTAGCCCGTATCGACTGGTATAAGGCTAATTAGCCCGAGGTAAACCAGCTATATAAACACGGGCGAATCGAGTCGTAATATGCGTAATTCGCTCATTATGGCAGTTATAGAACAGGCGTAATTGGTTAATTCATAAAATTTGATTATCTTTGCCAATCCGTTTTACTTTAATTTAACAAAGACTAAAATTTATTTT
>CAZXSL010000181.1:0-6521 GCA_964643235.1 uncultured Sphingobacteriaceae bacterium | reverse complement strand
TAACGCCAGGAGGTTTGAGGCTGTATCAACTTCCTAAAACCAATAACTTTGTCATTTCGACGGCAGGAGAAATCTCTAATTGTCAATGATTGAGATTTCTCACTTCACTTTGTTGCGGTCGAAATGACAATTTTGATACAGCCTTAGTACTGGGAGATAAGCCTAACTTACTTATATAGCCACATTTAAACCAAATCCAAATTCATTAGCTATTACAAAAACAACCAAACGGTTTAACGATATGGTGGTTATTTTTTGCTCTGAATGTCCTCAAGGTCTTGGGATAATTTGTCCTGCTCATAAGCTGGTCTCATTCCCGGAGGAATAGTGTCTCCTTTTATTTTACGAATAAAACCCACACCCTGCTATTATCTTTGAGATTACCAATACTATTTTACATAAATCAGTTAAAGTGTTTGTTTTGCTTTCCTAATATCCGTAAGTTAGCATTACCAAATCCCTAATTATGAAAGCTGTAGAATATCGTTTACCTAAGGAATTTGACAAATCGTTTATCGTATTCACCGAACGAGGCGAGTATTTTCCCTGCCCATGGCACTACCATCCTGAGTACGAATTTGTACTCGTTAACAAGAGCACAGGCAGGAGGATGGTGGGCGACCACATCGGCTATTTTGACGAAAATGATCTGGTCTTCATGGGACCTTCCCTTCCCCATGTATGGGTTAATGACAGCTCCTACGTGCAGGGAAAAGCCAAGAATGAAGCCGATGCCGTGGTGGTGCATTTTGTGGACGACTTTTTAGGTGAGCACTTCCTTTCCCTCCCGGAGTTGGATCCGCTAAAAAAAGTATTGGACCTATCGCGTCGGGGCTTGGTTATCCAAGGTAAAACCAAAAAAGAAATCAACCAGCGGATGAACGGGATGATAGGCGAAAGTGGACTCAAGCGATTGTCGTCTTTATTTGCCATTTTTGACATCTTAGCCCATAGTACGGAGTACGAACCGCTAGCAAGCCCCAACTATATGCAACATACGCAGGGTTACTACTCCGACCGATTCAGCAAAATCACCGACTATATCCTGCGCAATTTCCAACGGGAAATCACGCTTAGCGAGGTTGCATCCGAGGCCAGTATGGCTATTACCACCTTCTGTAATTTCTTTAAGGAACACTACCGAATGACTTTTGTGGAGTACCTCAATACCATCCGTATCGGCCATGTGTGTAAGCTACTGGCAGACAGCGACGATAATGTCGTAACGATTGCGTACGAGTGTGGGTTTAACAACTTGGCAAATTTCAACAGGCAGTTTAAAAAACTCAAAGGAATGTCGCCGAGTGAGTACCGGAGAGCGCTGAGCTTGGAGTCAGCTTAAACAAAGAAATTGATTCGAAGAAAAATCATGGACAGAACTACGATCAAGGCAAACTTCCATCAGGATGGGTATGTACACATCCCAAATTTCTTGACGAGAAATGAACTTAATGAAATCATTCAAAATGTCGAACGCTTCATTGAACAGAACACACCTCAAATGGATGCCGCTCAAGTCTTTTTTGAAGACGGTAATGAGCCGTCGACGTTAAAACAATTGATCGATGTACACCAATATGACGGATATTTCAATCTTCTTTTAAACGATAGCAAATTCAAAGATATTGCCGCGTATTTATTAGAGGACGACGTCGTGGGCAGAACACTGGAGTATTTTAACAAACCCCCTCAGATTGGGAAGCCAACACCACCGCATCAAGATGGTTATTACTTCATGTTAAACCCGTCGGTAGCAATAACCATGTGGGTGGCACTAGAACCTGCAGATGAGGAAAATGGCTGTGTCAAATACATCAAGGGGTCACATCTAACTGGTATGCGACCGCATGGGCGAACCAAGACATTGGGCTTTTCCCAACAAATTCTCGACTACGGGGGAGACGATATCGATAAGGAAATAAGTATTCGAGTTCAGCCGGGCGATATGCTCGCTCATCACTCACTAACGGTACATAGCGCAGGGCCAAACCTAAGCCATACCCGGTCACGAAAGGCATTAGGATTAATTTACTTTGGTGTGTCGGCGAAGGAAGATGTCGTGGCAAAGGCTGCCTACCAGAAAAAACTACAGGAAGAGCGATTACGGGCTATTTAAGATTAACCAAAAATAGCTTGATAAACCAATAATTATTGCGCCGTGTAGCCACCATCGATCACAACGGACTGTCCAGTAACTCCTTTCGCAGCGTCGCTGGATAGATAAACGATGTAGTCAGCCACTTCTTTTGCTTCAAGCAATCGACGCTGTGGCGTGATCGAATAAATCACCTCTTCCAGAACCCGCTCTTTGCTAATACCCCGACTACGGGCTAAGTCTGCCAATTGGTTTCTTACTAATGGTGTATCCACATAACCCGGGCAGATGGCATTCACGGTAATGCCATGCGTTGCCCCTTCGAGCGCTGCGACTTTTGTTAAACCAATGACACCATGCTTTGCACTATTGTAAGCTGCTTTTCCAGCGAACCCGACGAGTCCGTTAATGGAAGCAACATTCAGGATGCGCCCGAATTTCTGCTCCTTCATCATCGGAAAGACATGCTTAATCGCATAAAAAGGTGCTGTCAGCATGAGCTTGATCATTGCTTCGAAGTGATCGGAAGGAAAGGATTCTATCGGCGAGATGTATTGCCGCCCCGCACTATTGACCAATACATCGATGCGTCCAAATCTTTGAACGACTTGGTCGATGGTAGCTTCAATTTGCTGTTCATCCGTCACGTCACAGCTTACACCAAATGCCTCACTGCCCCTACCTACTAATAGATCCGCTTCATGCCTAGCGGCCACTCCATCCAAATCAGCGATGCAAACACGGTAACCCTCCGCTGACATTACCTTGGCGACCGCTAGCCCAATGCCGCTAGCCGCACCCGTAATAAGAGCAACTTTCGTTTTCATACCTCATAAGTTAAGCGTTCAAACCCCCATCCATAAGGATATTCTCTCCATTAATGTAAGCACCAGCCTCAGACAACAACAGTACAATCAGGCCCTTGATATCGTCACGATTCGCCATACGACCCATCGGTACTTTCTTGCAATAGTTCTTCAGAAATTGGTCGGGCTGATGATTAAACAGCCCGCCGGGGCTAATGCAATTGAAACGTGTGTTTTTTCCCGAATGGATGCGTGCTAGGTAGCGGGTCAGGTTAATCATACCCGCATTATGGAAGAAATAGTCTGGAGGTGGATTGCCCATATCGGTTCCTTCGTAGTTGGACAAGTCCGGACCTTTCATGCCCATCATCGATGCAATATTGACCACACTGCCGCCACCCGACGCAACAATCAGGTCGGTTAATTCGCGCAGGAGATGAAACATGCCGGTAGCGTTATCCGCCATGGATTCCGCAAATTGGCCCAGCGGTGCATCGTAGCTTTTCATCGGCCTGGACACTGCATTATTGACAAAGCCGTCCAAGGCTCCGAAGCGCTCCTTCACCGCAGCTTTAAGTTGATCGACTGATTCGGGTATACGTTGGTCCACTGCCATGGCATGGACATCGTAACCTTGGTCCGTATAAAAAGAAGCCGTATCGCGTGCTCGGTCCAAATCACGCGAGGTGGTAATAACCGTCGCATCAGCTTCAGCCAAGCCTTCCACAATACATTGCCCATATTTTCCCGAACCTCCCGTTACGAGAATAATTTTGCCTTTCAGGCTCAAAAGTTCTTTGACATTCATGATTTAAAGTACGATACGTGTTCCTCCCTGCTGCCTACTTTCGTCGGCAGCAAGGAGGATGTTCATCAATTGGTGAGTTTTAACAAAGTCGATTCGGGGTTTCCCCTCTCCTACCGACCGGATAAATTCGATTAAGTTATCGCGAAACATGGAATAGGAATTCCGGATATCAACGAGCTCCCAACCCTGCTGCCCAAAAAAGGAAACTTGAAATGTTCCGCTAATGGGGTTATAAAGATGCAGGGTGATGTCAACGCCGGTCTCCAAACGTAGGTGGACGATCTCACGATCCAATTCGCCGACATGTTGGACACTTACCGCTTTAGGGTCGTCTAACATGGAAAAGATCAGCTCCAGAAGATGGATTCCGTATTTTTTCCAGTCTTTTTTTCCCACGGCGGTCACCAGCTCAACCTTACCCAAGCTGGCCAATCGCTGCTTCAGGATGCGGCCCTCATTGGCGTAGCGCATGGAGGAACAAGACATGATGAATTTACCCTTTTCGTGCTGCTCGGCAAACCATGCCAAATCTTGTTGGGAATAGGCTAAAGGTTTATCAATAAAGATAGGAATTCCAGCCTCGATAAATGGCGCAGCCATATCGCGGTGGTTTTCCGGGTCGTCGCGACCTAAGATGACTGCATCCACGGCTCCCACCATATCTTCCAGGTGATTTACGACATGAGCGATATGAGCCGACTGGGCGATGCTGGCGGCTATACTACGTTCTTGGCACCAAACATGGGTTACTTGGGCTCCGGGAATGCCTAAGGTATCCTGATTCGCATCCAAATATGCTGACACGGCTGGATATCCCATTCGCGCTATCTCCGCACCATCGTAACGTCCATTGATAATGGACGACCAAGAATAAGGGTGTGCATTACCCTCACTCATGCCAATCATTCCGATTTTTATCATAACCTACAGACATTCTGCCACTTTCAATGATTTCCGTTGGCAATAAGCCATTGTTTGAGTTTCCACCAAAAACGATCTATTTAAATCCCACTGAATATAATAGAGAACGATATAACACCTCCCAATAACGGCCTTATCCCCCCAAACAAGTGACTATTTTTCTATTTCTTATTATAGTACGTGCCTAACCTGTAAACTTTATGGACAGGTAAACACTAACACTCATCACGCTAGTCGCGCGAAGCCCATTTGCTCCTTTTTATTACTTTGAGATTCTAATGTACCTGATTTAACCGCCTGTTCTAACCCAATAAAAACGGTTTCCAATGCCTGCAACAATTCTCGTACGATATGCTCCTCATGTGCATACATGATATAATAAACAGATGACACCAAGAAACCTAAATCCGACATACCTCGAATATAAAAGTCTTTAGCCGCCGAACCACCTACTTCAAATACAAGTGTTGGGGATGCTGACATCCCCCCTATTGCGATACCGCAAGCAGGATATTTAGCTGCCAATTGTTGTAGTTGTTGTTTTAAATACTCCCCAGTGCTCCAGACCTTTTTGTACACATCTTCTTTTTCCAACTTCTGAATGGTTGCCAATGCTGCGGCCGGACCGATCCCATCGGTCCAATAGCTAGAAGAAATAAAGCTGTCATCGGCCTTTTCCATCACCGCACCTCGACCTACAATGGCGGCAAAAGGAACACCATTACTGATAGCTTTTGCATAAACTGCAATGTCTGGGGTAATGCCTAGCCGTGTATGTGCCCCGGGATAACCATAACGAAACCCACTTGTTATTTCATCAAAAATGAAGATAACACCTTTTCGACGACAGACATCCATAATTTTTTCATAGAAGCCGTCTACTGGATACTGCGACCGCATAGGTTCCATTACCACCACACCAAAATTATCTCCCAATGTCTCTACGGCCGTATAAAAAGAATCGATATCGTTATAGCGAAAAGGTACGGCGGTTCCACGTAATTCCGACGGGACGCCTTTGGGCATCAATCCTGGCAATAAATGTCCGTCAAGCGCACTGGTTTCCCCCAAATTAGCAGCTAAGTACCAATCATGCCAACCGTGATAACCACAAAAAGCCACCCCGCTTCGCCCAGCCGCCGCCCGTGCTATTCTAACGGCAATCGCCATAGCCTCGCCCCCTCCTCGAGCGTAGCGCACCTTATTAGCCCAAGGATGCAGAGCCAGCAACTTCTCTGCAAGGGTAACTTCGTCAGGGCTTATCAGTGAGCAATACGTTCCTAAGGCCAACCGTTTCTTAACTGCATTTGTTACATCAGGATCATTATACCCGAGCAACACTGCACCTATGCCCCCTGCGAAATCTAGGTAGCGTCTACCCGACATATCCCAAACCTCACACCCTTTGCAGCGTGAAAAATAAGTTGGCCAACTTTCTCCACTGAACATCTCTGCCCGTTTAGATAGTAGCCCCGTTCCACCAGATATCACGGTTTTAGCACGCTTCCACATATCATGTCCTTCTACGCCATCTGAATGTATTGGCAGATGAGGTTGCAAGACGCGAACGGCATTATCGTAAAATATGTCTGAAATATCAGTCTGTGTCAACCCTTCCTCCTCACATGCCTCTCTGATCGTCAATAGCGACTCAATACCGACTAGCGTCATGTCTTTTGATGCCGAGGGTTGATAAACAGGTTTTATCATTTCTGGATGTAACCACATAAAACCCTCTCCTGTAGTTATACACTTACCTCTCATTTCACTGACAGGAAAATCCGAGCCCCACAATAATCGGCTGGAGCCCAATTGCTTTAAAGCCAAGCGGAATGTCTCGACCTCAGTAATTGCCGAGGTATCGACGACGACATTATCTAAATCGACGATG
>CAZXSL010000180.1:2342-6548 GCA_964643235.1 uncultured Sphingobacteriaceae bacterium | reverse complement strand
GGACTTACCTCTGAGGTTATCTCAACCAACTCACGTAAGCCAATTTTTGGGTACAATGCGATGGTATACTCCCTGATAGGTATTACTGTACTATCCTTCATCGTTTGGGGACACCATATGTTTGTAACTGGAATGAACCCATTCCTTGGTGGCGTCTTTATGATTACGACATTGATCATTGCGGTACCTTCAGCCGTTAAGTCATTCAACTATATCGCCACCCTGTGGCGGGGCAATATTAAGTTTACACCAGCGATGCTGTTTGCTATCGGTATGGTGTCCTTCTTTATTTCCGGTGGATTAACGGGCTTGTATGTAGGTAACGCGGCACTGGATATTACCGTACACGATACTTATTTCGTGGTAGCACACTTCCACTTGGTTATGGGATCAGCGTCGATTTTTGGAATGCTCTGCGGAGTTTACCATTGGTATCCCAAAATGTTTGGTCGCATGATGAGCCCAAAATTAGGTTATTTGCACTTCTGGCTCACCTTTATTGGTGCCTATCTCGTGTTCTTCCCAATGCACTTTATGGGTATAGACGGTGTGCCTCGTCGTTATTACGCCTTTACGGAGTTTCCATTTATGGAAAAATGGTTGTCTGTTAACGTGTTCATCACATGGGCTGCGATTATCGCGTCGTTAGGACAAGTGGCGTTCTTGTGGAACTTCTTCGGATCGATATGGTTCGGTAAGAAAGCGACTCAAAACCCATGGAAATCAAACACGTTGGAATGGACGACACCGGTAGAACACATCCATGGCAACTGGCCGGGCGAGATTCCGACTGTACATCGTTGGCCATATGATTATAGTAAACCCGGACACGATGAAGATTTCATTCCACAGACGGTACCACTTTCCGAGACGATGAGTTCCAACTTGCCTCATGATTTTGAAGGGGATGAGGAGGCCGAACGTATCCAACGTCAATGGGAAGAGGAAAATAAGCCTGAGACGAAGGAAGCCTGATACCGGAAATTGTATAGCACCGATCATCGGCGTCGGTGCTTATTGTTGGGGATGGTGAGGTGAGTATAAAAAAAAGGTATAGTAAAGGGATATAGTGCAATGTTGCCTCCTGCTGAAAAGAGATTTCTCATTACCAATTTGGTTGCAATCATATGTTTGTTTGCAGTGATTTCGGCCGGAGGAATTGTACGGAGCACAGGCTCAGGAATGGGTTGTCCAGACTGGCCAATGTGTTTTGGGCAGATTGTTCCCCCTACGGATGCTTCACAGCTCCCAGAAGGGTACGAAGAGATTTACGTAGCGGGGAGGCAAGCGAAGAACGAACGCTTTGCCAATACGATGGAACGGCTAGGCTATACAGAGGTAGCCGATAAAATCAGGCACGACGAAAGTATCCTCGAACACGAGGAGTTCAACGCTGCCAAGACCTGGACAGAGTATGTCAATAGGCTTGTCGGTGCGATAACGGGGATTGTTTTATTGCTTTGTGCAATATTTTCCCTGACGTTCTTTAAAAGTAAGGCGATCATCACGATTCTGAGTATCCTCAATGTGTTTGCAGTAGGATTCCAGGCTTGGTTAGGGTCAATTGTTGTATCGACGAATCTGATGCCCGGGATGATTACGGCCCACATGCTACTGGCGATCTTAATATTGGGTATTAGTATTTATACCTACTTTAAGGCGCGTTCCCTTCGGGATAAAGACTTGCTGGTGTATCATCGGTCAGGTTGGATGAAATGGGTTGCACTGTTGTCACTTATTGTTATCATTGCACAAATAGCCATTGGTACGGAAGTGCGTGAGGGAGTGGATTTGATGGCGTCTACGGGTTTGGCTCGCGGAGATTGGTTAGAAGCCATAGGCCAGCCCTTCTATTTGCACAGGGGCTTGTCGTATTTTTCCTTTGGATTGGCATTGCTGCTGCTCTTCCTGATTCGTTCCAGGTTTGCATCCGCTACCATCCAGAGTAAGTATACCAACATCTTGATAGGGTTGTTTCTGTTACAAATCATAACGGGAATTATCCTTTCGTATTTTGCGATACCGCCGTTCGCGCAAACGGCACATTTGATATTGGCATGTTTGATTTTTGGAGCGCAGTATTATCTGATGCTCCTGTTGGGGAAACCCGTTGCGCAATTTTAATAGGTTAATGTCCGAATAAGGCAAAGCCTTAAAAACGGAAATAGGAAATAGAAATGAATCCATTGGATAAGGAAGTACATGCGAATAAGCCGGTAACGGAAGGCGCTATTAAATCCGACCGTTCGGTACAAGGAATCATGTCCGTTAAACAATTTTTTGCCGATCTGAAGCTGTTGGTCAAAATGCGGTTGACGATGACCGTTGTTTTTTCAGCATCCATTGCTTTTCTCATCGGTAGTGCTCAGCAAGGCGGCATTCAGTGGGTCAATTGGGTGGTTTTAACTGTAGGCGGATTTTTGGTAACGGGCTCGGCTAACGGTTTTAACGAAATCATTGAGCGTGATCTCGATAAACTCATGAAACGAACCAGTAATCGGCCTTTGCCATCCGGTCGGATGACGACGGGGCAAGCCCTCGTACTGAGTTTGGCTATGGGTTTTGTAGGTACGTATACCTTGTTGACTCTTAATTTTGTAGCAGGAGTATTATCGGTGTTTTCGATTTTACTGTATGCGTTTTTGTATACGCCATTAAAGAGAAAGTCACCCATTGCGGTGTTTGTTGGCGCGTTCCCGGGAGCATTACCACCTTTGATAGGATACTATGCCGCTTTTTCGCAAGATGCCTTGGCTTGGTATAGTCAAGTCAACGCAGAAGCGATTATTATCATCCCCTTGGTGCTATTCGCTATTCAATTTGTGTGGCAATTCCCACATTTTTGGGGTATCGCCTGGGTATTAGATGAGGATTATAAGCGTGCAGGATTTCGTTTGTTACCAACCACAAAGCGGGATCGTGTTTCGTCTTTTATGGTTCTTTTTTCGACCATATTGATGATTCCGGTTAGTTTGTTGTCGTTTTATTTTGGTTTTGGTGGCTACGTGGTGTCAGCTATCTCGCTGGCTGGCGGCTTGCTGTTCAGTTGGTATGGTTTGCAACTCTTTTTGAAAAATGATATGGCATCAGCCAAGAAAGTAATGTTTACATCATTTTTTTACTTGCCGCTTATCCAGCTGGTGTTGTTGTTTGATTTTAAGGCGTTATGATCGCTATGAAGTATACGGAGGAAAAGGACGAGCTGGCCATACGCAAGGCTAAACGATTCAACCTATGGTTGGGTATGATTGGTATGTTCATGATGTTTGCCGCATTATCAAGCGGATACATCGTATATACCGCCGGTGGAGTGGATAGGGGATTAAAGACGATATTGCCGAGTACCTTTATCTATAGTACCATCGCTATTGTGTTGAGTAGTGTAACGATGCATTTTGCCTATTTGGCAGCCAAAAAGGCTGATTTTAGTCGGCAGAAATTGTTATTGCTTCTGACGATTGTATTGGGAGTCGTATTTTTTGTACTACAAGTTGAGGCTTGGGGTATTTTGACCGCTAGAGGTGTCGTACTGGTTAACCCCAATGCTTCCCAATCGTTTATTTATATCTTTACGGGCATGCACCTAGCACATATCATTGCTGGTGTTATCGTATTGACCCGAGCATTAGTGGGTAAATTGCGAAATATTCCCCAGGTCAATAATGTGTTTCGCATGGAACTAGCTGGCATTTTTTGGCATTTCTTAGGGCTTTTGTGGATTTATATTTATGTTTTCTTACTTTTGAACCAACAATATTACTAAACAATGAGTACAACTGTATCGAGCTTGGATAAAGTCAAGACCGGCCCATGGAGTGGCGGTAAGTCGCCATTCAATGTGGAGTATGGGAAGATCATGATGTGGTTTTTCTTGACGTCGGACGCTTTTACTTTTTCTGCCTTCCTGATTTATTACGGGTCACAACGTTTCGCACACTTGACTTGGCCAGATCCTGACAAGGTATTCCAGTCTATTCCGTTCATTGCCGAAAGTGGGTATCCGTTGGTATTCGTCGGTATTATGACCTTTATCCTCATTATGAGTTCGGTTACTATGGTGTTAGCCGTTGAGGCGGGACACCGGGGGGCTAAAAAAGAGGTCGTGAGATGGATGATTGCAACGATTATAGGTGGTTTGATGTTTATTGGTTGCCAGGCATTGGAGTGGTCGCATTTGCACCATCAAGGTTTCTGGTGGGGTAGAAT
>CAZXSL010000180.1:0-2332 GCA_964643235.1 uncultured Sphingobacteriaceae bacterium | reverse complement strand
CCAACGGAAGCCGGAGTGGCACCATAAGTATTGCTGGAACCCTACTTTACACACGGGATATACGAAACTGCTGCTTTGCAGTTTTCGAATCTGTTTTTTACGATTACCGGATTCCACGGACTGCACGTTTCTATCGGTATTCTCTTAAATATTATCGTT
The DNA here is from genome assembly GCA_964643235.1 of uncultured Sphingobacteriaceae bacterium. Taxonomy (GTDB): domain Bacteria; phylum Bacteroidota; class Bacteroidia; order Sphingobacteriales; family Sphingobacteriaceae; genus CAYRGQ01. Next base: position 2,173 of record CAZXSL010000180.1, on the reverse strand, counting down.
TTGGGAATGACACTAAGCAACACCTTTGAGCGTCGCGGTAGCTACCTGATGGTTGAGAAAGTAGGACTGTACTGGCACTTTGTCGACTTGGTGTGGGTATTCGTGTTTACGTTCTTCTATTTGGTATAATTTTTTAATCTAATTCATACAAAGATATGTCAGCAAATCAACATGATCACGCAACGGTTGCATCCGCAGGGGAGCATCACGGGTCAATGAGTAAAAAGAGAATTTGGCAAGTGTTTTTCTACCTGTTGGCACTTACAGGCTTGGAATTCTTCATTGCACTGGCATTGGTGCACGCCGGGCATATTGAAAAAGATTGGACAGTTAAGATTATTTACATCTTATTGACTCTCTGGAAGGCATACTATATTATCGCTTATTTCATGCACTTGAAGTTTGAAACAACCGGTTTTATCATGTCTGTATCGACCTCGTTCATACTCATTGTGTATATGATTGTCCTGATGTTAATCGAGGGTAATTACCTGAAGACACATTACAATCCATTTCAGTTTTGGCCGATGCCGTAATGGGTAACACGAAAGGTACGAAAGGATTTAAGAAGGTATTGATCCTGGCAGTTGTTTTATTACTGCCAGGATTTTTATATTATCTGCTGGAACGTACCGGGGAAAACCGGTATCGGCCGTTGCCAATTTACGGAGAGAAGACGCTGACGGGTACATTCAGCAGCCGGATGGGTAAGCAGGTGCCAGATACGGCATACCACGAGGTAGGTCCGTTTACCTTGACAAACCAATTGGGCGAGTTGGTTACCGTACCGAAAGGCGATACCAGCATAGCGGTGGTTAATTTTTTCTATACGCGATGCGAGACCTTCTGTACACATATGAATAACGAAATGAACCGAGTAGCTGAACGGTTTGCGGCCAACGAGATGGTCAACTTATATACCATCAGTGTGGATACGGCCTATGATAACCCCGATATACTTAAAACGTATTCGGAACGCTATAGGCCGCATGAAAAGCAGTGGCAGTTTCTAACAGCTGGTCCGGACGACCCTTTGTCTATTTCTCGCGGTGAGTTTTTGGTGGATGCTCTGCAAGATACAACGGTTGAAGCTCGTTTTATCCATAGTTCATCCCTGATCTTGGTCGACTCACACCGTCGAATCAGAGGTTATTACGATGTTAATCACAAAAAGGAAGTAGACCGGCTAATCGACGAAATCAAGCTGCTTTTAGTTGAGGAGATTCGAGAAACCAGCCCGTATTAGGAATTGATGATTTGCTTACGACTAATGGACTATTAAGAAATGACACAAAACGCTATTGAGAAAAAATATAGGGTTTGGATTGTGGTGCTATCGATCCTGATTCCGGCTGTTGTTGCGATGTTATTTTCCGTGAATCTGAAAGACATGGGGTTCGACGTAGCACCGCTGACATTTTTGCCTCCGATTTATGCGACAATCAACGGGCTTACCGCGATATTGCTCGTTTGGGCAGTTATAGCAGTCAAAAAGGGCAATCGACGTTTACATGAGGTGTTGATGAAAATCTGTATCGGGTGTTCGGTTGCGTTCCTGTGTATGTATCTCGCTTATCACATGACATCGGATTCCACGCCTTATGGGGGCGAGGGACCTTTGCGTTACGTCTATTTCTTTATCCTACTGACACACATTCTGCTTTCTATCGTTATCATCCCTTTGGTGCTCATAACCTACGTGCGGGCACTGGCACAGCGCTTTGACCGCCACCGAAAGATAGCGAAGATTACCTTCCCAATTTGGTTGTATGTGGCTGTAACCGGTGTACTTGTTTACTTGATGATCTCGCCCTATTACGGTACCTAATCCAAAAATCTGTATCTTTGTAGTATGCAGAGAATTTGGATTTACCAAGCCGATAAGGAGTTGACCGAAGCCGAGGAACAGCACATTCTGGGGAGGCTTGAGGAGTTTACGTCCCAATGGCGTGCACATGGCAAGCAACTGGCTGCCACAGCCGAAATTCGGCATCATCGTTTTATCATCATCATGGTAGATAGCACTGTAGCACCACCCACAGGATGCTCAATTGATAAATCTGTACACTTGTTGAAGGAAATTGAGCAGGATACGGGCTTGGGCTTTTTCGATCGTACGCAAATCGCGTATCGTGAGGGAGGTGCGATCCGAGTCGTTCCACACGACCAGTTC
>CAZXSL010000179.1:0-6553 GCA_964643235.1 uncultured Sphingobacteriaceae bacterium | reverse complement strand
AAATATGAAGGATATGCATGAACACAATTTTTGGCCTACGGGATTACTATCGTCGATTTTCCTTTCTTGTAGCCGAATTACCTGCTTTTTGAAATATGCTTTCTGTGTCTTGTGGGGTACGCTGGGGACCTTTCTGAAGTAAGAATTGGCCAACGCAAGATTAAAGAGAACAAACGGATTAGACTTATTCAGCAATATGAGGTTCGATGACAAACCGAAATCAAGAAAACTACGTATGTACTAATTAAGGGACTTCCTTTTTAGGGTTATATTCTTGATTTATTTGAATTAGTTAGCTTTGGTCGTTTGTTCTCTTAAACTGGCACAAAATTAAAAAAATAAAAAAATTAGGAATCGGTGTTTGGCCTATCCCAGGTCAGAACATGTTGGTTTATTTCAAGTCCATTACATAATTGTACCAGAAACCGTTTTATTCTACGTTTCACGGTATTTTGTATGGTTTTAAATCCGCATTCAAATCATTATAATTGCCTAGAACCAATTAAAAACTATGTTAGGAAACGAGGTGGATACACAAGAAAATCGGGAAATGGTCAGGCAAATGGTCCGGGATTTTGCCGAGCGGCAAATTCGTCCGCATGTAATGGATTGGGATGAGCGTCAATACTTTCCGATAGAGACGTTTAAAGAAATGGGAAAGTTGGGCCTTATGGGCGTGTTGGTTCCCGAAGAATATGGGGGTGCGGGCTTGGGGTACCATGAATACGTGGATGTAATTGTGGAAGTAGCTCGTGTTTGCGGATCAATCGGTTTGTCGTTGGCTGCACATAATTCGCTCTGTACTGGGCATATCACGCTATTTGGTAATGAAGAACAAAAGCGACGTTGGTTGCCTAAGTTGGCCTCAGCCGAATGGCTTGGTGCTTGGGGCCTTACCGAAGCTAATACAGGTTCGGATGCCCTTCGTATGCGTACCACGGCCGTATTGGATGGCGATGAATACGTAATTAATGGAACAAAAAACTGGATAACTCACGGCAAAAGCGGCGATGTGCTGGTTTTGATGGCTCGTACCGGTGAGGAAGGAAAGTCGGGAGGTGTCTCCGCTTTTGTGGTTGAAAGAGGTACACCCGGATTCTCACACGGTAAGAAAGAAAATAAATTAGGCATGCGTGCATCCGAAACAACAGAGCTTGTTTTTGATAACTGCAGGATACCCAAGGCAAATTTGTTGGGTAAAGAAGGGGAAGGTTTTAAGCAAGCGATGAAAGTGTTGGATGGCGGACGCATTTCCATTGCCGCATTGGCACTTGGTATCGCTAAAGGTGCCTTTGATGCGGCCGTAAAATATGCTAAAGAACGGCACCAATTTGGACAACCGATATCTAATTTTCAAGGAATATCGTTCAAATTGGCCGATATGGCTACCGAAATCGAAGCGGCGGAACTACTGATAAGGCAAGCGTCGGATATCAAGAATAAGGGAGGCGACGTGACCAAATATTCGGCTATGGCCAAGTACTATGCTTCGGAAGTTTCCGTCCGCTGTGCTACGGAAGCCGTCCAGATATTCGGAGGTTACGGCTATACCAAGGACTTTCCCGTAGAAAAATATTATCGAGATTCCAAGTTGTGTACCATCGGAGAAGGAACCTCCGAGATACAGAAACTAGTTATATCGCGCGAGGTGCTTAAATAACTAGGATATCGGTGTTTGGGTACGAATAAATCTTTTTTTGTGTTTGTTTTTAGGTTTAGATGGCGGTTCCGGAATTTGGGGCCGCCATTTGTATATATAAAATCAATGTGTACATTTACATTCTGATTTTATTGCTTTATGGAATGGCTCACTAGTCCTGAAATATGGGTTTCCTTGGTTACCCTTACCGTCTTGGAAATCGTCTTGGGGATCGATAATATTGTTTTTATCTCCATTTTGAGCGGGAAGCTTCCCGAGCACCAGCAGCGAAAGGCACGACAATTAGGCTTGTTGCTAGCCATGTTTATGCGCGTTGGGTTGCTTTTTTCCATAAAATGGATCATGTCTTTGACTAAACCCTTGTTCAACGCTGCCGAATGGTTTCAGTTTGATTCCACTACTTGGAACGAGTATTTGACCTTGTCAGGTCGTGATCTGATCCTATTATTCGGAGGTTTGTTTTTAATTTACAAGAGTGTCACGGAAATACACACGCGGGTAGAAGGAGAGGAAGAACGCCACGAAATTAAAGGCAAGGCGGTTACTTTTGGTAACGTGATTTTGCAGATCCTTATTTTGGATTTGGTGTTCTCCTTGGACTCAGTCATCACGGCGGTGGGGATGGCAGACCATATCGGAGTTATGGTTGCTGCGGTCGTTATTGCGGTTGCCATCATGATGATATCGGCCGGTGCAATTAGTGATTTTGTAAACCGACACCCTACGGTTAAGATGTTGGCACTAGCGTTTTTGTTGTTGATTGGTGTGTCGCTGACAGCTGAAGCTTTCGAACAGCATATCCCTAAGGGCTATATCTACTTCGCAATGGCATTTTCCGTTTTGGTAGAATTTCTCAATATTCGTTCAACCGAAAATCGACGGAAAAAGCGTATCGCTGCAACAGAAGAAACCTCACAAGGAGTTGATTAATGTCCAATAGCGATAAGCCAGAATAGCTTGTTGTGATTTGGTCAGGGTGCTCGGATCCTTATTTGACAGCTTAGGCAATATGAGCTTGTTTAGCCTGACAAGTGTTTTAAAAAAAGCACGTTTCATAGATGGATAACATCTGGTGCTCATGAAAGGTTTTTGCGGTACTAGGAATATCAAAAGCATTCGGATTTCTGTTTTAAGGTTTTTGTGTTTCGCCCGGGATGAGGAGAAACGAGACTTCCTTTACAACTTTGCACGGACTTTTACCAATAGCCGCCAGCTTACCAACTGCTACTGTACGATAGATTGGATTTCTGCCTATGCTCCCTAAGTCATTCGCTTTCCGATAAAATTAAGTAGGTTTGCACTCCGAAATTACTCGGGAAACGCTTTACGGTTTGCAATATTATGGTTTCTTTCAATAAATTGACGTTATCCAACGGTTTACGTGTGTTGGTACATGAAGACCACGACACACCCATGGCGGTTGTCAATGTCTTATACGACGTAGGGGCGCGTGATGAACACCCTGATCAAACAGGGTTTGCCCACTTGTTCGAACACTTGATGTTTAGTGGTTCGGTCAATATTCCCAGTTATGACGGCGCCTTGCAACAAGTAGGGGGAGAAAACAACGCATTTACGAGTAATGATATTACAAATTATTACTTGAGCTTACCTGCCATTAATTTGGAGACTGCACTATGGCTGGAAAGCGATCGGATGTTGGGTTTGGCATTTGACGAAAAGGGGCTGGAGGTTCAGCGGAACGTTGTATGCGAAGAGTTCAAACAGCGGTACTTGAACCAACCCTATGGAGATGTGTGGCTCAGGTTACGCCCGATGGCTTATCAAGTACACCCGTATCGTTGGGCTACTATAGGCAAGGAATTAGCGCATATCGAGCATGCCCGCATGGATGATGTGCGCCGTTTTTTTAAAAAGCATTATAACCCAAGCAACGCCATTTTGGTTATAGCTGGGGATGTGGATACGGCCGACGTTCAGCAATTGGTTGAAAAATGGTTCGGTAATATTCCTTCGGGCAGCGCCTACCAGCGCATACTCCCTGAGGAACCAACCCAGCAGGAAGCGCGGAGGCAAGTAGTCGAAGCCGATGTGCCGTTAAATAGTATTTACATTGCTTTTCATGGGCCTGCACGATTGGATGCTGATTACCATGCGGCAGATTTGATTACCGATTTGCTCGGTGGTGGACAATCGGCAAGGCTGTTTCGTTCCTTAGTGAAAGAAAAAGAACTGTTTAGCCACATCAACGCATATTCGACGGATAGTATCGACAGTAGTTTATTAGTCATTGAAGGGAAACCTCTACCACATGTGTCCATTGAGGATGCAGAAACGGCGATATGGCAGGAATTGGCTGAGTTGAAAGCGAATAAGATAAGCCAATCCGAACTGGAAAAAGCCATAAACCGGATCGAATCCAATTTTGAGTTTTCTCAAATGAGTATCCTCAATAAGGCTATGAACTTGGCTTATTACGAGTTGCTTGGGAATGCTGATTATTACAACCAGGATGCGGCGAAATATGCGCAAGTAACTGTTGGGCAGGTGCAGAGGGTAACCAATTCGATATTCCGACCCGAAAATTCAAACACTTTGATTTACCTAGCTAATTCAAACGATGATCAATAGAGCAGTAGCACCCATTTCACACCCCATATCTGGGTTCCAGTTGATACGTCCGGAACGTGTCACACTAAGCAACGGAGCCCAACTGTTTTTGCTGGACGGGGGCAGCCAGGATTTAACCCGCATCGAATGGATTTTCCAGAATGATTATAGCCATGGCGAGCATTCCTTACTCAATACCGTGGCGTCTGGTATGTTGATGGAAGGTACACAAAGCTATTCCCATCGGCAGATAGCTGATACGATCGATTTCTATGGTGCATACCTGATACCCGAGTTCAGCCATGACCATTCGTCGCTCAAGTTGTTTTCCCTTAACAAGCACCTGCCCAAGCTATTCCCGATTTTAAAGAGTATTCTGACCGAATCAACATTCCCCACCAAGGAATTAAATACCTACTTGCGTAATGGGAAGCAACGACTACAAGTTGCGCTGCAAAAAAATGATTTCATCGCCCGTCGTCAGTTTGGATCGACACTTTTTGGAGCAAATCGCTATGGTATCGTCCCCCAAATTGAGGATTACGACCAAATTAGCCGAGAGGATTTGCTTAGGCTATACCAAAAGCAATTCAACCCTGCGAACTGTACCATCGTGATATCCGGTAAAATCGACCCTAAACTACTTGTCGACTTCCAATCGTATTTTGACGAGACATGGCCGGCTCAAGAACCTTATGTAAGTGCAAATAGCCTACCTACTTCGGCAACGAGGGCGGCACAACGGGTTTATACTGAACGTCCCAACGCTCTGCAATCCGCCATTCGGTTGGGGTGTAAGACCATCGGCCGGTCGCATCCAGACTTTCCGGCTTTGCAGTTTGTGAATACCTTATTGGGTGGGTATTTCGGAAGTAGATTAATGGCTAACATTCGTGAAGATAAGGGCTACACGTACGGTATTGGTTCAGGAATTGTCTCGCTAAAACACGATGCTTATTTCACGATCGCAACAGAAGTAGGAGTGGATGTAACAGGGGCAACTTTGGCTGAAGTCGAAAAGGAAATCAATCGGTTAAGGACAGAACTGGTTGGTCCGGAAGAACTCACACTTGCAAAAAACTATATATTGGGTTCGATGTTGGGTAGCTTGGAAAACGTTTTTGCTCATGGCGACAAGTTTAAAAACGCCTACTTCTCCGGATTGGATATCGACTACTATGACTATTATGTAGACAAGATAAAAGTCATGGACGCTGATGCGGTACTAGGGATCGCAAACACCTATTTGGATTTTGGGGACATGACGAAGGTAATCGTTGGGAAGGGTGGTTAAGACTGTATCACGCTGATAAATTAGTCCTGACTTTTCAGCATCTCGAATATAGCTTTCCCTTTTAGCAGGCATTCGTCGTATTCCTGTTCGGGGTCGGCACTGGAAGTGATGGCCCCGCCCGTATGAAACGATAGGTATCCCAGATCCGCATTGTAGATTAGCGTACGGATAACCACGCTGAAGTCAAAATTTCCCTGCGGACCGAAATACCCTAAGCCCCCGGCATAAATACCCCTCCGGCTTTTTTCGTGTCGGTCAATCAATTTCATCGCACTGATTTTTGGTGCCCCTGTCATCGAACCAGGAGGAAACGTATTCTTGATGATTTGTGTAGCAGGGAGCGTTTCATCTACCTCACAGGTAATCGTTGAAATCATTTGGTGTACCTGTCGAAAACTTTGTACGTCTAGTAACTTCTGCACTTTTACTGTTCCCGGTTTGGCACTCTTGGTCAGGTCGTTACGTACTAAGTCCACGATCATGATGTTTTCACTAACTTCTTTCGGGTCACTGGCCAGTTTGTTCTTGTTTCCTTGGTCTTCCAAGGCCTCTTTGCCGCGTGGTGCGGTGCCCTTAATAGGTTGGGAAAGGAGTGTTGTCCCATTTTTTGAGAGGAAACGTTCAGGCGATGCCGACAGGATGTAATGGTGCTTGTATCGGAAGAAACACGAAAATGGGGTAGGGGATATTACATTTAGCCTTTTGTAAGCTTCAAGTGGGTTTAATATCGTGTTTTCAGCATAAAATTCCTGGCATAGGTTGACTTCATAAATATCCCCTTTGTGGATATGATCCTGCAAATGCTGGAACGCTTCCACATAATTAGCGCGGCTCATACGATTTCGGATTCGCCCGTTGAATGCTAGGGGCTCATCGGCGAGTTCCATGGTTTCGATGGTTCTGATTAATTCGTCGGGCTCTTCGCTTTTGATCTCGACGTTATATTTTCCAATCAGCAGCGTCGCCTTGGGGACAAAGAAATATGCATCCGGAAATCCGGTTCGGTTTGGGTGTTGCGAATCCAGATC
>CAZXSL010000178.1:0-6564 GCA_964643235.1 uncultured Sphingobacteriaceae bacterium | reverse complement strand
TCCCGATGAATGAAATGATATCGGGGTGAAATCGGTGTCAACGCATCAACGAATAAAAAAATCCGCACATACGCAAATATGCAAATCAGCGAATCAACGAATCAGCAAATCAACGAATCAACAAACTTTTATTACCTTTACCGTCCGTTTACCAATGGATGAACAAAATAATTGATTTCAATAAAGTCCACGCAAACTACGTTATCGGTGTAGCTTTACTATGCTTTGAACTCTTGTTCAGCGGCACAAAACCCCTCTATGGACAGGAATACGCCATTACCAAACTCCAGCTTTTTCCGGACCGTGAAGAAGTGCTAATTAAAGATGTTACCATTGACAGCTTAGGCTTTATTTGGTTTTTAACAAACGGTGAGGTTTACCGCTATGATGGGTATCGCTCACTTGACATACTGAAAACCATTGCCGATCAGCGTACGACGGACGATATCCCACAACACATTCTCATCGACCACCAAAACCGGTTATGGATGGCGAGCAATGCAGACCTCAGCTACCTGGACCTCAAAACATGGGAAGTCCACCCGGTAGACTCCACCCTTCTCCCTCCCGTGCAGCAACGTAGCGTATCTTGGATGAAACAACTAGGCGACTCGACGGTGATGGTAGCATATGAGAATGGACACCTCTTGTCCTTATCTGGAGACAGCTGCACCCATATCAATGACCTCTACGAACTTGGAACCGCCACAAATAATCGGATCTCCCCCCGAAGCGCAACATTCTGGAAAGATAAATTCTGGATTGGCACATCGGCTGGTGGATTATTATCCATCGATTCTGACAACATCTTAAAACGGCAATACACTCAATTACACGGACTTCAACGGATGCTTGTCCACCTGCTCCCACAACGGGATAACCTCATTTTGGATGTGTACGAACAGGGTCTTTATTTATTCGGGGCTGATCAGGCAGCTAACCCCTATCGAATTCGTGATCTCGAATTATCCAACGACAAAAAGTATGTTTTAGCTGAGAGCGATGGAATGTATGTCTATGCAGACGACGAATGGGTACTGGTACTGGACGCAGACTTCAAGCTGACCCAGCGGCTGGCCATCCCATCGGCCAATCGTTTCAACACAACAAATGCCACGATTTCCGGAAACGATATCTTGTTAGGTACCGACGAAGGTATATTTGTCGTTTATCCTAAAACCAATGGTTTGTCGCATTTGACCCCCATCAACCGGGGAGCGAACAAAAGTACCCGTGGAATATACGTCTACCCGGATGGCGCATTGTTTTATGGCACCTACAACGGTGCGGGATTTATTGAGCCTCATGGTGACACCCTCCTCTTTCAAGAAGTAAAACACGCCTATGCGCTTTTACCGCTAAACACCAATGAATTGCTTATCGGCACGGAAGGTGGATCATTGAAAATATTTGACAGAAAACAACGCTCCATTTCAGACTTTTCTTTCTCGCTAGCCGAATCAGTTGTCGGACAACACGCCTACAACCTGCCAACTTACGTCATGAGTTTAGCCGCGACCGACAACGACTACCTCATCGGTAGTATGAGTGGCCTGTGGCTTCTCGACAAAACAACCCGCCAAATGCGAAAATACCAGCTGGCGAATGGCGAACGGCATGCACTCGACCTCAACATCCGGCATATCCGTCCCGACGGGGATTCCCGCCTGTTGCTAAGCACCAATATTGGCCTTTTTGAACTCGACCATGGCCTCTTAACCAAGCGATACCCGCAATCGGGCAACCTCGGTGTTTTTAAGTCAATCCGCCGCGGCGACACGACCTGGATAGCTACACAAGGTAATGGACTCGTAGCCCTTGACGCTACCGGTGCCGTACTGCAATCCATAACTACAGACGACGGCTTAAGCAACAATTTGGTATACAGCTTAGAACAGGTGGATGATATGCTGGTGGTGGGCACTGCCAACGGACTCAACTTACTGAAAGGAAACCAAGTACGACGCATCGGCATAGCCGAAGGGCTGGGCCAGTCTGAATTCAATTCCGGAGCATCCTTTTGGGATGCCCCACGAAAACGCATGTATATCGGCGGCCTAGCAGGATACACCGTGCTCGACATGACCCAACCATGGTTTGCTACCGACAAGGGCGTGACCAGCTACATCACCGAAATCCACATTTCCAAGGATAAGGCAGGCGAAAAATCAGCAGACTACAGCTGGCCGTACCGCGGAGGAAATGCGCTGAGCCTTAAACCCAACCAAAGCCTAACCGGACTGTATCTCGGCACGCCCGGAAACTATAGGCTCGACAGCAAAATCCGATATAGCCTACATACCGAATACTGGGAGACACTGGAACGAGGTCAATTTATCTCCCTCATCGCTCCTGCTCCGGGCGATTACCAACTGACTGTGGAGACAGTCAGCACCGCCCCCACCGGTTTGCGAAAATCAATTACCATTACCAAGCAACCCGCCTATTACGAAACATGGTGGTTCAGGCTGGCCATCGTGGCCAGTATTGTCTCCCTGATGTGGCTTTGGAACCGAGGTAGAATCAAAAAAATACAGCGTGAGCAACAACTACGCAACCGCATCGCGGCAGACCTCCACGACGAGGTAGGAAGTTCCCTAACCCGAATCTATTATCAAGCGGGAACGCTAACCTCCAATGGTAGTCGCCTAGCCGAAAATAAAAACCAGCTTCAGCAAATCGCCTCGACGAGTCGGCATGCCTTGCTCGCCATGAGTGATATGGTGTGGTCCATCGACTCCCGCTTCGATACGATGAAAGACCTGGTCATTCGGATGAAAGACTATGCTTACAAGCTGCGGGACGAACTCCAAGTGGCTTGTCTATTTGGGGTGCTGGGAGACTACGAATCCGTACAAATCGGACAGCTTGTGCGGCAAAACCTCTTCTTGGTTTTCAAAGAAGCCCTCAACAATGCCGTCCAATACGGAGACGGCACGGAAATATCCATAAAGTTAACGCTCGACGAAGATATCCGACTGGAAGTGTGTAACCGCTTTACAACTCAAGGAAACGAAAAAAAGACCATCATCAAACAGGGAGGCCGTGGAATCGAGAGCATGCAGCAACGGACAGCTAAGATGGGAGGTAAACTAACGATAGACAACCGCAATGGAGTATTCAAACTAATGGTCTCTATTCCCTAGCACGCACATTTGCCGCAACCTACCCAAAAGGGGGATATAAAAATCCGTATAATTAACCTATGTTTACACCATGATACGACTGGGGATTATTGAGGACGACGATCAAATTAGGGAAACATTGGTTTCGTTTTTTAACAACCAACAGGGTTTTTCGTGTTCACTATCCTCCTATTCGGTATCTTCTTTTTTTGAGCAGTGGACTTCCGATATCCACTTGGATATCATCCTTTCAGATATTGGTTTACCTGGTGAATCCGGCATCAAAGGTGTCCAGCGCATCAAGAGACACGCGCCAAACTGCCAAGTCATCATGCTGACGGTCTACGACGACGCTAACCACGTGTTTCAGGCCCTGTGCAACGGCGCCTCGGGGTATCTGCTCAAACAAACACCTTTACAAAAAATAAAGGAAGCTGTACTGTCCCTTCACGAAGGTGGAGCGCCCATGTCACCCGGTATTGCCCGTTTGGTGGTTGAACATTTCAATCCCAAAAGCACGGGTGACCTTCAGGAAAAACTAACCCCCCGCGAAGCCCAAATCGTAGCGGCCATTGAGGAAGGCCTGACTAACAAGGAAGTCGCAATCCGCTTTGACATTTCCTTGGAAACCGTTAAATACCACATCAAAAACATCTACGAAAAACTACAGGTAAACAGCCGTCATGCGCTAATTAGCCGGAAGTACAAATGAAATAGATACTCTTACTGTACTGCTTTTTGTTCGCACTATGGGCAAACAGGTAAACATGGAAAGATGCCGTCCACAACTGGGGTGGCAAATCCACTTGGATGTATCCTTCGTTTCGAAAACAAACGTGTGTATTTCGCGCCGCTATCCCTAGCTCTGGGTTGTATACGACAATAACCACCTGATCCTTAGCGTCGGCCAACGGAACGTCTGCGCTCGAAAAATACACGTCCAACGTTTGCTCCTCACGCACGAAATCATCCACCATCAGACCGGGAAGTATCCCCATGCTCATGCTCACTCGGCTGGGAATAACATGCTGATCCGGATAATCACCTTCCAACGCATCCTGCATCAGGTTTTTCAATGCTTGGCCGAACGCTTTCTTCTTACTGCCCTTACCATGGTTCAGCCAACTTTCGGCAATAACCGGACGTAGGGGATTTAGGAATGCCATCGCCAAGCGCATACGCTGCTGCACGGCCAGCTTCCCATAGGTGCTCGTTGCCTTAACCTTGTGCTTCCTATCATAAAAAAGCTCCATATCCGTCAATTTTAGGGCGTACTGGGCGAAAGTGGTATATATACCGTCGGCGAAGCGCGCTTCCGCAATTTATCAACGAAAAAAATCCAAGTATGCAATTGGCTGGTGTACCGAACGTCAATTTGATCCACTATCGTCTTACCGTCCTGACGGGTTATCCCAACTTCCCCACGAAAAAACTGGTCAGTTTCCGGACAATACACCAACGCATAAACGATATCGTCCATGTCGCCACCCATACCATAGACTTTCGTATTCCAGGAGACGACGACGCTGTTATTTTCCACCCAAGCTTTTTCAGCCCCAGCCGTGCACAATGACCCGTAACTTAGCTGCACTGCCGAATAATTAAGCGAGATATCCTCACCCTCCTCAATAAAAACACGGTCGAAATTAAGCCTAAACGCGGCGTTGAGCCCTGTAGATTTCGTCATAAGTGGCTGCAGACTAACTTCCAGAATCGCACTCAGCGGATTGAGAAAACGCCTAAGTAGTTTAAATCGAAGTTGTTGGCGCACCTGCTTGTCTGTGGGGGCTCTATTTCGCCGCTTGTCTGAGAGGCCTTTTATGTAATTGATTTTCTTCCAACTACTGCCAATGACGGAACCTACTTTGCCCCTAAATGGTCCATTAATGCCTTTTTCAATAATACCCATAGCTCTGATATTAAGGATAAACCGCCTTGGAAACGGTAATAATTGGTAAACACCACAATTATACATGATTACAACCAAAATAACAAAGAATTCGTACAGGAAGTTGCTTAGAACCTACTTACGTTCTGCAAATTATACTTCATAGAACCTATTCTCACCGTATTTTTATCGTATTAAATACGATGGAAATACGATGAGTGTACGATGACGATACGATGAAAGTTAAAATGCAAGCAGAATTAAGCTAGGTTCTTAGCAGGAGTTAATGATGAGTTGGTGGTTAGCAAGTCCCTGAATATTTACGCTCCCCCCCAAAAGGGGGATGTTTTCCCCGGTCATTCTTTTGTCTCTTTGTAACGCTATGGAAAGATTTCTACCTCGCCTACTTGTACACTTCGCCCGGCTATGGGCTACTTCGTTATTGGCTTTGCTAAGTTTAGTTACCTATGCTCAGCAACCATTCATTACCACATGGAAAACGGACAATCCGGGTGAAAGTATCATCATCCCTGTGCACTCGGAAGTCTCTGGTTATAATTATACCGTAGACTGGGGAGATGGCAGTCCCGCCACTAACCACAGCAGCCAAGACGCAACACATACCTACGCCGCGGCTGGCACCTATACCGTATCCATCAGCGGAAGTTTCCCGGCCATTCGGCTTGGATCCTATGGTGACGCCGTGTCACACAAACTCAGGAGCATCGAGCAGTGGGGTGATATCACGTGGTCTTCCATGGAAAGTGCTTTCTCAGGGGCAAAGTATATGGTGCTCAATGCTTCCGACGTGCCGGATTTAAGTGGCGTGTCGTCACTTTCCCGGATGTTTTTCGGTGCTGAGTTAGTCAATGGCGACTTCAGCGGGTGGGACGTGTCTGTAGTGACCGACATGAGCAGCATGTTCTATAGTGCATTTGCTTTTGATGGGGATATCACTGGATGGGATGTTTCTAATGTAACCAACATGTTTGGAATGTTTTGGCAAGCAACGTCATTTAATCAGAATATTGGTAGTTGGGACGTCTCTCAAGTAGAAGACATGTCATATATGTTCTACAGTGCCGCGGATTTTAATCAGGATTTGAGTGCCTGGACGGTTTCGAATGTGACCACGATGGCGGAGATGTTTGCCTTTGCGATAGACTTTAATCAGTCCTTGGGCAATTGGGACATTTCTGGGGTAATGAATATGACAGGAATGTTTAGAGGTATATCTGGTATTTCGCCTGGGAACTACAGTGCCACGCTTATTGGATGGGCGTCTAGGACAGTGCAATCCGATGTTATTCTGGATGCGCCTAATTTAACCTATTGCCCCGGCACGGACGTTGCCAACGCCATCCAGCTGTTGGAGAGCAAGGATTGGAACATTACCGACGCAGGGGTAGCTGCGGATTGTGGCTCTGTAAATAGTCCGCCCACTGTTACCGGATTACCGGCAAGCATCGAGATTATCGAAGATATGGAAGGTAACTTGGATATCTCTTCGAGTACCTTCGCTGATGCGGATAATGATGAAATTATGGTTAG
>CAZXSL010000177.1:0-6580 GCA_964643235.1 uncultured Sphingobacteriaceae bacterium | reverse complement strand
GGAACGGCGCGACAAGAGCACGTCCGTGCGCGTGCAGTCGCAAACCATCGGCCGGCCAGCCAGTGCCATTGTGGCGGATTGGGAAGAAAAACTGGTCGACGTACACCGTCCTGCTAGTATCAGCTACGTATGGGGTGGCGACATGGAAATGCAGTCAGAAGGCTTCGGTACACTTGGTATCGCGTTGCTTGCTTCAATTCTGCTAGTGTATTTTATTATGGTGGCTTTGTACGATAGCTTTGTTTACCCCTTCGTGGTCATGTTCTCCATCCCGCTATCGGTTATCGGTGCATTCCTGGCCTTAGGGCTCACGAATAACACGTTGAATATCTTTACGATTTTGGGACTAATCATGCTCATTGGTTTGGTTGCCAAGAACGCAATTATCTTGGTCGACTTTACCAATCACTTAAAGGCCGAAGGGAAGTCGACACGAGAAGCTCTGATACTGGCCAACCAAGCCCGCTTGCGCCCCATTCTGATGACGACTATCGCTATGGTTTTCGGGATGTTGCCCATCGCCCTTGCCACAGGCCCCAGTGCAGAATGGAAAAATGGCTTGGCTTGGGTCATCATTGGTGGATTGTTGAGTTCCTTGTTCCTGACGCTCATTGTCGTCCCGGTTATGTATCAGATCATGGATAACATGCTGCATCGACTAGGGTTTGACAAGAAAGGCCGGCCGATTGAGGAACTGATGGTGGAAGAATACGAACACGTCGAAATCAAGGAGTACGAAAAACAGCATTTTTAATGCTTACTTCCCCATGATTTATATTGTAACCGCCCTGCAAGCTTCGCGTGCAGGGCGGTTTCTTTTTGATCTGTAGTGTCCGGGATTATCTGTTTCCACTGAAATGACAGGAGGGAGCAGGTACTGACAAGAAATAATTAAGTTTTTTTCTGTAGTTATGATTATTTCATACTATATTGGCATCGGATTCGGTAAAATATTAACGTTTTCGTATTTGCCGACCGTTGTTTTTAGATTCGATTATAAAACTTAAATAGCCGTTTTAGCCTAACACCGACTCATGGTGATTTGGGCTTGGGTTTTTCCTGTAACTAACTCATGAGCGAGAAAAAAAAGACATCCTTGGCTGCCGTTATCGGAGCTTCGTCGGCCGGCACCATGATCGAGTGGTATGACTTTTACATATTCGGGAGTTTGGCGACTGTAATCGCAACCAAGTTTTTTCCACAGGATAATCCCACGGCAGCTTTTTTAAGTACCCTAGCTACCTTTGCAGCTGGATTTGTTGTACGTCCGTTTGGTGCGTTGTTTTTCGGTCGGTTAGGCGATCTGATAGGCCGGAAATACACGTTTATGATGACCCTGCTGCTGATGGGTGGTGCGACGTTCTTGATCGGGTGTGTGCCCTCTTACGAGAAAATCGGTTTCTTAGCTCCGTTACTCGTACTCCTACTGCGACTTTTGCAGGGGCTCGCCTTAGGGGGAGAATACGGTGGGGCGGCTACCTACGTCGCCGAACATTCGCCCGAGCACCGTAGGGGATTCATGACATCCTGGATACAGACGACAGCCACCGTCGGACTATTTATCTCGCTATTGGTCATCATGGGGACCCGATCCATTCTTAGCGCAGAGGAATTCAACGACTGGGGTTGGCGTATACCGTTTTGGGTATCCATCCTGATGGTGTATGTGTCTTATATTATTCGGAAGAACATGCAGGAATCACCCCTGTTTGCAAAAGCCAAAGTGACGGGTAAGATCTCCAAAAACCCGTTGAAGGAAAGCTTTGGCAATAAGCTGAATTTTAAATTCGTATTGCTGGCCCTGTTTGGAGCAGTCATGGGCCAAGGGGTGGTTTGGTATACTGGTCAGTTCTATGCGATGAGCTTCATGGAAAAAACTATGAACGTAGTCAAAGACCAAGTCGATGGCATCATGTTATTGGCATTGCTGTTTGGGACACCGTTCTTCCTAGTTTTCGGATGGTTGAGCGACAAGATAGGGCGGAAATGGATAATGATGGCGGGCATGCTTTTGGCAGTTTTGGCCTATCGGCCTATCTACGGCGCTATGTATCAGACTGTAAACGTGGACAACAAAATGGAAGTCAAAGCGGTGTCAACAAAGGCCTTATCTGATCGAGTTCAAGATGGCGCGCTGCCCGATTCCGTATTCGTGACCACCAAAATATATTCCGATGGCACGGCATGGAACGAAACAACGCTTGCTTCGTATCATGATGCGGGCACATCGTCACGCTCGACCATTTCCATACGCATTAACGACAAGGACAAATGGACCTTGATAGGATTGGTTTTTGTACAGGTACTTTTTGTAACGATGGTATATGGACCGATAGCTGCGTTCTTGGTCGAGATGTTCCCGACTAAGATCCGGTATACATCCATGAGTTTGCCGTATCATGTTGGCAACGGGGTGTTTGGCGGACTGTTGCCTGCCGTGGCAACCTATCTCGTCATCAATGCTCAAGAAACCGGTGCCAAGCAATGGTATTTGGAGGGTTTATGGTACCCTATTGGCGTAGCAGCGGTATGTTTCGTGATTGGTGTGGTATACCTGAGTGCAAAGAACATGCGTATGGATGATAAGGAATTGGAAGAATAACAAAAAAATCATGATGAATCTGGTTAAACGATATTTAGGTGTCCTATGGATATTGCTGGGGCTTCTTGTCTGTTATTATGGGGTCACGGTGTTTGGGTATCCCAAGCTCGTTAGTGGGGATCAAGAAGATTTGGTTTTCGGACTTATTATCTGTTTTATCCTGTTGCCCATTATTGTGGGAGGATTGGTCATTTTCGGATGGTACGCCTGGCGGGGCGAATACGATAACATCGAATAAACGTCAAATAGAATACTGATAACTAGTTATTTCAAGCCTATGTTTTCTTCTGTATTGTTGCTTAATAAAGACTGGTTTATAGCCGGTGGGCGGTTGGTGTAGCAGCTACAGATTTCTTGTATAGATTTGGGAGGTAATATAAAACAATTTTATCGTCTTCATGTTGCATTTGTCGTCAATGTTAATTAACTTTGCACGCTTAAAATGATTGGGTTGGGTATTGTGTGGCAAGGTAGTTTATTAAGTATAACAGGAAAAAGTAACAAGATAATGAAAAAAGATTTGCACCCTTCGAATTACAGGTTGGTCGTTTTCAAGGATATGTCGAATGACTATGCGTTTTTGACAAAATCCTGCATCGACACCAAGGAAACCATCGAGTGGGAAGACGGAAACGAATATCCATTGGTCAAATTGGAGATTTCGCATACTTCACACCCGTTCTATACCGGAAAGATGAAATTGGTGGATACGGCTGGGCGTATCGACAAATTCCGCAGCCGCTACAACCGCTAAGGTACGCCTGCTTGTAGCGATTGATGCAATTAAAAGCTATATTAGTCCCGATTTTATCGGGACTTTTTATTTTTGTAGGCTTAGGATGCATATCGTTTCATTTGACCATACCGAATCACGAGCAAGACTCTTCCCATTAACCTGGACCCGTCCAGTAGGTAACCTGAGGGTAGGTATCTTGACGATCGCTGAAAAATGGGCGAAATGGATGCAAACGGACTACTCGTTCCTGACGGTCGACTACCTGCAAGAAAAATTCCCATATGTGGTGCAGGCTGATACAACTAGCGTATGTTTAATAAATGGTGGTGTGTGTCCAGACGAGCGGCTTTGTGAGGCCGTGTTGGCATTGGAGATAGGTAGCGCATTATGGTCGGACAGCTTGTTATTGGCTCTGAAAGTTACGGCAGGAGATATGCCAGATATACCCTGGGCCGACTTGACGGGCTTCAAGCCGGTGTATTTCGGTGATTCGGTAACGAATATCTCCCGGTATGAAGATATATTTACAGAAAACGGAACCCAGATTGCTTTGGATTTTGACCTGTTGACCCGTGGACGGACATCGGCATCCTTATCCAGCACCAACACCTTCCTGGGCGACCGCATTTTTGCTGAAGAAGGTGCTGTGGCTGAGTGTTCTACTTTTAATAGTATCCGCGGTCCTATATATTTGGGGCGAGATAGCGAAGTGTGGGAAGGAAGCCATATCCGGGGTTCGTTTGCCCTAGGTCATGGTGCTCAAGTGAAGATGGGAACACGCGTGTACAGCAACGTGTCCGTAGGTCCTAACAGTAGGGTAGCTGGCGAGTTGAATACCTGCGTCGTGTGGGGCAACTCGTACAAAGGGCACGAGGGCTACCTGGGGAGTTCGGTCATTGGAGAGTGGTGCAATTGGGGTGCGGATACGAATAATTCAAACCTCAAAAACAATTACGGCCCTGTGCGTGTGTATGATTATGAAACATCGAATTATAGGGATACCGGATTGGTGTTTTGTGGCATCGTCATGGGAGACCACAGCAAATGCGGTATCAACACGGCTTTTAACACTGGAACCGTCGTAGGGGTAGGCGCCAATATCTTCGGCGTGGCTCAACCACCGAAATTTGTCCCCGACTTTGCCTGGGCAGAAGGGCCCACCTTATCGGTACATCGTTTTGACAAGATGGTGGAAACAGCTAAAGCGGTGTTCCGGCAACGTCAGATGCAATTTAATACAATAGAAGAAAATTTATTGGAAAACGTTTTCGAGCGTTCTGTTAGCCATAGAGACAAGAATTTTTAACACAAATCAATTTAAGAACAACACGTTATGCGCAAAAAAATCGTAGCAGGGAATTGGAAAATGAACTTGGATTACCAAGAGGGCGTCAGCCTGTTTTCCGAGATAGTCAATATGGTCAACGATGAAGTCATCGGTAACCAACATGTTGTCGTATGCAGTCCGTTTATCCATATCCATAGCATCGCACAATTGGCAAAGGGTTCGAATAAAGTATCGATAGGGGCACAGAATATTGCGGACAAGGAATCCGGTGCTTATACCGGCGAAACCTCTGCTAAGCAGGTCAAGTCAGCAGGTGCGGATTACGTCATATTAGGTCACTCGGAGCGCCGTGCGTATTACCACGAATATGACGATACGTTATCCGTTAAGGTTGACTTAGCCTTGAAGCACGATTTGGTGCCGATTTTCTGTATTGGTGAAACCCAAGAAGAGCGGGAGTCCGGACAGTTTTTTGATGTTATCAAACGCCAACTGGAACAAGGCATATTCCACCTATCCAATGAAGACTTCTCCAAGGTTGTGTTGGCATACGAGCCGGTTTGGGCTATCGGAACGGGCCTTACGGCAAGTCCCGCACAAGCGCAAGAAGTGCACCGGTTTATCCGCAACGAGGTTGCTGACAAGTACAACGAGGAAATCGCGCAGAAAACTACAATCCTCTACGGAGGCAGTTGTAACCCATCTAATGCGCCTGAGTTATTCGCTCAAGATGATATCGATGGCGGTTTAATTGGTGGGGCTTCGTTGAAATCACGTGACTTTACGGATATCGCCAAAGTTTTTAACTAAACTCGGGATAAGTGAGAAGCATCATTAAATCATAATTGGATTGACCATGAAGTATAGCCAAGTAGCGTTTACATGTCGTGGCGGAGATGGCTGGGAAAAAGATCTGTTGATCGCCGATCTGGCGGAACTCGGGTTCGATTCCTTTGAGGATCAGGAGCAAGGTTTCCTAGCCTATATTCCAGCTGCACAATACGATATGCAAGCATTGGAAACTTTGTTGCTGACCTTGCCAGCCGGTTTTGAGGTCGAGTACACGTATCAGGAGATTCAACCGCAAAACTGGAATGCGATCTGGGAAAGTAACTTCGATCCCATTGTCATCGGTGGCCAATGTTATGTCAGGGCACTCTTCCATCCGGCTAAGCCAGAATATCCATACGAAGTGGTTATCCATCCCAAGATGGCCTTCGGTACAGGACACCACCAAACCACAACGATGATGGTAGAATACATCTTGGAGGATGATTTTAATAGTCAGTATGTCTTGGACATGGGCAGCGGTACGGGCATATTGGCTATTATGGCCATCAAGCGGGGAGCTAAGGGGGCGGATGCTTTTGATAACGATCCGGTTTGTGTCGACAGCATCTTGGAGAATGCTGCGTTAAACCAAGTGGAGGCCATACGGGCCCAATGTGGCTCTGTCGAGTTGATTGCAGGAAAGAAATATGGCGCCATTTTGGCTAATATCAACCGCAACATCTTGCTGGCGCATTTGCAAGCTTATGCTGAGACTTTGGAAAACGGAGGTAAATTGTACTTGAGTGGGTTTTATGCTGACGTGGATATGCCGATGTTGAATGAAAAGGCTTCGAGTTTGGGATTGGAATTCGATGGGTTCAAACAGCGGGATAAATGGGTTGCTACCCGTTATGTGAAACGATAAAAGGATAAACATGCGTGTACATTTTATAGCAGTCGGCGGTGCTATCATGCACAATTTGGCCATTGCGTTGGACAAGAAAGGGTTTATAGTGACAGGGTCCGATGATCAAATATACGAACCCTCGAAAACCAATCTCTTGGCACACGGCCTGATGCCACGCACGTTGGGTTGGGATGCGGAGCGTATAACCCCCGAATTGGATGCGGTTATCTTGGGTAAGCAGGCCGAGAAAGATAATGTCGAGCTAAAAAAAGCCCA
>CAZXSL010000176.1:0-6611 GCA_964643235.1 uncultured Sphingobacteriaceae bacterium | reverse complement strand
AGTTTTCCAACATCATGCAATGCTTCCTTGTCGCTTCGGAGGTCTCAACGAGTTCCCAACACTCATCCAATGTCAGTGCGATGGGTATCTCACATGCTGCGTGCTTGCCTGCCCGCATAGCGTACAAACACATAGGCGTATGCAAATGCCAAGGGGTACAGATGTAAACCAGATCGAGGTCCTCGTTATCGATCATGTCTTTCCAACCGTTCTCGCCTACATACTCTTTAGCTTTGGGTAAGCCTGCCTCGGTCAAACGCTCTTGAACCCGGGTTACTTTAGCAGGTACCTTATCGCAAATTGCTTTAATCTCCACTCCATCGATGTGGGAGATACGATTTACGGCTCCTGGCCCCCGCATACCCAAACCGATGAACCCAATACGGACTTTATCAATTTTAGGTGCGGCATACCCGCTCATATTAAACCGTTGGGGGGTATTGGCAATTGTTTGGGAGACAATTTCGTAACGTTCGTTGTTTTTGCCGCTGGCACTGGCCAAAGCCGGCAGCCCCACGGCCGCAGCACCGGAAATCACGGAAGCGCTTTTCAGGAAATTTCGACGATTGTATTTCATGTTTTAATGTTTACTAATGGATTAGCTTACAGGGCCAGGCACAGGTACAACCGTGGTACCTGAATACCTCCTGGTAAATTCTGGTTAATTTTACAAACATTAATCGAATCCACCAATTTTTGGGCAAATGCAACCGATTGCTTATTTTTTGAGATGCGCCAAAAGTTCTATCCCCTAATGGGTACTGAAACGATATATCGTACGAGTTTCGTACGTTTCTCCGGGTTGCAGCTCCGTGGATGGGAAAGCCGGTTGGTTTGGTGAATCTGGAAAGTGTTGGGTTTCCAAACAGAAAGCCGATCGGTAGCCATAGGTTTTTCCTCCTTTCGCTCCTTCCACGTTATCCATAAAATTACCGCTATAAAACTGTAAACCTGGCTCTTCGGTCAGGACATCCATCACGATGCCAGTTTTAGGGCTAGCCACACTAGCCACCAGTTGCAACCCGGCAGACTTGCTCAGCACGAAATTATGGTCGTACCCGCCACCGAAACCCAGCTGGTCGTGCTTGTCGTCAATGCGTGCGCCGATGGCAGTCGCTTCACGGAAATCAAAGGGCGTATTCTCTACCGGCACAATCTCGCCCGTAGGGATAAGTGTGGCATCCACCGGAGTATAACCATCAGCATGAATGGTCAACAAGTGGTCGAGTATGGTATCATCGCCTTCCCCACTCAGGTTGAAATAAGCGTGGTTGGTCAGGTTAACAATCGTAGTTTTGTCCGTCGTCGCCCGATATTGGATATCCAAACCGTTGTCTGCTGTCAGCGTATAGGTAACGCTCGTTTCCAAAGCTCCGGGATATCCCGCATCGCCATCAGGAGAAAGGTACCGGAGCACAATACTGCTATCCGACACGTGTGTTACCTCCCAAGCCTTCGCAAAAAAACCGTTATACCCGCCATGTAGGCTATTCGGCCCGTTGTTTACTTCCAACTGGTAGGCCTCTCCGCCGATGGCAAATTTCCCTTCGGCAATTCGGTTTCCGTAACGCCCCACCACGGCTCCGTAGAAACCTTCATCCGGATCTTGGAAATGGGCCAAATCCTGATAACCCAAAACGACATCAACTAGGTTGCCATCCTTATCTGGAACGTGTAGACTAACGATTCGCGCACCGTAATTGGTAATTGCCGCTACGGATTGCCCGTTGGTCAGCGTATATAATGCAACGGGGAGTCCATCGACCTCGGCATCAAAATCTGCCGCAGCCACCGTTAGTGACGGGGCACCGTTCGAATCGGCTTGTTGTTGGGACTGGGTACAAGCGTTTGCCCCCAAAAGGAACAAAACAGCAATAATAACACGGAATTTCTGATTAATCATCACGTTATTTTAAAAGTGGTTATTGGATCGAAGAGCTCCCTTTGGGTGTGCCGATTCGTTGTTTCTTTCTATGGATACCCGGCAAATATATGCAGTAAAAGCGAAAAACGGATGGTATACCGTTCCGTTTTCGCTTAAGGCCAGGCGTTCTAAGGCCCGACAAGATAAACTGACTACCCAACCCGTTACAGGGTAAAGTCTGGCAACTTGATGGTTTCGCCTCCTCGCAAGGCTGATTCGTGTGCCAAAATCCCCACACACGTGATATTGGCAGACTGCCGAACGTTGGGAAATGGATCGGTGCCTTTCACAAGCGCGTCCACGAATGCATGAACCAAGTGTGGATGCGAGCCACCGTGTCCGGCTCCTTGGGTAAAGGACAGGTGCTGGTTATCGTCCTCGTCGTAGACTCCTCCGGTCGTGAATGGCTGGATCGGTTCGGGCAGCAGGTGTGCGTAATCTGGACACACAACTTCTTCGGGGATTTCAGGTTCAGGACGTTTGGCTGTATGTACCACAAGTGGCTCACCTTCAATCAACGGCCACTCGACGCTTTTTTTAGAGCCATAAACCTCGAAACTTTCCCGATATTGGCGTGCCGTATCAAACAAGGAACGGTATACGTGAGCCGTCAAGTCTGAATCCTTAAACTTAATGTGGGCACTCTCAATGGCAAATGGTGAATTATAATGGGCGTGTAGCTCTTCCCTTATCGTCCCTGAGCCGAAACAAGAAACCGACTCCGCCACAAGCTTCGCGATACCGACTACCGGCCCTACACAGTGTGTAGCATAGTGCATTGGTGGTAAGCCTGGCCAATAGTTAGGCCATCCGTCCATATCCTGCTGGTGGCTGGCTTTCAGAAACTGGAGCTTGCCCAGTTCCCCTTTGTCATAAAGCTCTTTCATGAAGAGAAACTCGCGTGCATAGACGACCGTCTCCATCATCATGTAGGTAAGCCCGGTTTGTTCGACCAGTTCGACAATCTGCCGACACTCCTCTACCGTGGTCGCCATGGGCACGGTACAGGCGACATGTTTGCCTGCCTTCAAAGCCTTGATCGACTGAGCGGCGTGGTCTGGAATAGGCGTATTAATGTGCACCGCATGGATATTGTCGTCCTTCAGCAATTCGTCATAGTCCGTATAGTATTTCTCGATACCGAACTGCTCGGCTACGGCCTTTGCTTTGTCTTCGCTTCGCTGGCATACCGCATACATATTGGCATGAGGGTGGCGTTGGTAAATCGGGATAAACTCTGCCCCGAAACCCAAACCGATGATCGCTACATTAATCTTCTTGTCATTCATTGTTTTGAGTTATTAATTATTGGCTAAATAAACAGTTCAGCTGTCGTGTATTGTTAACTTCACACTTCATTTTAGGTCTGCTAATACACCATGTCTTTTCATTTGGTTCGTTAACGAAGTTACTGGATATTACCTCATGACAAAACCTATAAAGAAACCAAAACCGACTATATTTTGTCACATTTTTAAAAATCAGCCGTCAAATTGTAAAAAAACGACTTATTATTATTGAATAACCAAACGTTACTACATTTAAACGGGTATCCCGGTACCATCCGTATCCCCCAATTGCTGTGTCCCCTGATAAGTTTATAGCTTTTCGTATCTTTGGGCGGGTACTGTGCCCAAAAGAAAATCGAATCACAGGACAATCTTACGACAGACATGACCTCAAACACGCAGATTTTCAAAAGGTTAGCAATCCAGAAAATGAAGATACTGGAATCCAGCATCTTCTTTGCCCGAGAGCTCCGAGAAAAGCACTTCGACCCCACTTGGCATGCCCATGACGAATACCAGCTTTTTATGGTCATCAAGGGGACCGGCACGCGATTTATCGGGAGTACCGTCAAGCAATTCGGACCCGGCGATTTGACATTCCTGGGATCGAACATACCTCATTTATGGCGTAGTGACGAAGAATATTTCGATACCGATACCGACGATTACAGCCATGGACTTGTACTCTATTTCCATAAGGATGCGCTCAACCATTTCATGGACAAAGAGGAAATGACTCAAGTCAGGTCCTTGTTCGACAGGCTTAAATACGGTATGGAGCTTACCGGAAAAACCGTACATAAAGTACGCCAACTCATGCTCGACCTGACCCACCTACATGGGGTTGAGAGTATCATCCAGTTTTTCAAGATACTAGACACCATCGCCCAAACCAAGGATTACGACCTACTTCACAATCAAGCCTACACATACGCGCTCAAGGAAGAGGAAACCAACCGCATCAACCTGGTATATAACTACGTTGCCCGAAATTTTCGCAACCCGATACTTATCGAAGAACCGGCAGCACTACTCAATATGACGCCGAGCTCATTCAGCCGTTATTTTCGGATAAAGACGAGCAAATCATTTTCCAGCTTTGTGACGGAAGTACGTATCCGGAATGCTTGCAACTTGCTTTCCATCGCGGAAACCAAAACCATCGCCCAGATTTGCTACGAATCGGGGTTCAATACACTTTCAAATTTCAACAAGCAGTTTAAAACCATGATGGGTATTACCCCAAAAGAGTATCGGAACAAATTCCAGACGCTATAACCTGAATCCGGTTATTTACGCTTTTGCTCGAAATAGAAAACCCCTTTTTTATTCGCAGTTACGATATCCAACAGGCCGTCGCCGTTCATATCTTCAATCACGTTGTTCAATCCTGCACCCGAGTCGTTATCAATAATATGCGGTATCCATTGTGGGTTTTCGCCGGGGATAAACTCCAGCCAAAACACGATGGGGTCGTTCAGCTCGCCGGGGTCATTGCCCATATGAGCAAAATAACGCATCCCGCTAAGGATATCCGGGTTTCCATCGCCGTTGATGTCCACCAACGACAGGGCATGGTTTTGTGAAAACCCAGTTGCAGGCTCCACGTCGTGGGTTGTCCACGTCGGATTTCCGTTGGTATCGCGGCCTTGCTCATGCCACCATATCCCGAAGCGGTGTGCCGATGAGCTAATGACATCCGGTAAACCGTCGCCATTTACGTCCAAGGCGTACATCTGGGCAGCATCATCACCGAGGTCGGCTTCGTGGAATGTCCAGTGCGATTGATAGGGGCTTTCCGGTGCTTCCCACCAACCGCCCGTGATGAACACGTCGTTTCGCCCATCACCGTTGATGTCCCCAAACCCCAGTCCATGCGAGAATATATCGGTACCGGGCGACCCCTCGCCACCGATAACATAGCGTCGCCATTCTTTATCTCCCTCTTGCCAAGGCGCACGATACCACACCATTTCCTTAGACCGGGAGTCAGCACACAGGATATCCAGTCGCCCATCGCCGTCCACATCAACAAACAAGGGCGACTCGTTGCCATTATACAGGCAGATGATATGCTCTTTCCAATAGCCTCCTTCATTTTTGGGGTTTTCGTACCACCATATTTCCTGGCCAGGGAAGTCGACTCGCACATAATCAACCCACCCGTCCTGATCGACATCGATTGTAAAGTTCAACATGGAGTTGCTATATCCCGTCGTACCGTCAAACACCTGGTCTTCGTGATAGATATCATGAGGAGTCCAGTGTGGACCTTCAAACCATTTGGCTCCGGCAATGATGTCCATGACCCCATCGTTGTTGACATCGCCAACGGCAACACCTTCGGATATAAACTCAGTCGTCAGTACAGTTTTCACGAATTCAATATGCTTTCCGTCCACACCTTGCTGGGCCAGGCAACTCCCCCAGGCAATGCTGCCCATCGCGAGGAACAGTATTCCTTTTTTTCTCAATCTTCTCATCATTTCCATGGCTTTCTGTTCTATCATTATCGTTAATGCATTAATTCCCTGATGAGAGTTCAACCAATTTACGGTCGATGGTCTCAAAAGCGGCATGTAAGGCGGGCGTATGATTCCGTTCTTTCAGGAGCTCCTCTTTCAGGCTGGTCAGCTGACGCGCTGCTGTCCGTTTATCGTCCTGGTCACCGATACGCCGTGCAGTAAACGCTAATAAATTAGGCAATTCCGACCGTTTTGCTATCGCGATAGCCTTGTTGGCGTCCATACCGACAAGTGGCTCAAATGCGTACCAGATCATCAGCGGAAGGTTCGCGTCTTCCTTATCCTCGGCTCTACCGGCAAGACCTGTCAGGAGCTCCCAACGCTGTGCCGGTTCAATCCGCTGCGCTGCGCTGGCTAAATACAGACGTACCATCGCCGAATTATCATTTTTTGCCATTGCCTCAAACTTGCGCAACGCTGATTCGGATACATTGCCTTGTTCGCTTAGCAGTTGTACCGCCCATGTCCGTACGTAATCCTCACTGTGATCCAATAGGGTTACCAAACGCTCCGTTGGCAAGCCATCAGTTACATGCAGTGCCCAAAGTGCCCGTAGTTTGCGGGTCACGTCTGGGTTATTGTCAAAAATATCCCACAAGGCATCGTGCACCTGCTTGTCGGCACCACGCTCTTGTAGCAGACGCCTCCCGTGGCTGACGTACCACTCGTTTGCGTGTAATTGGTACTCCACCAATTCCAGACTGCTTTTCTTAGCCAGGTCTACCTGCACCCACTGGTCTTTCTCATGGCTGATACGGAAGATGCGTCCCAAGGATTTGTCGTGCACATCCGGATTAGGGCTGTGGCACTGATTTTTGTCATACCAGTCGATGACAAACATGGATCCACTGGGCGTGATCCTGAAGTTAAGCC
>CAZXSL010000175.1:0-6803 GCA_964643235.1 uncultured Sphingobacteriaceae bacterium | reverse complement strand
TTGTAATTATCTTATAATCAATGGTTTTATCAAATCGTGTGAATGTGGAAAACTTTTGTGTGGGTGATTGTGGGAGAAAGTGGGGGCTTTTGTCTAATTTTACCCAGTGATTTTGTCCGAAACTGAATTCAATGGGTAACCTGATTGGCGAATTTGATTGTAAGCTAGACACCAAAGGAAGGATGGTGTTGCCGGCTACGCTCAAAAGGCAAGTGCCTGATGTGGAGCGTACGGGGCTTGTGATCAATCGTGGTTTTGAAAAAAACTTGGTTATCTACACGAGGGAGGAGTGGGATAAAACGACGGCTAAGCTAGCTAAGTTGAATCAGTATGTTGCCAAGAATCGCATTTTCGTTCGCAATTTCACGAGGGGTGCATGTGAGTTGACGCTTGATTCGGCGAATCGGGTGTTGTTGCCTAAGTCTTTATTGGCATATGCTGGTATTGAGTCTGAAGTTGTGTTGGCGTGTCAGTTCAATAAGATTGAAGTGTGGTCCAAGCAGGTTTACAATGAATTATGGGAAGGCGGGCAGGATGATGATTTCGCGCTGCTGGCCGAGGAGGTAATGGGAGGTGAAGATATAGGAGGTGGGGATGAGTGATGTGTATCATGTGCCGGTTATGTTGGATGCGTGCATGGATGCGCTTGCTATACGTGAGGAGGGTGTGTATGTGGATGTTACTTTCGGTGGGGGTGGTCACTCTCGAGAGATACTTAAGCGGATTGGGCCTGGTGGTAAGTTGTATGCATTTGACCAAGATCCAGACGCGTTGCGAAACGCGATAGATGACGAGCGGTTAGTGCTCATTCATCAAAATTTCAAGTTTTTGAAGAATAATCTGCGGCTGCGCGGTGTGCGGCAAGTCGACGGGATATTGGCAGATCTGGGGGTTTCGTCCCATCAGTTTGATGATGGGCGTCGGGGTTTTTCGACCCGGTTTGATGCTGATCTGGATATGCGGATGGATCAAGTTGGCGAGCTCGACGCTCAGACCATACTCAATACGTATGACGAGGCTGAGCTGCACCGGATTTTGGGTATGTATGGTGAGTTGCATAATGCGAAAACGCTAGCTTCAACGATTGTTAGGGCACGCACGCAGCAGCCCATACAGACGGTTGCTCAATTGAAAGGGGTTGTCGAGCCCTTGGTGCCGCGGGGTAAAGCGCATAAATACCATGCGCAATTATTCCAGGCGCTACGTATCGAGGTCAACGGGGAGCTGGATGCGTTGCAAGATTTTTTGGTGCAGGCAGCGCAGGTACTTCGTCCTGGGGGGCGCTTGGTAGTTATGTCATACCATTCGTTGGAAGATAGGTTGGTTAAGAATTTTATGGCCAAGGGCAAGTTTCGTGGCGAGGTCGAGAAGGACTTTTTTGGTAACGAGATTAAGCCTCTGGAGTCCGTGTCGCGCAAGGCGATTGTAGCGTCGCCTGCGGAAATCGAGGTCAATAGCCGGGCACGGAGTGCCAAACTGCGTGTAGCAGAAAAATTGGTTGAACGCGAAGGGATAGATAAATAGGATGGCAAAAAACAGGTACAAGCCGGAGCCGTTGAGCGAGGAGCAGCAGGAAGAGCTGCAGGATACTGTGGAGGAAAAGGCGCAAGCGACGCGCAGTTTTGTCCAGTCAGTGTTCTCGGTCAATTGGTTGTCGTCTTCATCATTTGTTGGTTATGTGCCGTTTGTTGCATTTGCCGGATTCCTGGCGATCATGTATATCGCCAATAGGCATTACGCCGAACGCACGGTCAGGCAAATCGATAGGTTGAGTCGTGAGGTAAAGGAAATGAGTTGGGATTACAAGTCTATTTCGGCCGAAATGATGAAACTGACCACGCAAAGTGAGATTGCCAAGCGTGCTGATAGCTTGGGGCTGAAAGAACGGACTGAGCCCCCAAAGAAAATAACCTTAGTGAGAAAAGCGAATAATTAGTCAAAGATGAATATCCGTACCGACATATTGCTAAGAGCCTATTTGTCATTTGGGCTCATCGTGCTTTTTGCCATCGCGGTATTGGTCAAATTATTCCATGTCCAATACGCTGAAGGGGATGAGTGGCGGGCTATGGCTGACAGCCTCTCGACTCGTTATGTGGACGTGGAAGCGGTGAGGGGTAATATTTATTCCAACGACGGGAGTTTACTGGCCACTTCGATACCGGAATATGATGTGCGGATGGATTTGTTGGCGCCGGGGATAGAAGAGGATGATGTGTTCTTTTCGAAAGTAGATTCTCTCGCAGGCAGACTGTCTGCGTTTTTTGGTGATAAGTCATCCGCTCAATATAGTGTGGCGCTCAAGGATGCCCGTAAACGGCGAAACCGTTATTTTCTTATCAAGCGCAATGTGGGTCACCAAGAGCTCAAGAAGCTTCGGGAATTTCCCATCTTTAATCTGGGCCGGTATCGGGGAGGGCTGATTGCCGAACGTAAAAACAAACGTATCCTGCCCTTTACTAACCTGGCGGCACGAACCATTGGTTACAAAAGCCAGGATGATAATGTCCATGTTGGATTGGAAGGTGCTTATGGCGAATACATTGACGGACGTAGCGGAAAGCGTTTGGTGCAGCGGATAGCCGGGGGTGTTTGGATGCCTGTTAATCGGGATATCGAGGTGGCACCGGTCGACGGGTCGGACATTATCTCAACGATCGATGTCAATATGCAAGATATGGCGCAACGGGCATTGGAAAAGCAACTGCAAATCAGTAATGCCGACAATGGTTGTGTTATTCTGATGGAAGTGGCTACCGGCGAGATTCGGGCAGTGGCCAATTTTACGCGGGATACCGATGGCGTGTATCGCGAGAAATTCAACTACGCTATTGCGCAAACTGCTGAACCCGGTTCCACGTTTAAGTTGGCTTCTTACCTTATCGCGTTGGAAGATGGCGTAGTCGATACGAGTACGATGGTGGAGACCGGCAACGGCACCTACCAAGTGCATCGCCATACCATTCGTGATGTGCATGCGTATGGAACGATCACCGTGAAGAAAGCATTTGAAGTGTCGTCCAATGCCGCCATTACCAAGATTATCAATACGGCTTATCGTGATAATCCCGCGCGATTTACTAAGCAGCTTCATGGCTTGGGCATTGGGAAGCCTCTTGGGTTGCAAATTCCCGGTGAGGGCGATCCGCTTATCAAAACTCCTGAAAGCCGGAGTTGGAGCGGCCTGTCGCTACCGCAGATGGCATACGGGTACGAATTGCAGATGACACCTTTGCAGATGCTGACACTGTACAATGCCGTGGCAAATGATGGTGTGATGGTAGCTCCACTTTATGTAAAGGAAATCAGGCATTTGGGCAATACGGTCGAACGGTTCGGCACGCGTGTTATTAATAAGCGTATTGCATCAAAAGAAACCATTGGTAAGTTGCAAGATATGCTGAAGGGAACGATGGAGACGGGTACAGGAAGGCGTATCAACAACCCGGTATATACCATGGCCGGTAAGACCGGAACGGCACAGATTGCCGACGGTGCGGCCGGCTATCGCAATCGCAAATACCAGTCTTCGATTGCCGGTTATTTTCCGGCTGATAACCCGAAGTACTCCATGATTGTTGTAATCCGTAACCCACGAAATGGGTATTATGGATCCTCCATCGCGGGGCCTGTATTCCGCGAACTGGCGGATATGGTATATGCGAACGATTTGGATATGCACAGCAGTTTTGAGGAGTTGCGCTTGGTGGGTAATACAAGTCTTCCACCAACGCTGCGCGGGTCCAAACATGCAGCATTGGCCGTTTATGAGGCGATGGGTATCAAGACAAGGTATGCTTCGGCAGAAGGCCCTGGCGGGTTGGATACGATTAAAGCGATACCCTTTGAAGATCAATCCATACAAGAAGGAGTCGTGCCCAATGTGGAAGGGATGGGGCTGATTGACGCCTTGTATGCTCTCGAAAATGCGGGATATCCCACCATCGTAAAAGGAAAAGGAAAGGTAATAAACCAATCGCTACTGGCCGGTGCACAGGTAAAGCCGGGCACAAGCGTGTCGATAGAATTAAGGTAGAACATGATACCACTAAAAGACATATTGCATGGTATACCCGTACAGCAGATAACGGGCAACCTCCACATGCTTGTCGAAGCTGTTTGTTTCGACTCAAGGCAGGTGGTGCCTAGCAGTCTTTTCGTGGCTGTGCGGGGTACGCAGGTCGATGGCCATGATTTTGTTGACGCAGCCATAGGGGCAGGTGCGACGGTGGTAATCGTTGAGCAACTGCCGGATACGATGTCAGAAGGGGTTACCTATGTGCAGGTTAGCGATTCGGCCTATGCTTTGGGTGTGACTGCCAGTAATTATTACGATAACCCGTCGCGCAGCATGCGTTTGGTGGGGGTTACAGGAACAAACGGGAAGACCACGGTAGCCACGCTTTTGTTTCAATTGTTTAAGCAGTTGGGGTATCGTGTTGGACTTATTTCAACTGTTCAAAACCAGATAGATACCAAGGTATTGCCGGCTACACATACTACGCCTGATCCGGTTGAGCTCAATCGCTTACTGCGAGAAATGGTGGATGACGGTTGTGATTATTGTTTTATGGAGGTCAGTTCGCACGCCATCGTCCAACAGCGTATCGCCGGATTGAATTTTGCGGGAGGATTGTTCACGAATATTACGCACGATCACCTCGATTTCCATAAAACCTTTGCAGAATACATTAAGGCGAAAAAGACCTTTTTCGATGGCTTGGACCGTTTTGCCTTTGCCTTAACCAATGCCGACGACAAAAACGGGGCTGTCATGTTGCAGAATACGTTTGCGCATCAGAAAACATACGGGCTGAAGTCCATTGCTGATTTCAAAGCTAAGGTGGTGGAAAGCCATTTTGACGGGATGCTGCTCATGATCGAACAGCAAGAGGTATGGGTACGATTAATCGGCCATTTCAATGCCTATAACATATTGGCGGTATATGCCACGGCAATTTTGCTGGAGCAGGAGACTACCAAAGTATTGGTGGCACTCAGCCAGATTAATGGTGCGGAAGGGCGCTTTGATACTGTCATCTCCCAAACGGGTATTGTTGGTATTGTGGATTATGCGCATACGCCTGATGCTGTGGCCAATGTATTGCAAACCGTGCAGGGGCTGCGCAAGGGCGATGAGCAAATCATTACCGTATTGGGTTGTGGTGGCGACCGCGATCGTACCAAGCGTCCGGAAATGGCAGCCGTAGCTGCCCGATACAGCAACAAGGTCATTATCACGTCGGATAATCCCCGTTCGGAAGATCCGGCAGCCATCATCCGGGAGATGGAAGAGGGGGTGCCAGCGGATAAGAGGCGAAACGTATTCTCGATTGTTGACCGCCGCGAAGCCATCCGGGCGGCATGCCACCTGGCTCAGCCAGGAGATATTGTGTTGGTAGCGGGCAAAGGACACGAGAAGTATCAGGAAATAGCAGGTCGAAGGATCGACTTCGACGATAAGAACGTATTAACGGAAACATTCAGCGAACAATAGATAGCTTATGCTCTATCATTTATTTACTTGGATCGAACAAAACACGCATATACCCGGATTGGGGTTGTTTCAATACATCTCCTTCCGCACGGCCATGGCTGTGGTTGTATCGTTGATAATAACAACGGTGTTTGGAAGCCGGCTGATCGGACTGCTGAGAAAAAAGCAGGTTGGGGAAACCATCCGTGATCTGGGGCTGGAAGGTGAGAAAAAGAAACAGGGAACCCCCACTATGGGTGGGTTGATCATTATTGCCGGTATCTTGATTCCTACTTTGTTGTTTGCCAAGTTGGACAATATCTACGTGATCCTAATGCTCATTACCACAGTGTGGATGGGGGCAATCGGCTTTTTGGATGATTACATCAAGGTGTTCCGAAAGAATAAGGAAGGGCTGGCCGGCCGATTCAAGGTCATCGGCCAAGTCGGTCTAGGTATCATCATCGCTTGTACCATGTATTTCCATCCCGAAATTGTCGTACGGGAGCAAGTGAATAAGAGCGACCAGGCAACTGAACACATCCGAACTGCGACTGGCGCTACTTACTATACCCAGGATGTGAAGTCGACCAAGACTAATATTCCTTTTTACAAGGATAATGAATTTGATTACGCCCGGGTTTTGAGCACGTTTGGGCTGAATGGCAATACCTCGGTTTTCCTCTTGTTTTTGGTTGTGGTAGTCATCATCGTGACGGCTGTTTCCAACGGGGCGAACATTACCGATGGCATAGATGGCCTAGCGACAGGGACATCAGCGATTATCGGAGGGACACTTGCCATCTTTGCCTATGTGTCTGGTAACGTCATTTTTTCAGATTACCTCAACATCATGTACATCCCCAATTCGGGCGAGCTTGTGATTTTCGCTGGGGCCTTCGTGGGTGCATGTACTGGGTTTCTTTGGTATAATTCATATCCTGCGCAGGTGTTTATGGGTGATACGGGTAGCCTAGCGATCGGGGGTATCATCGCTGCTTTTGCCGTGCTGATACGCAAAGAGTTGTTGATACCGGTGTTGTGTGGCGTGTTTCTCGTTGAAAACTTGTCCGTTATTATCCAGGTTTCCTACTTCAAGTATACGCGCAAGAAATTCGGTGAGGGGCGCAGGGTGTTCCTGATGGCACCTTTACACCACCATTACCAGAAAAAAGGATACCATGAATCCAAGATTGTGACCCGTTTTTGGATTACGGGTATCATCTTGGCCATTATTACCATTGTCACGCTGAAAATTAGATAGTCATAAGATGCCCAATATATCCACATACCATTACCCCCAAGCTGGTCGGCTGGTCGTGCTAGG
>CAZXSL010000174.1:0-6812 GCA_964643235.1 uncultured Sphingobacteriaceae bacterium | reverse complement strand
TCGAATTCTACCCATGGATTAGGAATAAATTTATCAAAAATGACAAAAATGCCTTGCCCAATGGCTTGTTATACCTCAAGGGTGGCGACCTAACCGAGGAGATACGGGAGTCGAAACTAAAGGCCCAAACATTCCCATTGACTGATTACTTCAAAGAAGATTTTTTTGAAATAAAGTACGTGGTATACGTACAGGCCTAATTCATGGGCAGCCAATCAGGCATTGACCCAACGTACGGTTACCAACAATTGCCCCACATGTCTTTGCACATGTTCTGCAGCATGGAACAACAATCCCATCATGGTCGTTGGGATACGTTTGCGCCCCAAATAGCGAGGTTCGGTTAGTTGGGTGCCATCCATTTCGCGCAACTTAGCCAATGCTTCCTGTACCTGATGGCCGAACGCTACGACCAGTTCAGATGACAACAGCCCTTCAGCAGCCTCCCCTTCCGCACGTAAGTACGCAAACTGCTCTTCGGTCAGGTTCTTGTCCTGTGCGTAAGTAATTAGCCTATCAATCACACCAGCCATATGTTGCAAATGGAATCCGACCGAAGCCATACCATCCGGTCTTTCCCAAAGCAAACGATCCTCAAAGCCATCCAGGTAGCGTGCCGTCTCCTCCTGTGCTTGTAGCAAGGCGTGGGCTACAGGCTGTAGCAATGCCGGTACGCCCTTAATGGGGCCTCGCATCCATACCTCGAGTTTATTTTTGTCTGAACTCATCCTACTATTTTTTACCACATATCAGCAAATGCGAACTCTACGGCTACCTTCCTACCCTGGTATTGCCTAGTCCGCTCGGCTTACGGTTTCAGCAAGCCATAGAAATTCTTCTTTAAAAACGTCAATAGCCTTTTGGAAATTGTCATCCAACAGATTTCCTTCAGCATCAAATTTCGAGGTTATGTCGGGCGTGATAAGCATACGTGGCGACAAAATCCCAAACAAGGCCACAACATAATGTTGCAGGGCTAGCGAAGCCCGCATCCCACCCATCAGGCCCGTAGACGACGTGGCTATAGCAAACACTTTTTTCGACTGCTTATTGAACTGGTCGAACAAACGTTTCATCGCGAAGGGGTATCCTCCATTGTACTCGGGCGACACCAAAATAAAGGCATCGGTATGATCCATGATGTCGTATAGTTCCAGAAGGGATTCCGGACAATCGTCGCGTTTACGATAGACAGGCTGCCCATCGGCAAAGCGATCTAACCAGCTGCGCACGTCAACCAAGGTGACATTGTGTCCCGTCTCGCTCTTGAACAAACGCTCCAAAAACAAAGCGACCCGCACGCTGACACTTTCGGGTCGCGGGCTCGATGAAATAATAGTAATATTCATGAAAAATCAGGGTTATTTAACGCTGTCTCTCTAAAATGGCCTTACCGATGGCATTCACTTCCTCATCCAGACCAAACAAGGGAATACCCGATTCGGGATCTAGCTTGAGCCATTGTGTTTCGGTATCTTTCTGGATTTGCAGGTACTCCTTACCTTCCTTGAAAATGGTAAACACATCTTCACCGTCGGGGAAAACAGCGTAAGCAGTACCATGTATCACGAGATCAAACGGTTCGATCATGAGCGTTTAAATTTAGCATTCACAATGGACAAAGGTAGTTATTTTTATGGAAGGAGGTCATCCGCGCTTACGAGACAACACCCGGCTTTACTCGCTATGGCTACTTAGCTGCCCATTACTCCTTCCGCCAAATCACGTCCGACTTCGGGAAACACCGACAACCCAAACCAGCAAAAAACAAATAGCCGAAGGCACGACCCAACCTAGTTCATATTGATAGAACGGGATATAATGTAGTATTTGAAGCGCTCCTTCGCCCAAGAGTTCTAGCTGATTGAGCAAATAGGAGACTGCAATAACGGTCGATGCCAAGATGGCGGCGATATATGGTTCTCGGTTTTTGACAACCCGATAAAAAACGACCCGATAAAGAATCAAGGTAATCGTAATGGGATATACAAAACTTAAAATCGGATATGCAAAGGTTATGATGTTATCCACCCCGGTAACGGAAAGCACGCATGACGCTACGCAACAAATACTTACCAATAGCTTGTAACCCAAAGCCCCTTTAGTCAACGAAGAAAAGAACATACCAAAAGCAGAAACCAATGCGATTGCCGTTGTTAGGCAAGCGAGTGCTATTGCACTGCCTATACCATAGGTTCCGTATTGCCCCAACAGGGATGTTGAAATATACAAAAGCAATTCCGAGCGCTTAATATCCGTATCGGTAACCCCAGATGTCGCACCCAACTGAATGAGCCCGCCGTAGATGATCAACAGAAAAACAGCCGACAGCAATCCGGCATAAATAACCACTCGTGTTTTTGAAGCCGTGGTTTCATGTCCTTTTGCTTTGGCTGCCGCAATAATTATCCCGGCAAAGACGACCGAAGCCAAAACGTCCAAGGTCTGGTAGCCCTCCACAAATCCCAGGGTAAAGGACTTGCCTACGCTGAGCCCCGACTCGCCGTAGGTATCCATTGGCCAAATAATGCCAGCTAAGATAAGGACGACCAATAAGACCAAGAGCACGGGAGTCAGGATATTACCGATGATATCGACTACTCGCGAAGGACGGATGGTCAAAAGCCAAGTAATCACAAAGAACACTACAGACGTCCATAAAGGATTTAACCCAGGCAGTACGGGCATAACGCCTACCTCGTGTGTCGTTGCAGCCGTTCGCGGGATGGCAATCAAGGGTCCGATACAAAGCATGATAACCGTACCCAAAACAGGGGCCAAAAGCGGATGTATTTTGGTACCTAGATCTTCGAAACGGTTACCCGATTGGGCTACCGACAGAATTCCGAGAAAAGGCAACAAAATACCGGTTAAACCAAAAGCCAGGATCGTGATCCAAACGTGGTTTCCGATTTGGATACCAAT
This sequence comes from uncultured Sphingobacteriaceae bacterium, assembly GCA_964643235.1. Classification (GTDB taxonomy): domain Bacteria; phylum Bacteroidota; class Bacteroidia; order Sphingobacteriales; family Sphingobacteriaceae; genus CAYRGQ01. Next base: position 3,887 of record CAZXSL010000174.1, on the reverse strand, counting down.
ATAAGGTGGCAATAACAAATTGCCAGCACCGAAGAACATGGCAAATAGGGCAAAACCAATGGTCAGGATATCTCTTGCTTGTTTACTCAATTGCTTATTGTAAAATGGTAAAACGATTGAATTGAAAGGTCCAAAGTACGAGTTACCCGCGAATTTCCAAAATAGAAACGAACGAGGACAGACACCCCAACTTAAAACACATGTAAATCAGCACACTACTATTGTTTTAGCCTCAAATAAATATGCTTATGTTTACTATTAACACCGGATTCACGCTCATCGATCTCAAATTTGTCGATATACTTAATCATTTCGTATAGCTTGGAAAAGCCATAATTCCTGGGGTCAAATTCAGGTCGTTTTTTGGACACAAAACTACCAAGTTGCCCCAAAAATGTCCAACCGCTATCATCACCCAAGTCCTCCACGCTATCCACAATTAGCTTGACTGTTTGCTTATCAATCTTATCGACAGCCTTGGTAACGGTTTTTGGCTTGGTCTTTACGGTCTGCTTACTCGGTTTTTCTTCTTCCGCGGCCTTTAAAATTTCAATATAGATAAACTTGTTGCAAGCGGATATAAATGGTTGGGGCGTTTTCTTCTCACCTATTCCGATAACCAGCATGCCAGCCTCACGCAGCCTTGTAGCCAAGCGCGTAAAATCGCTATCGCTGGATACGATACAAAATCCATTTACCTTCTCAGAATAGAGTATATCCATGGCATCGATGATCAGGGCATTATCAGAAGCGTTTTTCCCTGTCGTATAACTGTACTGCTGTATAGGGGTAATAGCATTCTCCAGCAGCACGTTCTTCCAACCCGAAAGGTGGGGTTTTGTCCAATCGCCATAGATCCGCTTCACGGTTGGAGTACCGCTTTTGGAAATTTCTTCCAGCATTTCCTTGACATGCGCGTACGGCACGTTGTCCGCATCGATTAATACGGCTAATTTATTATCTGTCATAACATTCCATTTTCTGGAATGTAAATGTACAAACACTCAACGGATTTTACCTTATTTTGAGGTAAAACAAGCTGTTAGCACCCGATTACCGCAGTCCGCTAGCTTCCAAGGACACCTTATTCTTTGCCGCCCCACGCACGTTAACAGCGACGCGAAAAAGACTACCGCTTAAGGGATATTGTTCCAGTTCTGCTGGTGTCATTTCCTGGCGCGCAGTGGTGATAAACAGTGTTTTCATATCATCACCTCCAAACACACATGCCGTGACGTTAGGTGCGGGCACTGCGATTTTTTCGAGCAATTCTCCCGTATCGGGATTCCATCGCCCGACTAAATACCCTCCGTAATGGGCCACCCACAGCATCCCTTCTTCGTCAATGGCCATGCCATCGGGGCCGCCTAGCTCGTCGGTAATGCGGACAACATCGCCCTGCGAAACTAGCGTCGCATCATCCGGGTTATAGGCAAATTTCCTAACCGCTTTCAGGGGCGAATCGATAAAATACATCGTGTTACCATCTGCCGACCAAACCAAACCGTTAGCAATCGTCGTGTTTCGAATCTTAGGTACAAACTCCCCCTTATCGACCAAGTACAAATGACCTGCCCCAGTTTCAAACTGCTTGTCCATCGTTCCAACCCACAACCGCCCCTTGGTATCGCATCCACCATCGTTCGTCCGATTATTAGGTTTATCGGTTTCCAAAGACAAAATATGTTTCAACGCTCCGCTATCGAGATCTAAAAATGCAATCCCTCCCTGCATGGCTACCAATAGCGTACCGGAGTCGTCGGTTTCGACCAACAGCGTAACCGGCCGATCAAAAGCGAACTGCTTGACCTCCCCACTTCGAATGTCAAAGCCAAAAACCTTGTTTTCCAAGATGTCGACCCACCAAAGTTGCTGGCGACCAGCCAACCATAACGGGCCTTCGCCCAGCATGTTTTGCCCTTGGTACAGGGCTTCCACTTTACGCATGTTTTATACTTTAAACACCAATCAGTTTATTGAGCAAATCCTCATTCACGCCTACCTGTGCAAAATCATCGAATCCCCTATCCGTAATGGGAATAATATGCTCTTGGATAAATTTTGCTCCCTCGGCGGCACCCACCTCAGGATGCTTAAGGGCACATTCCCATTCCAGCACCGCCCAACCGTCAAAATCATAGGCCGTCAATTTGCTGAAAATACTTTTGAAGTCAACCTGCCCATCACCCAACGAGCGAAAACGCCCAGCTCGATCCACCCATTCATTGTAACCGCCGTAAACACCTTGCTTTGCGGAGGGAACAAACTCGGCATCTTTGACATGGAACATCTTGATGCGCTGATGGTAATGATCGATAAAACCTAGATAATCCATGCATTGCAGCACAAAATGGGACGGATCGTAGAGGATATTAGCGCGGGAATGATTATTTGTCTTTTCCAAGAAACGCTCAAATGTCACACCATCATGCAGGTCCTCCCCGGGATGGAGCTCATAACACACGTCGATGCCATGGTGGTCAAATTCATCCAATATAGGCTGCCAGCGCGCAGCGAGTTCATTAAACGCCCTATCCACGAGTCCCGACGGGCGTTGCGGCCATGGGTAAACCGTATGCCAAATCAGTGCACCACTGAAGGTACCACAAGCTTTTAGTCCCAAGTTTCGCGACGCTTGTGCCGCGTACAGCATTTGCTGTGTTGCCCACTCTTGTTTTGCCTTGGCGTCTCCACGAACCGATGCATCGGCAAAACCATCAAACAACACATCATAGGCCGGATGCACAGCAACCAATTGTCCCAGCAAATGTGTAGCTAATTCGGTAATCTCCAATCCAGCTTCCTGCACCGTACCGCGGATTTCATCCGCATAATCGCGACTTTCAGCTGCTCGTTTCAGATCCATGCAGCGCTTATCCCAAGCCGGCAATTGAACCCCTTTATAACCCAACGATTTAGCCCAATTACAAATGGACTTCAAATTATTAAACGGTTCCTCATTCGTTAAAAACTGCCCTAACAAAATAGCGGGGCCTTTAATTTCCTTCATTTTAAATCCTGATTTTTTTCAACAACCTAATTTCGCTATTTCCTCCACTCCATTAATGCGGTATTCAGTACCTCTTCCACTCGTCGCTTTGCTCCCGAAAAATAGACCATCCCATGCCCCGGCAACATATAATCCATATCAATATCAGCCATCCTCACCAATGAGTCTAAGTACGTTGTCCGACAAAAATCGATGGAACCTGACCAGCCAAAATCACCACTTAATTTCGTACCGATCACATCTCCACTAATGACAATACGTTTCCCATTCCACTGGAACGAATATATCGTGCAGCCCATACTATGCCCCGGCATCAAACGAGCTTCTATTTCGAGTCCCAAAACCGAAATCTTCTGCCCCTCATCCAGGACTGTATCGATATCAAACGGATGAAAAGTCTTATGGTACAAATATCCACAGCATCGCTTATCGCCCGCGCTCACCGCATTGGCTGTTTCCTGGCCTGAAACGAAATGTACTTCTTGATTTTTCAGGATATGCCCTCCCCCAGCGTGGTCATAATGGGCGTGTGTAAGGAAGCAATACTTAATGTCGGCAGGGTCCATTCCCCAATACCGTATATTGTCAAAAAGTTGGCCCATGGTATCACCACAACCACAATCAAACAGCAATAACCCTCCCTCCAAGCGAACGACATAGCTATTGCAATCGTTCCAAATGGCACCGGGTACGTCTTGTGTCAGACCGACCAAGTCGCCACTGACCTGATAAATGTCGTGTAATAGCTGCATTTACGTACTGTTCTGGTCCATAAACCTTTTACTGCATGTTTATGGCCAATATTACTTTATTTTCCGATTGACAAAATCCACGCTCCTTGCCAACAGCTCCATACAGTCCAAACCGTCCTCGATGC
>CAZXSL010000173.1:0-6837 GCA_964643235.1 uncultured Sphingobacteriaceae bacterium | reverse complement strand
CAATGGTTTTTATACCCAGTATTTTAATGGTTATAACAGCGGTTGGGGGGTGGATTATACCCCGGTTCGCGGCTATACGTTCTCTGACGATCTGACGAGTCGAAATGTACAAGGCCACTTTGAAAATAATGTGCCGGCCAGTCGCGGCGCATCAACCGAAGGAGCCGCTTGGATTGCCCAATATGCCGGTCCCAACTGGAACTTCGCGTGGGTGCGCAAATCCAATACTTTCCTAGATAGGTTGGAAAACGTAGCACAAAGTAATCTAGATGCCGATTCATATAACCATTGGATGGCTGTGGGGCGTTTCTTCCGTGGATTTGAATACAGTAGATTGGTCAGTGTGTTCGGAGATGTACCTTATTATGGTTCAGTAGTGAACGATGACGATTGGGATCAGTTGTACAAAGACCGCGATGACCGAGGTTTTGTCATGGATCAGGTTTACGACGATTTCAAGTTTGTGATGCAGAATATCCGGGTAAATGACGGTGCAAATGAATTGAACCGGTACATAGCCGCATCGTTCATTTCACGTTTGATGCTGTTTGAAGGCACGTACCAACATTACCATGGAATTAATGCGGAGCGTGCAAAGAGATACCTCGAGTTTGCCGTTGAAGCGGCGGAATACGTCATGGACGGGTCGTTTTCTTTTAATAGCGACTTCAAAAACTTGTTTGCTTCGCAAAACTTAGCAACTAATCCTGAAGTAATCATGTACCGCAAGTATGATGCTGCATTGGGTATTACGCATCATATCGCATCGTATAACAACGGTACGGAAGGACAGGGGGCAGCTGCAAACTTGATGTTGGTCAAATCGTTTATTTGTAATGATGGAGAGGTCTGGCAAAACTCCACAGTTGCTGACGCAGACGTGTTCTCTCCCGCTAAACTGGCCTTGACGCGCGACCCGAGATTTGAGGCGACGTTTATGGATCGTCCCCATACACCCTCAGCGTCCCTTTTATACGCTTATAAATATGTTTCAAGGGAAGCACTGGCCTTTATCGGTTCGACATATCCACCGATGTGGGGGAGTAATACCAACACAAATGATGCGCCGGTTATGAGACTGGGTGAAGTGGTCTTAAATTGGATTGAAGCAAAAGCCGTATTAGCCGAGCATCACGGAGGAGCTGCTATAAGCCAAGCCGATTTGGACCGTTCCATCAACGCGATTCGCGACAGGCCCCTGGATGACGAGGCTATAGCAAAAGGCGTGACAAAAACCGCTCCGTTGATGTTGGGCCAATTGCCGAACGACCCGGATAGGGATAGTGATGTGTCTGCATTGATGTGGGAAATCCGTCGGGAGCGGAGAATGGAGTTTTTCTTCGAGCACTCCAGACTTCTGGACCTTAAGCGCTGGAAGAAAATCGATTACATGGATTATAGTAGGAATCCCGACTATTTCCTCGGTGTATGGGTGGATATACCTGCAGAGGTGCCCGGTTTCCTTTCAGAAAGCTATGAAGGTCTGTTGCGTGTTAAAAAAGAAGACGGCACCGTGGTTACCTATGACGGTAGCAATGGCAGTGATATGGTTGGGTTCTTTATGATTGAGAATGCATCAAACCGTAACCCATTTGGTGACGAAGTTTACATGGCTCCAGTAGGACAAGCTCAGATTGTCCAATATATGGAACGGGGATACACATTGTCTCAGACCGTAGGCTGGAACTAGGTTCCGGTACGTACACTGTATAACTATGAAATAACAATGAAGAAAAGGCTGTCTAGCCACCCTAGGCAGCCTTTCTAACATAATTCGATATTGATGACTGGGTTTTTGATCAGGATGTTCGTTGTGGTATGGTGTGGCATCACACCAGCAATGGCGCAATCGTTCCGTTTTGCCCATGTTACCGACACGCATGTCGGGGGGAGTACGGGCGTGGATGATCTACGGGCCACCGTTGCTGATATCAATGCCCAACCTGATTTGGATTTCGTTATCATATCGGGTGATATTACGGAGTTTGGTTCCGATACAGAGCTTGCATTGGCTAAGCAGGTATTGGATAGTATACGTATCCGTTGGTATGTCATCCCCGGCAACCATGACACGAACTGGTCGGAGAGCGGAGGCAATTCCTTCCGGCGGATATTCGGGGGCGAAACCTTTGCTTTCAAGCATAAAGGCTATTTCTTTGTGGGAACTAACTCAGGACCCAACATGCGGATGAGCCCCGGGCAGGTGCCCCGGGAAAACCTGGTATGGATGGATTCCCTATTTGCTGCAAATCCGGATACGGAAACACCACTTATCTATATTAATCACTACCCGCAAGATTCCTCACTAAATAACTGGTTTGAAGCCCTTGATCGCATCAAGACGCGCAATGTACAATTGATTCTGTGCGGACACGGGCACCAAAATAAATTGTATGATTTTGAAGGTATACCGGGTGTCATGTCGCGCTCCAACTTGCGGGCACGGGACAGCGTGGGGGCTTACAATATTGTTATGATTGATGGTGGTGAGGCTGTTTACCAACTTCGTTATCCCGGTGTCGGTACCGACGAGCCATGGGTGCGTGTGACGTTGCGTAATCACGGGTTTGCAACGGAAGAACAGGCATATCCTCGGCCAGATTACAGCGTCAATAGTCGATATCCCGTATTGCAAACGGCGTGGATATACCAAGACGACAACGATATAGGTGCCGGTATAACCCGCTACAGACAAAGGCTCATCACGGCAAATACAGGTGGCGAAGTGTTTGCCCTCGACGTCCGCAACGGAAAACGGGTTTGGGCATTCCAGACCGGAGGCAAAGTATATTCCACGCCCGAAGTGTGGAAAAACTATGTGGTGGTGGGTTCTACTGATAACCACATTTATTGCTTAGATGCTAAAACCGGGAACCTGGTTTGGCAATACCAGGCTGAGCAGGCTGTTTTGGGATCGCCGTTGATACAGGATGGAGTCGCCTATATTGGCGCCTCTGACGGTAAATTTCGAGCTCTGGACGTGCGAAAGGGCGAGTTGTTGTGGTCGTTTGATAAGGTGAAGGGGTACGTATCGGCAAAGCCCCTTTGGTACGACGGTAAGGTTTATTTTGGCAGTTGGGGCAATGACTTTTACGCCTTGGAACCCAAATCAGGAGCACTCGTATGGGAGTGGACAAACGGGTCATCAAACCGCATGCTTTCGCCGGCAGCCTGTTATCCGGTAGGCGCTAACGGGCGTATTTTTGTAGTAGCACCAGATCGGTACATGACCGCCCTCGACGCAAGGACCGGTAACGAAATATGGCGTCAACATGTCGACACCATCCGCGTGCGTGAATCGATGGGGTTGGCGGCTGATAGCCAGTTTGTCTATGTCAAAACCATGGACGGAAATGTTTATGGAATGTCGACCACGTCGGACAGCATGCAAATCGGTTGGACATCTGATTTGCAACTGCCCTATGAACTGACACCTTCGGCCATCGCGACGAACGCTCGGCAAGTATTCGTACCGAGCCATTCGGGTTTGTTAACAGCACTCGATGTGCCTACGGGTGCCGTGCAATGGCAATATAAGATATCCAATGGCATGGTAAATCCTATCCTGCCGATTGGACCGAACCAAGTCGTAGCCAGTACGATGGATGGTAAAATCGTAAAACTGATATTTTAAACATTATGGGATACTATCAAGATATGACAAGTCAACTATTGAAACCGGTATTGGTCGTATTGTTGTTTATGGCCGTTACCCAACAAGCGATGTCGCAACAAACTTGGATCCGAATTAACCAATTGGGGTATACGACGCAGGGTTTGAAAAATGCGGTTTGGGGTAGCAAGGATGTCGACCGCCTGCGCACTTTCAACTTGGTGGATGCGACGACGGATGAAACGGTGTTTACGGGCAAAGCAGGCAAACGCTACGGTGCTTACGGACCGTTTGACCAGACTTACCGACTGGATTTTTCGGCTTACCAACGCCCGGGGTCCTATTACCTTGAGGCTGATGGTGTCCGATCGCCCGTTTTCCGTATAGGGGACGATGTGTACGACGGGGCAGCTGATTTTGCCCTCAGGTACATGCGGCAGCAACGTACATTATTCAACCCCTACTTGCAAGATAGTTGCCACACCCACGACGGTTTTACGATGTATGCGGCGGGGGCAGGCTTACCAGATAGTACGCATATTGATGCTGGAGGAGGATGGCATGATGCGTCAGACTATCTGCAGTACGCCACGACTTCCGCCAATGCTACCTACCACATGCTGGCGGCTTACCGGGATTTCCCGCAGGTATTCCAGGATCACAAACAGGCCAATGGCCTGGATGGCAAAAATGGTATAGCTGATGTGCTGGATGAGGCCAAATGGGGCTTAGATTGGTTGCTCAAGATGCACCCTGAACCCCATCTTATGTTTAACCAGATAGCCGACGATCGCGACCACGCTGGTATACGCATGCCCGGCGAAGATCCGTTCTACGGAAGGGGCTATGAACGTCCCGTTTATTTCATCGACGGCGAGCCCCAACAACGGGGGCAATTCATGAACAACACAACCGGAACAAGCTCCACCGCTGCCAAGTTTACCAGTGCTTTTAACCTCGGTAGTTTGATGTTTGGCGACATGGATAGCGATTATGCCTCCCTGCTACGCGAAAAAGCCGAATCAGCCTATGCTTATGCGCACATTAAACCCGGAGTCACACAAACGGTTTCCGTAAAATCGCCTTATATATACGCAGAAGAAAACTGGGTCGATGATATGGAATTGGCATCCGCTACCCAATATTTAGTAACCGGCGATGCACAATTCGCAGAAGCGGGGATGCGGTACGCCCTACAAGAACCGGTAACGCCCTGGTTTAAAAACGATACGGCAGCTCACTATCAGTGGTACCCGTTTATCAACCTTGGGCATTACGAACTAGCCAAACAATTGACGGGTAAAGACCGTCGCCAACTGGAGTCCTACTATAAAAAAGGTATCCAACAGGTGTGGTCGAGAGCTCGGAAAAATGCCTTCCACCGTGGCGTACCGTTTATCTGGTGTAGCAATAACCTAACCACCGCGTTTGCGATACAGTGCATTTGGTATCGGGAGCTGACGGGCGACACACGATTTGATGCATTGGAGCAGGCTAACGTCGATTGGCTATTTGGTCTTAACCCGTGGGGCACAAGTATGGTATACGGATTGCCTGAATGGGGCGATACGCCGACAGATCCCCATTCGGCTTTTACCCACCTGATGGATTACCCGATTGATGGCGGGTTGGTAGACGGCCCGGTTTACGGCTCGATATTCAATAGCTTGATCGGAATCCAGCTCCATAACGAAGATGTATATGCTGAGTTCCAAAGTGATTTGGCGGTATACCACGACGACTACGGCGATTACAGCACAAACGAGCCAACCATGGACGGAACGGCTTCGTTAATATATTTGCTAGCAGCGAAAGAAGCGGAGTCGAAGGAGGGAACTCCCGGAAAAAAGTAATCCGTGATCGCTATGGTGCGGTAGTTCGGGGCGATACGGCTGAACGCAAAGTGGCCATTGTGTTTACGGCTGACGAGTTCATGGATGGCGCACAATTCATACTCAATACCCTGCGTGATTACCAGGTGCAGGGATCGTTCTTTTTGACAGGGAATAGTTTTGAACAGGAGATGTCTGACGAAATCATCGGACGGATGGTTGACGAAGGTCATTACCTCGGCGCACATTCGGACGCCCACCTGCTGTATTGCGATTGGGAAAACCGGGACAGCCTGCTCGTATCCCGGGAGATATTCGAAGCAGACGTGAAAGATAACTATAAGCGGATGCGACGCTGGGGTGTCGATATTCAAAATGCCCAGTATTTTATCCCACCCTACGAATGGTACAACCACGATGTGGTAAAATGGGCCGAGGATTTAGGCCTGGTACTTGTCAATTTAACGCCGGGGTTGCGCACACCCGCAGACTATACGTATCCCGAAATGGGTAGCCGGTATTGGGACAGCGAACGGATATACCAATCTGTTTTAGGCCACGAAGAATCAATGCCTTCCGGTCTCAACGGGTATATTATCCTCATCCATTTGGGAACGGATCCAAGGAGGGTTGATAAATTTTATTTTAAATTGCCGTGCCTTTTAGAAGAAATGAAGGCAAAAAGATATAGTTTTGAGCGAATTGATGAACTGTTACAATAGTTCTTGTTCATAACCCGTTAAGGGAGCAGATAAATAATCAAGTCAGGTCGATAGCATTAAGAGAAGAATGAATACCACAGAGAAAGAATCGAACTACCAGGATCTGGATAAGATGTCGGTCAATGAGATCTTGTCTAACATTAACCAGGAAGATCAAACGGTTGCCCTTTCGGTGCAACGTGCGATACCTCAAATCGAGCGGCTTATCCAAGCCACTGTCGCTTCCATGAAAGAGGGAGGGCGTTTGTTTTATATCGGTGCCGGTACGAGCGGTCGCTTGGGTATTCTGGATGCATCCGAGTGTCCACCTACTTTTGGTGTGCCGTTTGATTGGATCATCGGTATCATCGCCGGTGGCGATACCGCCATTCGCCAAGCCGTGGAGTTTGCCGAGGACGACGTGAACCAAGCGTGGCAGGATTTGAGGGAGTTTGGAGTAAATAGCAAGGATGTCCTGATCGGCATTGCCGCATCCGGCAGCACGCCCTATGTGCAAGGAGGATTGAAAGCCGCTAATGAAGCTGGATTGGTAACCGGATGTATTGTTTGCAACGCCGGTACCAGTATAGCTAATGAAGCGAAATTCCCAATTGAAGTTATTGTGGGGCCTGAGTTTGTAACCGGATCGACGCGTATGAAAGCCGGTACAGCCCAAAAGCTGGTGCTGAAT
>CAZXSL010000172.1:0-6844 GCA_964643235.1 uncultured Sphingobacteriaceae bacterium | reverse complement strand
AACTTCAATTTGGGTTTCACGCTCAACGACAGGTGGTTTATGCGCCGGTCATACGATTAACGGATATTCCTCATGTTGAGAAGAGGCATCCATACCCTATTCGGCAAGCAGCCGCTCGTACCGGTGCTGGGGATGCTTATGTTGCTCGTTGGGGCCTGCGAAACGGACTTGTCCGAAGTGGATAGGATAGCGTCCATCCAAGAAGAAGAACCCGTTGATATTTCCTATGGCATTACGGTTATTTATAGCGATTCGGCAAAAGTAAAAGCCAAGCTGACATCCGAAGAGATGCGTCAGTATAGTGTGGAAGACCCGTACATTGAGTTCCAAAAAGGGGTTACGATCATCCTTTACGATGAAAACGGTGAGGAGACCCAACGCATATCATCGGATTATGCCCGGCAGTTTGAGCAGCGGGGGATTACCGAGTTCAAGCGAAACGTTGTCGTTACCCTGGCGTCGGGCGCAACGATACATACCGAAGAGGTTATCCGCGACGAGAATGAGAATATTTATTACAACCACGTGCCTCTGACCTATTATTCGGCTGACAGGCAAAGTAACTTCCAGGGCTCGTCTTTCCGCTCGGATGGAAACTTTGATAATATAGACGTCGAAAACAGCACCTTCTTATATGCCCCCCCGACTGGAGGATAGTGGGATGAGTTGTCTTTTAGACAATATCGTCAACGTATGCTCTGTTGTACGCAAAGTGAGGGTAAACGCGCAACGTGCAACGTTTAAAAATTACCCATTTGGATATTTTTATGCGTTTTTTTTCATAAAAGTTGTATCTTGCGCCTCATTTTGAAAACGGGTATTTTTTTATTAAAAGACAACGTATCGGACTAATTATTATACGAATAAAAACAGGTAACAACACATTATGGCAATAATGAATTTTTTGCGTAACCGTGCCGGCGTAATAATCGTCGTGGTAATCGGTTTTGCAATTGTCGCATTTTTATTGGGCGACGTGTTGACGTACGGAACGCCATTCTGGGCACGCCAACAAAACCAAGTGGGAAGCATTAATGGCAAGGCAATCGATTATGGCGAGTATCGAATGCACATGGATCAGTCTACAGAAATGTACCGCCAGCAGATGGGTGGTATGCTTAACCCGGCCATGGAATCATGGATAGGCGAGCAGGTGTGGTCGCAATTCGTTAGCCGGGAGCTGCTGAAAGCCGAAATCGATAAGATTGGCTTAAGCGTTGGGGCTTCCGAACTGAATGACTTGGTATCTGGCGAAAATCCGTCCATGCAGATGCTCCAATACTTTGGCAACCCCCAAACCGGCGAGTTGGACCGTGCATACCTAAACGAGTTTGCGAGCCAAGCCAAAGCACAGCCTCAAAACAGCGAAATGCGCATGCAATGGGAGTTGTTGCTCGATAACATCATCGAAGATAAATTAGGCCAAAAGTATAACAGCCTTGTCAATAATAGTGTGTATGTCACGTCATTGGAAGTAACCGAAGACTATAACCAACGCAATAAGCTTGCTAATTTCGACTACGTGCTGTTGGATTATGATGACGTATCGGATGCGGACGTCACCATTACCGATGCGGACTACCGTGAGTTTTACAACGAGAATAAGGCCCTGTTTGTCAACCAACAGGAAACCCGTACTGTGGAATACGTCGTGTTTGATGCCAGTCCCGTAGCGCGCGATACCACTTTGGCGCGTGAGCGTGTAGCGGAGTTGGCCCAGCAGTTTAACGAATCGACCAACGATTCCCTGTTTGCAGCAGTCAATTCAGATACCAAATACCCCTTTGTATACCGTAAGCGTGGGGAGTTGAGCCCCGTACTGGATTCCCTCATCTTCAATGCTCCTGTGGGAACCGTTGTCGGCCCGGTACTCAGTGGGGGTGTGTTTGAGATGGCTAAAGTCGTAGACTCGCGCCAAAGCCCTGATTCGGTTAAGGCCAGCCATATCCTACTGAACCCTGCTTTGGAAGGCGGCTTGGCACAAGCACAAGCCAAAGCAGACTCCATCAAACAGCTTATCCAACAAGGCGAGAGCATGGTTGGGCTAGCTATCCAGTTCAGTGCGGACGAAGGTAGCAAGTTCAATGGAGGAGATTTGGGAACCTTTGCCCGTGGGATGATGGTTCCTGAGTTTGAAAATGCGGCATTTGACGGCAGGCGTGGGGATGTCGTTATCGCCCAGTCCCAGTTTGGTATCCACATCATCAATATTGAGAATCAAATCGGGTCATCGCGCGTGGTTAAAGCCGCGATTGTTGATAAGCATGTCGTTACCGGCAAGGAAACCCGGGACAATGCCTATAACCAGGCCACCCAGTTTTTCAGCCAAGTAAGTGGTGGTAACTTCAATGAAACAGCCACCCAGCAAGGCGTGATAGCGCGTCGTGCGGAAAACTTGACCGCTATGGAGCGTTCGCTCAACGGCGTGCCTGCACCCCGCGATTTGTTCCGTTGGGCATTTGATGCCAAGGTAGGCGAAGTTTCAGACCAGATATTCGAAGGTGAAGATACCTATATCGTGGCTCGCCTTGAATCTGTTCGCAAGGAAGGCCAATTGTCATTGGATGATGTGAAAAGTGATATCGAAGAGCCAGTCCGTAATCGGGTAAAGGCTCGCCAATTGATGGCTCAGGCAAACGAAGCGGCCGAGGGCGCGACTAGCTTGGGACAAATAGCCGGTAAGCTGGGTAAAACCCCGGTTACCGCTGAGAACATCGTATTTGCTAACCCGATTATCCCGGGCGTAGCCCAAGAAAACGCCGTGGTGGGCACCGTGTTTGGCTTGCAGCCGAAAAGCCCGTCAGATCCCATCCGGGGCAACCAAGGTGTATATGTGGTCGAAGTTAACGGCTTTGTCAACCCCACATTACCAGATGATCTGTCCGCACAACGGCAGCAAATCCAGCAAGGGCTTTCACAGCGGATTTTCTCCGGGGTATTCCAAGCTCTGCAAGACAATGCGAAGATTACCGATAACCGGGCAAGATTCTATTAGGATTTAATTGCGTAACTTTGTATCCGGGAGGGCCTAAAGCCTTTCCGGATTTTTTGTTTATGGAAATACAGGAAAAAATAGTCAATAAAGTAGCTGCCAGCGGGCTGGTAACGGTAGACTTGGCAGACTATGCCCCTCAAGCAGAACGTGTTGTTTATGATATCAAAGACAATCTCTTCCATGGTTTGATCCTGAAGGAGAAGGATTTTCGGGATTTCGTGAAAAACCACGACTGGAGCCAGTACGAGGGCAAGTACGTAGCCATTACCTGCACGACTGATGCGATCATTCCAACATGGGCCTATATGCTGCTGGCCAATCGTTTACAGCCGTATGCCCGTGAAATTGTTTTTGGCGATGAGAATACCCTGGAGACCGTCTTGTTTGAGCGCATACTGGATGACATTGACTATGAGCAATTCCGCGACCAACGCGTCGTGGTAAAAGGATGCGGTGATATTCCGGTTCCGGAGTCGGCTTTTGTCAAATTTACCGCAAAGCTCAGCGAAAAAGCCAAAAGCATCATGTATGGGGAGCCTTGTTCAACGGTGCCCGTATTCAAGCGTAAAGCTTGATGAAAACGGCATCTTATTTGTAACTGTCATGTAAAAAGCAAGGTAACACATGATGGTAAAGAAGAAAAGCTCGACGATATCCCCGATAGGACGCACATTAGTGCTATGCCTATGCTTTGGTTTAGCAGCCTTGATGCCCGTTTCGGCGCAGCAGCTGCCTTATTTGAAAGAACCGTCGTTCCAGGCAGGGGAGGAGCTGTCCTATCGGTTGCGCTACGGGATTATATCAGCAGCTAACGGAACACTCTCGGTTGCTGACTCCCGGATTAAGTTCAGTAGCCCACATTCCTTCCACTTGACGGCCCGCGGACGCACGTCGTCGGCATTCAGTGTGTTCTTTACCGTAGACAACTTGTACAATTCGTATATTGATTCGCGGACGTTCCTACCTCATTATTACACCGAACGAATTCGGGAGGGGAGTTATCGTCGGGAGGATATTGTGCGGTTTGATCACCGCAATCGGACAGTAAGGGGAGAGAAGGGGACTTTTCAGTCGCCATCGGAACAAACGTTTGACTTGTTGTCGGCATATTATTTTGCTCGAAACCTGGACCTTTCCGGAGTCAAGGAAGGGCAATCGTTCTCGCTGACGTATTTCCTGAATGACGAAATCGCCACTTTGGGAATCAAATATATCGGTGTAGAAACTATCGAGACAACCTTAGGGAAATTGGAATGCCTAAAGTTTAGTCCGGAAATCAAACCAGGCCGTATCTTCCGCAAAGATAGTGCCCTCTACCTTTGGGTCACCAACGACGGTAATCGTATCCCTGTGAAAGCTCAGGTTGAGATACTTGTCGGGTCAGTAACCTTGGAACTTGTGGGTGCTAAAGGCCTGAAATACCCTTTGGGACAGAAAGCGAATTTTAATTAATTAGGTAACGTGTCGATTAAGATAGAAGTTGGAAACGTGCTGGTCAGCGAGGAGCTGATTCGTGAGGAGTTTGTGTGTAATCTGAGCAAATGCAAGGGAGCTTGCTGCGTGGAGGGCGATTCGGGGGCACCGTTGGCCCATGATGAATTGGAAACCCTACGCGAGATATATCCGAAAGTGAAGCCGTATATGACCGAAAAGGGCATCGAAGCGGTCGAACGTTGGGGGACGCACGTTGTCGATGCTGATGGCGACTTGACAACGACCTGTGTGGATGGGGACAAGGAATGTGCTTATGTGACTTGGGAAGGCGGTATTACCAAATGCGCGATCGAGAAAGCCTATGAAAACGGAGATGTCGCATGGAAGAAACCCATATCCTGTCATTTATACCCCATCCGTACGACCACTTACCCGGGGTTTGATGTACTGTATTATGACCGCTGGCACATCTGCCGCGATGCGTGTACGTTTGGTCGCGAACTCCAAGTGCCGGTATACCGCTTCCTGAAAGATTCCCTTATCCGTAAGTACGGTGCTACCTGGTATCATGAACTGGAGCAGGCCGTGGAAGCTATGGAGCGAAATAAGAAATAGGAACATATCCTTACCTTTTCTCAATGCCGGTTTTAATTTAGTTCGAATCCGTTTCAAACTGTTAGATTGGCAAACGGAATAGCGCGTTATCCTGGCGGATGATACAAAAAAACTAAGGTGGGCCACAGACCCACCTTAGTTTTTTTTATGCTTATTTTTTGGGAAAGCTTTTCGTTTTCAAACCCGTTGGTTTTACTAGGGATTTATTTTTTCTTTCCTTTTTGTCCGCTACCCGATTTCGGCGCAGGTGCTTTTTGCCCTTGTTGCTGCTGGCGCATGTAATCTTCCATGCGTTGCTGGAACTTTGATTTTTTCTGGGATTCGGGTTTCTTTTTATTCGATTCAATGATCGACAGGATTTTATCGTCGTTGATCATCTGGCGGATGACTATCTGCTGCCCAAAGGTAAAGACCGTAGACAGGAAGTAATAATAGTTCAAGCCGGCCGGGAAGCTGTTCAAGACGAAGAGGAAGATCAACGGCATGAAATAGCCGATGTACTTCATCTGGCCCGTTGCGCCTGATATGGAGTTATTGTACCAGGTTGAAATGATCGTTGTTACCGTCATCAGGATACACATTAAACTGATGTGGCCGACTCCAAAGATGGGGTTGAAGGTAATGATGGAATCGTATGTCGACAAATCCTTGACCCATAGGAAGCTTTCGCCCCGCAACTCAAACAGGTTGGGGAAGAAGAAGAAAAACGCAATGGTAAAGGGCATTTGCAGCAGAAGGGGTATACAGCCACCCAGCGGGTTTACCCCGGCCTGCTTGTATAGCTTCATGTATTCTTGCTGTAGCAACGCCGCATTATCTTCTCCGACCTTGGCCTTGATTTGGTCCATCTCGGGTTTAAGTACGCGCATTTTGGCCATGGAAACGTACGAACGGTACGTCAATGGCGACAAAATCAATTTCAGCAATACGGTCAGTATTAGGATAACGATGCCGTATCCCAAGTTGAAACCGTCGAGGAATGTAAACACGGGAACCGTAATCCATCTGTTGATCCATTTCATCGGCCCCCAACCCATGTTGACTTGTTGCTCCAAGCCGTAGCCATGCTCTTTCAGCACTTTGTACTGGTTAGGCCCAAAGAAGAAGTGCATGGGATATGTGTTGATGTCCTGACGCCCAAAATCCAAGTTCAGATTGGCCGAAAATAGTTTGACAGTATGGAAATCAGCCGCTGTGTAGACATTGATTTGGCCACCATTAAAGCTGCCATCGGCAATTAATGCGCTTGAGAAGAAGTGTTGCTTGAACGATACCCACTCCAGCGGGTTTGTGATCTGCTCTTCGTCGTCTTTGGTTGAGCTGAGGTCGTCTACACTACCGTCTTTTAGGCGGAAGTAGGCGGTCGAACGTTCACGTTCGCTTTTGATATCCTTTTCTTTCTGCGCAAGGGCTGCTTCCCAATTGAGCACCAGGTGTCGTTCGGTAGGAGCCACCACATCTTGCATTCCCTTGGTAACGATGGTGAAGCCGAGGCCGTAATCATTGCCGTGGAGGGAGTAGATGTAATCGATGTATTTGTCTGCATCATAGCTTAGACGCAGCGTTATCGAGGTGGAATCCGTTCCTGCCACGGCCATGTTGCCGGCCTGCGTCTGGAAATACAGGTCATTCGTGCTGATATTCTTACCCGCCGAGGAGAAGAATAACCCAAATTTATTGTTTGGGCCTTCAAATAGCGTCAGCGGTTGTCCATCGTAGGTGGTTTCGTTTTTAAGCTCGACGGATTCCACGCGCCCGCCTTTGGTGTTGATGTTGACTTTGATGAGCTCGTTCTCGAGG
>CAZXSL010000171.1:0-6917 GCA_964643235.1 uncultured Sphingobacteriaceae bacterium | reverse complement strand
TGCTAAGTATATTCTTTGGTTTGCTCCCAAAAAAACAAAAAACGGGTTCCTTTTTGGATACCCGTTCTCGTGTCTTGGCGATAAATGTACGGCTATGGCAGCAACCGCACATAACCGTCTTTCACCGTTTACCTTGAGACCTCCAGAATTTCTAGCTCAACCTGGCCCGCCGGCACTTGTATTTGCGCCCGATCACCCTTCGACTTACCCAACAATCCCTGGGCAATGGGTGATTTGACAGATATCTTACCAGCTTTCAAGTCGGCTTCGGTTTCCGACACCAATTGGTAAGTCATGATTGACCCGTTCTTTACGTTTTTCAGTTTGACGATTGACAGGGCCAACACCTTGGAGGCATCCAAGCTTGACTCGTCAATCAGTCTTGCGCTGGCCAGTGTATTTTCCAATTTGGCTATCTTGGACTCGTGGAGTCCCTGGGCCTCCTTGGCGGCTTCATATTCTGCGTTCTCGGAGAGATCTCCTTTGTCTCGTGCCTCGGCAATGGCTTTGGCTATGCTGGCTCTCCCCTCTGTCTTGAGATATTGCAACTCATCCTTGAGTTTATCCAATCCCTCCTGATTGTAATACGTTACTTCTGCCATAATCTAGATACTTTTTAACTAAATAATTTTCAAAAAAAGAAGCAAGACCATGTCGCTATCCACGACATGGCCTTGCCTATTTGTACGAAGATAATTAATTATTTTGCTATTTGCAAAGAAAATAAAATATTTATCTCCCCTTATTCCTTATTGTGGGTTATCTACAAACTTATATCCCATACCCCGAACTGTCTGCAAATAAGTTGGTTTATCCGCATTGACTTCGATTTTTTTACGAAGCCGCACAATATGCATGTCCAGTGTCCGGGTGTTGACGTTGGAACTGTAGCCCCAAACAACTTGCATCAGCTCGTCGCGACTGATTACCCGCCCCACATTCTGAAGGAAATACAGAAGGATTCGGTTTTCGAGGATGGTCAATTCAATTTTGGCACCATTGCGCACCAACGAGTGAATATTCGGATGATGTTCGGTATCACCAAAGCTGTAAGTTTCGGTGCTGTTCTTGCCGACAAAGTATTTCACTTTGTTTTCTATCATAGCGACCAATACATCCATGCTGAATGGTTTAGTAATGTAATCGGACACACCAAAGCTATACGCATCGATTTTGTCGATATCTTGTGACTTAGCCGTCATCATAATTACCAGCCCCGAAAATCCCGCATCGCGAAGCTCTCGGCAAATATCCGATCCTTGTTTGCCCGGCAACATCCAATCCAGCAGCACAATATCAGGCTTTTGTTCCAATATCAATTGTACCGCATCATCTCCATTGCCAGTCTGGATTACTTGATAGTTTTCTGACTCCAAACGGTGGGCGACCAGAAAACGTAAGTTTTCGTCGTCTTCAACCACCGCAATCGTTACATTTTTATACATATTTCTTAAGGTTTATGATTTACCTAAATTTAATCAACCGGAAGTGTGAATACAAAGGTAGTACCTTTTCCTTTCACGCTCTCAGCGTGGATGGCACCCCCCATTGCATTAACCAACTCCTTACAAAAAGCCAAACCCAAGCCGACACTACCCTGCTGGTTGTATTGGCTTTGAACACGGTAGAATTTCTTGAAAATATGGGGCAACTCATTTTTTGCGATTCCAATGCCCCGGTCGGCAAAGGAAAACACAAATTCACGCTTGACACGCCCCACCTTTATTTTCAAAACCTTGCTATCCTTACGCGAATATTTATACGCATTTTCAATCAGGTTTCGAAAGATACTACCCAACAATACGGGATCCGAATACAAGGCTTCGTCGACTTCTACGGTACAACTGATATCGAAGTCTGGATACTTGAGCTGGAACGCCGCCATTATCCTCTCACAAAATTCGTGCAAATCAATGCTTTCTCGCTCTATTTTAATCGATTTATTTTCGATTTGCGTAAAAGAGAGCAACGTATTCATCAAGTTATTGAGTTTATCAGCCTCTTCATCTAATATTTTGCCGTACAACTGCCGCTCCTTGTCGCTAAGTTGCTTGGCCTGACTGATGTTGTTACCTGCGATCTTGATTACGCTTACCGGCGTTTTGAATTCGTGCGTCAGGTTATTCACAAAGTCATACTGCAACTTGAACATCCGCTGGTTCACATACAAATTGCGGTAAATCAGATATGCCACCGTCATCAGGATAAAGTAGACGCCTAATATAGCTGCCGAAACAGGCAGAAGCCGCCTATTGATTTCCTCCGTCAGAAACGACCGGCTAGCGCTGAGGTATAGCTTATAATCGGCCAACGCCCCGGGTAGCGGTGCGTCGGTCGTCATCAAATCAAGGTTAGTATCCCAACGTTCGTAAACTAGCGGCTGGATCTCGACCTCTTGGTATAACTCGGGCACGATATTATTAACAACCAACTTGGTGGCATCGATGTAATAAACAATTGCATCTTGCTCATAACGGGCATCAACCAAGGCAAACTCCCCACTCATCAAGTCCTTGTATATCTTGATATCTTCCATGCGAGGGATATTGGTATACGACACCTTGCCGGGGCTTACCTCATAAAAAACACGGTATAAATCATCAGCATCCAGCCCTCGCGTTGTATCCACCCGCTCGATAAACGCTCCGAACTTGACTGCCATGTTGTTGAAATCATCCGACAGTGAAAGGGTGAAATGGTTTTTCCGAACATGGGTAAACGCTCCCGAATCAAGACCAAATTCATAGGCTCCTTTGGGGTAAATGGTCAACTCATTAGCCGAAAACCCATAATCCACGTCTTTTTCATTGCTCAAGATCAAATCGTAAAACACAATTCGGTCAATGAAAGGATAGGTCGTCAACAGACTGTCGGCATAAACAGCCACGCCGGTCGAATCCAAATAGCCTTGGTAGAACGAAATCTCAGGTATACTGTTGTTGAAGAAATGATTGTAAGGCGCAATGCTACTTTCCAGTATATCGACTTTGCGTGATACGAACTCGTGCTCGACATCGTTGACCACCATATTTCTAGCCAAAAAGATAGCCATAACCAATGAAATGGTAATCAGCACAATAAATGCCACAATCAACGTATAACTTTTGCGATACTGGTCGCGCTGGTTACTCATATTGCTCGTTAGGTTATGGATTTGGCTACATTATACAGACTGGCCGGTATCCGTATGTCCTCACTCCCCTGCTTTTGCAAGTTATTTCAAATGCTTGTCGAAGAAATCTCCGAGATCATTATAAAGCGTCAAGCGGTCTTCCTTATTCTGGAAAAAACGTCCCTCGTCTTCCCTAAGGAAATATGTAATCGGTATTTTCCGTTTTCTCAGTTTCTGGACAAATTGGTTGGTCTCAGTTACCGAATTCCACTTATCCCTTCCTCCCTGCGCCAAGAAGATGGGAATGTTGATTTTGTCCGAATGAAATACCGGGGACATCGACTTAATCAGGTCAGATTCCTTTTCTGGGTCGCCGATAATTTCGTAATACATCTGCAAGTACGGCTGCAAATGGGGCGGTATCTCCCTCAGGTAGGTAAACAGGTTTGCAAAACCAGAGTACGAAGCCGCACATGCATACCGATCGGATTTGAACGATGCTGCCTGCAATGCAGCATATCCCCCAAACCCAAATCCGTATATCCCAACCCGCTTCGGGTCTGCGATACCTTCCTCAATCAACCAATCGACGCCGTCTTCCAAATCGTCCTGTATTTTCCCTCCCCATTCCTTAAATCCTGCTGTCCAAAATGCCTTACCGTAACCGGTTGATCCACGATAATTCAACTGGAATACGGCATAACCACGATCAGCAAAGAACTGCACCTCCGGGTCGAACCGCCAGACGTTGCGATCACTAGGTCCACTGTGTGGAAAAACGATGACCGGTAGATTGGTACGGCGCCCTTTTACCGGCAAGGTCAAATATCCATGCAGCTCCAAGCCATCCCTCGCCACCAACGAAATCGGCTTCATTTCGGCAAGTTCGCGGTCTTTCAATATCGGATTATGGTCGGCAAGCTTGAAAAGTCGGTCATTCGTTTTGTTATAATAATACGTAGCTCCAGGATTACGGTCGGTAAACGTGGCGACGACAAAACCATTGCGACTGTCGTCCCAGTCCACCACCGATATTTCGAAGCCCGACAGCTGATTAGCCAATCGGTTGTACACCTCTTCCATATCCGCATCCAGGAAATGACGCTCACGTCGCGACGTACGGAAGGCAGCATAAGCCATTTTACCTTCGTCATGGAGGTAACCGGCTGTCTCCAAATCGACGTCCGGATGGCTGTATATTACACCGATTTCCTCCCCTTTGGCGACATCGTATTCCACCAAAGCAAATTTATCGCGCCCGACATTCGACAGGGCGAATATTTTATCCCGGTTCTCTCCGCAAAACCCAATGGGCTTGATAGTCGACTTAAAGCTGTTGCTGGTCACGACGTGGAAATCTTCTTTTTCCGAGCGCCTGTATAGGATCGTTTCCCGGGCACTATCGCTCGCCAAAGCCATCCTCAAATCGCCTTCAGGATCCGTAAACCAACGGATAATATTTCCATTATTGCGGCCAACCAGTTCTCGCTTCTGCCCGCTATCCGAAAGTCGGTATACGTCAAATACACCTTCTTCCCGGTCGTCCAAGGCCAAAAGCATGCTTTCGTCCCGAATTCGGTTAGGAGCCACCCAACGCATCCGCACACCGGGCATCGGCTGAAGCAATTCCGATGTTTCTTTGGTATGGCGGTCCACAAAATACATCTGGAGCGTATCACTAGACCAGGGCCCCTTACGAAAAACAAGCCGCGTACTATCTCCCCAATAATAGGAAGTGATGTCTGTTCCCGTCTCGGAAGTTAGTCGTTCTTCCCTGAAGTCGTCGCTGATATCAATGAGGTAGATGTTTCTATGGTATTCATAATCGCCAACATAAGCAATAAACTGCCCGTCCGGGGATATCTTGAAATTAGTTTTCTCGGCCCCAGAAAAAAAGTCAGCTACAGGAATCGGCTGTTTCGGACTACTACAACCCAGTTGCATGCCTATCCACACCAACCCTACACATAGCGATCTGAAAACAAGCGATATATTTCGGTAAACGCTATTCATCAGATCTAAAGTCGAGAATTTAGATGTAAATACATGGCTTGCAACCTTAATTTTACAAGACTCCTAAATAGCTGATTGCTACAAGTTATCTCTTTCTTCCAAAAAGTCAACTACAGCCTTGGGAACCAACCCATTAATATCCCCATCGTTTGCGACAATCTCCCGAATGATGGTGGAAGATATATGCGAAAATCCAATCCTGCTTATCAAAAAAGCACTTTCAATCTCAGGAGCAAGCATTTCGTTGTTGTTAGCAATAGCTTTTTCAAACTCGAAATCGGAGGAATTCCGAATACCTCGCAGGATGTATTTCGCACCTACGCTTCGGCAGAAATCGACCGTTAGCCCGGTAAAGTGAACAGCTTCTACCTGCGGCGTATCCGCAAACGTATTGCGCACGATAGCCAAGCGTTCGTCGTGTGAGAACAGACCTTTTTTGCTGTGGTTTACCCCTATCGCAACGTAAACCTTATCAAACAAATCCAAGGACCGTGTCACGATGTCCACATGTGCACGGGTAATGGGATCAAACGACCCGGGGAATACTGCTATTTTCGACATCCGATTCTATTGATTTACTACAATATATCTTATCATTCCTATCCGTAAAACGAAAACGAGGAATACCCGTATTTCCGGGTTTCCTGCCATGCAGGATGTGCAACTAGCTTGCGTGTGCTCGGATGCTCCACAATAAGTACACCATCCGGCGCTAGGAAACCACCATCCAAAATCATCGTGGGCAACTGTGAAAGCATCGGCAAGTCGTACGGTGGATCGGCAAACACCAAATCGAACGGTTCCGCCTTTCCTTTCAGGAACCTGCCCACATCCGCCCTAATTACCTCTACTCCCGACAGCCCCAAATTTCGGGCTGTTTCCTTGATAAACCGGACACACTGTCCGTGCATATCCACAGCTAACGACCGCTGCGCACCCCGCGATGCAAATTCTAGCGTAATGCTGCCTGTACCCGCAAACAAATCCAATACGGACAAGCGATCAAAATTAATCTGATTTTGCAAAATATTAAAAAGTGCTTCTTTTGCCAAATCGGTTGTAGGCCGCACAGGTAAATTCGGAGGCGGATGTAACCGCAATCCCTTGTGCCTCCCGCCTATGATTCGCATGCGTACAATCCCATTAACACCAAGTAAGTATGCTGGTGTTTTTCCATGTTTTCTGGCAAAGTTACCCGAGCCATGCGGGCTGTATCAGCAAACTCTATCCGGTCGGTATACTTTGTTACCACTTTATAATGAGCATCTTGAGGCATAATCTGACCAGAAAGCACACACTGTATGTTGTCCCACGACATGCCCAACCCACGCACCACGTTTAACAGGTGATAGTTGAAATCATTTTCGTCCGCCACCTCAAAATTATTATAGAACAAAAACTGTCCCTTGTCGAAACAATAAAGCGCCAACCTGGATTCATGAAGATCAATCCACAAGTAGATACCCTGTTTTTTGGCTAGTTTCCCACCCGTTACTTGCAAGAGCACACTACTATCTGGTATAACCATTGCATGCGGGAAATAATTTGTGAAATAATGGAATGCCAAAGGCTCCACTCCGTAAACGTTCCGCACCCCGATGGACGATATATTGGACACGGCCACTTGTTCGGCCTCAAGGCCAGCCGAAACGAATGAAGCGTAATTACCCAGCTGGCTTTCGTCATAGACCTCGTCCGGCACAAACGTATAGGCGTGTTGCCGGCAAGCGACACGTACCCGACCAAACGGGGAATTGAGGAGGTCTGCAGCCTGGGAATGGATGTTACCATC
>CAZXSL010000170.1:0-6921 GCA_964643235.1 uncultured Sphingobacteriaceae bacterium | reverse complement strand
CTTGTAAACACTAATTAATAGATTTGGAAATTTGGTTGTTTCAGCAATCTCCAATGCCTTGTTCAAATAATCAGATGCTTCGGCATGATTACCCTGCAACACAAACAACCGCCCTAAACCACTATATACCAAACCTTTTAAAGGTGTATTTGTATCCGCAATTTCATCGGAGTTGTGGAGTGCGCTATGGAGATAATACCCTGCAGAATCCGATTGGCCGAGGCGTATGTAACATACCCCTATCCGCTCGTCATTTTGGACCAGGCCAAAACTCCGAACCGCAGACGGTGGCACCTCCTCAAAGCGCAAACTCGCTTGTTTGAAATGGACAATAGCCTGCTTGTAATTATCCTCGGCCATCGCATAAAATCCCATTTCCTGGTAAACCTGCCCCTTGAATTGGTTGATAGCTTCGGGGGTTTCCATGCGGTCGCTTGCCTCCAAGCCCAGTGTCAAGTACTTACGCCCCTGTCCTAAAAGCCCCATTTCCCGGTACTGGGTCGAAAGTACTCCGTATATACGAGCCTGCCAACCGTAGATCCGCGAACGTTCGGCGATACGGGCGGCACGTGCAGCATAGGTAATCACCGAGTCGCGGTTGGCCACACGATGGTACATATCCCCAATTAACATCAATGCGCGGATGCGATGCACATCGGTGGAAGCGTTTTGGAATAACGAATCCGCTGCCATTATCGCACCCGGAATGTCGATGCTTGCCGTATGGGTATAAATATGGTAAAATGTGCTATCAAAGGCTTGGTCATATTCCGGGTTGATCGCGTGAGCCTGCGTGAACCATCCTGAAGCGAAAAGGAACATACTAAAAAACGGTAATCGTAACTTCATTTAGGTTGTATTTGAAATGTATCAAAAAAATACGTTTCACGGTGCTACTATATATTGATTCGAAATGGACGTCGTACGTGTGTTTTCTTCGTAGTTCGTTGGCTGATTTGCTATGTTCGTTTTGTTCAACCCAAAACTCAACTGGCGAATATAGGGAAAAAGATAAAATTCACAACCCAATCGGTTGTAAAACCATTATATTTCGGTTTTGCATATTTCAACATAGCCCCCCCATGAAGGTTTTTCCGTATGGTGTTAAATGTGTTAAACCGGTGTGGGGTGATGATGAGCGTCAATAAACCGTTGGAATGTGGATTGGCCACCCTCCGGCAGACGACGAAATATCGAGGCAGGTTGACGACGCCACATTGCGCTATAACGACCAGCCAGACCGGGGGCAGCACGGGCTCCGATCAATCAAACACGAACGGGTATGGGGGTGCCCGTGCCCGTCGCGGGGCAACAGCGAGTTATTGCAGGGCCGCAAAGACTTTCCCCCACCCCGCCAAAGGGCATATTGCCTCCTCTTTGAGTGCTCGTTCCATTCCTGAGGACGATAGTTGGCACAAAAGAGTAGCATGCAGCCCTACATTGCCCGTAGCTGCCGCAACAGTAAATCGCACAAACCCTGATCCAGCACGCCGCACAGGCGTATGAACTCAGGGCCAGGCCACGGCAAGCCCCTTCGCCACAACTGGCTGCCTACGAGACACCGGTGTATGTCGCACTGGAGTCAGCAAGGGGGGTGGTGCCCCTAGCCCCGTGTTCAGTCAGCTGCAGGAGACGGACTTTTTCGATAAATGACAGCCAATTTCGGTATAGTGAAATGGCGAATTAAGTGTCTTTTTTTGGCGATAATGAGCCAATTATTTCGCTGGCCAGCGGGAGCCCACGAAGACTAAATCACTCCTGAAAACACAAATTGTGCCGGGCCTTCGAGGTAGATATCCGTGAAAGTGGTACCTGTCTGGCGGAACTTAATTGTCAGTTGGCCGCCCATAACCCGGATACGGGTTTGACGATCGCCGTCCTGCCCATGGTGGAGAGCCATGGCTAGGGCTACCGCCGTAGCACCGGTACCACAGGCGAGGGTTTCGTCTTCCACCCCGCGCTCGTAGGTGCGCACAGCATATCCGCCAGCTTCTGGTTCGACAAAATTGACGTTAATCCCTCCCTCACGGTAGCTGTCGCTGTAGCGAATGGCTTGGCCTTGTTCGTAAACCGGAAAATTAGCCAGATCCTCTACCAGTCGCACGTAGTGGGGCGAGCCCGTATCCAATACATAGGCTTGCCCGTCGCGTATTACCTTCTCCACGTCGATCATCTGCAGGCTGACCCAATATCCCGACTCATCCACGCGGGCATGGTGCTCGCCATCAACTGCCAAAAAGGCAGTTTTGTCAGTAATCAGGCCTTGATGACTGGCAAAAGCCACGATGCAGCGCCCACCATTGCCACACATGGACCCTTCACGCCCATCGGCATTGTAATAAACCATCCGAAAATCGTAATCCGGATGGCTTTGCAGCAACATCAGCCCATCGCCACCAATCCCGTAACGCCGATCGCACAGCTGCTTGACCAATTTCGTGTTTCCCTCGTCAAAACCGCCGTCTCGGTCGTCTATGATAATAAAATCATTACCGGCTCCTTGGTATTTGTAAAACTTCATCGTTGCTATTTTTCGGGATATCGTGGATACACAAAGTTACGGATAAGCACAGAAAAATATGCAAGGAACGGCGAAATTGGAAAAATGCGGTTTAAACGCGTTCTTTAACATAATTTAACAGAAATCAGGCTGTTTTGGGGTACCAAAAACGAATTAATGGTACTACATTTGGAGAACCTAAAGCGACAGCTTGTCGGCCAGTATTAGGCTACATTAATTTACACATAAAGAAAATAGAGGTATATGATGAGAAAATTTGGATTAACATTAATCGTTGCCGCACTCGGAGGCGTTATCGCCGTAGGAGGCTATAAGTTTTTCGAGAACAAGCAACTGCAAAAGATGTCTTTTGAAGAAAGACAGGAACTATATTTCGCTAACAACCCGGTCAGTGAAATCACCGCTTCGACGGGCAACCCTGACTTTACGCAGGCTGCAGCCGTGGTGGCTCCTACCGTGGTGTACATCCAGACGACCTACCCGGCACGTCAGGCTCGCCAGGGTTCGGGAGGCTCCCCCTTTGATATGTTTGAGGAGTTTTTTGGAATCCCGCGCCAGCAAAGCCCGCGCCAGGCACAACCACAACGCGCCTCGGGATCGGGTGTGATTATCTCAGAAGATGGTTACATTGTAACGAACAACCACGTGGTTGAAAATGCAGACAAGATTGAGGTACGGCTAACGGATCGCCGGACGCTGGAGGCCAAAATCATCGGACGTGATCCCGACACTGACTTGGCCCTAATTAAGGTCAATGCCGAGGACTTGCCTTTCGCAAGGCTGGGCAACTCGGACGATGTGCGTATTGGCGAATGGGTATTGGCTGTGGGTTATCCCCTGGGCTTGGAATCCACCGTTACCGCTGGTATCGTGAGTGCAACGGGGCGCTCAACGGGAATTATCCGTAACGAGCAGTACCAACGCGAAATGCAGCAACGGGGTTATGGACAAAACCCACAAGAACAATTTATCAGTACGGCAGTGGAATCGTTTATCCAAACGGATGCGGTCATCAACCGGGGCAATAGCGGCGGGGCATTGGTTAATGCGCGTGGCGAATTAATCGGTATCAACTCCAACATCGCATCGCCAACAGGCTACTACGCTGGATATGGTTTTGCCGTGCCGGTTAATATCGTCAAAAAGATTGCGGACGACTTTGTCAAGTACGGTGCTGTCAAACGTGGGCTTATTGGTATTACATTCCAAGAGCTTTCGCCATCGATAGCCGAGGAACTGAAAGTTTCGGAAACCAGCGGCCTGTTGATTAACCAAGTGGCTCCGAAAGGTGCTGCCGAGGAGGCCGGACTGAAAGAAGGTGACGTGATTACCAAAATGGATGGTGTGGAAATCCTGTCCTCTACCCAATTGCAAGAACGGGTATACCGCTTGCGCCCTGGCGACAAGGTAAACCTGACTTACAAACGCGATGGCCGCGAACGCGAGGTTACCGTGACCCTGAAAGAGGAAACACGGTCTTCATCCGGAGCGGATGCCGAAGAGACAACACGCAGTGCTTCTGAAATCTACAACAAGCTGGGTGCCGGCTTTGTGCCTGCATCAGACGAGCGGAAGAAAGAACTGGGCGTGTCCTCCGGTGTAGTGGTCGCACAAGTGCACCGTGGCGGTTGGCTTGACTACAATGGCATACAGCGTGGAACGGTCATCACTCACATAAATGATATGCCGGTCAACAACATCGACGATATCGAAGAGGCCTTGGGCAAATCAAAAAGAAATACGATTAAGGTAACGAGTGTACCGCAACGTGGCTCAATCAGGGAGCAATCTGGCCCAATCGATTTCTAATCGATTGAAGCTTTCGCATAAAAAAAGCGATTCGGATTTTTCCGAATCGCTTTTTTTAATTCACTTACATCATGGCCTTCCACAGTGGCCTTATGCCTTAGCAATGCTCATCAAAAGCAGCAACTAGGTTCTCGGCGATAAACTGTGCCGGGCGGCCTTCGATGTGATGGCGTTCAATCATGTGCACGAGCTTTCCGTCTTTAAACAAAGCCATGGCTGGCGATGATGGCGGATAAGGCAGCATGTATTCGCGCGCCTTGTCGACCGCATCCCGCTCCATCCCCGCAAAGACGGTAACCAACTTATCGGGGTGCTTCTCGTTCTCGATAGCTACCCGGGCGGCCGGACGTGCATTGGCTGCGGCACAACCACAAACCGAATTGACAACGACGAATACCGTTCCCTCACTCGTAATTGCCGAATCCACCTCATCGGGTGTCTTCAACTCCTCAAAACCTACCGCGGTCAGTTCCTTGCGCATAGGCTCTACCAAATATTCTGGATACATAGTGCTGAGTGATTTAGTATGTCCGAATTTAATTAATTGTACAAATATACGGCTCCCTGCCTCGGTAAGCAAATCCGCTATTTCAGTTATTTGTCAGATTTTGTGGAGCCTAGAGAGACATACCTAGTTGTTGGTATTTTACGCTTTTTCACGATACTCGTTTAAATACTTCACAGTTTTCTCTATCTTCGTATCATAAAAACCAAACCTACAGCCAGCATAAAGTAGTTTGTAACCAGTAATTTGTAACACGAACCCTCAACCTTAAATTAGCGAATTGCCATATTTCATGTGACCGGAGGCATAATCTTGGAATTAAAAAAACAGACATTATTATGGAATATAGGCCCGTCGTGCATCCCCTGTCCATAACACCAATTGACGGATAAAAAACACTAAACGATGAAACAAAAAACCATAAAACCCGCCAGCCAACTCATGGGCTTGTTTGTTATTCTTCTTTGCATTGGCGTACTCACTACCAATAAAGTCCAAGCATCACCAAACAGATTCGATCCCGCGCTCACGGAGCTACGCGAACGCATCGAACAGCTCGCCGCTAGTGTCCGGTTCGAGTATGACAACACTGCCCTGCCTGCAGGCTCCATTGAGCCGCTAAACCAAATAGCCCGGCTGATGAGGGAATACGGCGAGACGTATTATTATGTGATTTGGGTGCATAGCTATGAGTCCGGACAGTCGGACGCCTACGCATTGGACTACTCCAACAGGCGGAGCCAAGGTCTTAGGGATTACTTGGTCAACCTTGGCATATCACGGGACGTATTGATTGCGCAAGGTATAGGAGCCTCGGCGTTACAATGCGACAACTACCAAGACCCGGATTGCTATCATCGAAATAACCGGCTGGAAATCATGGTGCACGAAAGAATAGACGGCGAAGATAAACAGGCAACACCGGGCCCGGTACTCGACAGGAGCGAATCCAATTATCAGCAGATGCTGACCCGTGTTTTTGAGAAATACTTTGTCGGGGGCGACAACACCCTGGATCTGCAAGTCAATGTCAACCCTTGCCGGATTACCGTAATCGAAACGTATAGTCATGCCGGCAATCCGCACACCCGCGTCTGGACATTCAACACCAACTATCTGGCCCAAATGTCTCCATCATCCGACGAAGAATTCCGAATCGAGCTGTACACCAGTAATAGCAGCGGCACGCTATTCGACAGCCGAACCGGAGCCCGGGAGCCGGTACACCAAATTACCTTAACCGGTTTTGCCGGTAATGCAAGAGCCGTCCGGGATGAATTGGAATACGCTTGGTACACCTACAGGGAAGCCTGTAACGAAGAACCAGAAGCGCATTAGGACACTCAGACAACAAGGAATAAACCTGCTTGCGGAGGTGGGGAACAAAGCGAACAAAGCAAAATAGCCCCACAAAGCGACATCCGATAGGAATACATGACCACAAAAGAAGCCTACGAACGACTGGAACTGCCGGAAGGCACCGACTTGCAAGTCGTCCGCAAAAAGTTTGCGGAGTTGTTCAACAATTTCCAGGCGCATATCGACAATGCGCCCACGTCACGACTGCGCCAAGCCTTGGAGCAGGAGCAACAGGAACTCGCAGAAGCCTACACCCTACTCATTGAAGGAGACAACCTGAACGAAACGCCCGATATCGCCCAAGCATTGGTATTGTTCAGACTAAACGAAGGACACAGCGCGACGCACATCCGGCAAACCATGCAACAGCATATCCAAGGGTTGGAAAAACAACGCAACACCATCGACCTGCCGGAAGCCCGACAAGTCTATGACCGGGCTATTGCCCAAGCTATATCAGCAAAAACAGTGGTATCCAGTTGGCTCAACGTGCGTGAACAAACAGGCACACCTTCCTCCGCACAGGCACACCAGGCGGCACAAGCCGAAACTACCACAACAACAGTCCCCGGAAAAAACCGAAACATCCTTTGGTATCTGTTGGGGACATGTATCGTACTCCTGGCGGGAATCCTGATTGGAAAATTATCGGTTAACAACGCATCCTCCCTACCCAGTAGCGAAACAATTACTACAAACTGGGAAACTACGCATTACATCAGCCTGC
>CAZXSL010000169.1:0-6957 GCA_964643235.1 uncultured Sphingobacteriaceae bacterium | reverse complement strand
ATATCGTTTAACTTACTAATCGTATAATCCATTATTGCGGGTTTTTCGCTTATTGAGATGGGATTGGGAGCAAAGATAGAAATTCTCTCGAGCCTAACTCAGACATAGGGAGAAATGTGCCTGACAAACGTAAAATTTAAATCGTCTGTGCGGTCAACCAACAGCTATCGAGGGCTTCCTCGACCAAGCACGGAAAGCACTGGCGCCAAACGGCCATTGACTTGTACCTCAAAAACCGTTGACACGAAGTTACAAGCTCTCGAATCCAGGCCGCAAAAGATGGCTTTTTTTGTTAAAATTAGATGCGTTGCCCTGAGAAAATCCGAAAGAGATACCTGAGTACGTTTAGTGCGCCGAGTCCTCGCCAAAGGTACAGTAAGCACAAACAACAGCCGCTATGATTGGGTAGCAAAAAAACGAAAAAAGTTGGCCCTACCCTTCATTTTTAATTCGAAAAAACGTAGTTTTGAGGTTAACGAGTACTCATATTAATCTGGTTTTATGAACAAAGAAAATAAGAGCACACCGACCTATTCAGCTGATAACATCCAGGTTTTGGAGGGATTGGAAGCTGTTCGCAAAAGACCTTCCATGTACATTGGTGACACCGGAGCCAAAGGCTTGCATCATTTGGTTTATGAAGTGGTTGATAACTCCATCGACGAGGCCGTAGCTGGGTATTGCTCGGAGATTGAGGTCACGATTCACCCCGATAACGCTGTCTCTGTAAAAGATAATGGGCGCGGAATACCGACAGGCATCAACAAAAAGGAGAATAAATCCGCATTGGAGTTGGTTATGACCGTGCTTCATGCCGGCGGTAAGTTTGATAAAGACACTTATAAGGTGTCTGGTGGTCTCCATGGCGTAGGGGTCTCTTGTGTAAATGCTTTATCTATTCACTTATCTGCCGAAGTACATCGCGAGGGCAGAACCTTCCAGCAAGAATATATAAGAGGGAAACCCCGATACGATGTGAAAGAAATTGGCAAGAGCAATATAACCGGAACAACAGTTACTTTTCGTCCGGATCCGGAAATATTTACCACGACAACCACATACAACTACGATACGTTAGCCAATCGTATGCGTGAGCTAGCCTTCTTAAATAAAGGTATTCGCCTAACCCTGGTAGACGAGCGTGAAATCGATGATGAAGGAACGGAGAAATCCGATATATTCTATTCGGAAAGCGGATTACGGGAATTTGTGAAATTTCTGGACGGCACACGTCAATCCTTGATCCCCGAGCCGGTTTATATGGAAGGGACAAAACAAGGCGTTCCTGTTGAATTGGTCTTGCAATACAACGATACATACGCTGAAAACGTGCATTCTTACGTCAATAACATCAACACGATCGAAGGGGGAACGCACGTAACAGGTTTTCGGAGGGGATTGACACGCACGTTGAAAACGTATGCGGATAAATCCGGTTTGTTGAAGAACCTAAAAGTCGACGTTACAGGGGATGATTTCCGTGAAGGTTTGACTGCTGTTGTGTCAGTAAAGGTAGCCGAACCACAGTTTGAGGGACAGACAAAAACTAAATTGGGTAACAGTGAAGTGTCGGGTGCCGTAGACGCTTCGGTTGGAGAAATTTTAGGCGCTTACCTTGAAGAGAACCCCAAAGAGGCTAAGATAATCGTACAGAAGGTCGTTATAGCTGCCCAAGCGCGCGCCGCGGCAAGTAAGGCGCGCGAGATGGTACAGCGCAAGACGGTGATGGGCGGTTCCGGACTTCCGGGGAAGCTGGCCGACTGCTCGGATACCAATCCTGAAAAGTGCGAGATTTTCTTTGTAGAGGGGGACTCTGCAGGAGGAACAGCCAAACAGGGCCGTGACCGCCGTTTCCAAGCGATTATGCCATTAAGGGGTAAGATCCTAAATGTCGAGAAAGCTATGGAACATAAGATTTATGAGAACGAAGAGATCAGGAATATGTTTACGGCACTTGGTGTCTGCATAGGAACGAACGAGGATTCGAAAGCACTGAACCTAGAGAAGCTCCGGTATCACAAAATCATCATCATGACGGATGCCGATGTGGACGGTTCGCACATCGCTACGTTGATTTTAACGCTTTATTTCCGCTACATGAAAGAATTGATAGAAAAGGGGTATGTATATATCGCCGCACCCCCACTGTATCAATTAAAAAAGGGAAAGGAGTCGGAATACGCATGGAACGAAGAAGAGCGCATGGCGGCTGTCAAGCGACTAAAAGGCACGGGTAAAGAGGATTCAGTTAGCGTTCAGCGTTATAAAGGCCTTGGCGAGATGAATTCAGAGCAATTGTGGCAAACAACGATGGATCCAGAGCGCCGCACCTTACAGCGGGTGACCATTGATAGCGCCGCCGAATGCGACCGTATTTTCTCCATGCTCATGGGGGATGAGGTGGCTCCACGAAGGGAGTTTATCGAGCAAAATGCGAAATATGCGAATATTCACGTGTGAGTCATTATCCCATTTCCTGATTTGAATGTCGAGCACCTGACCGGTAAGGCGTAACAATAGTCTGCTCCTCGAATTTTGTAACACTCCAGATAATTTCCAGCGTGTTCTTGTGTGACTGTTCTCAAAAACACTATATTTGCCCCACTTGCCGTGCCCTTTTTATTATTGAGCGCAGTGGTAACCCACGAGGAACTACACCTTTAGCCTGGTGGTTCCCAATCATAAACTCGGATGAAAAAAATCCCTTTACACTGGCAGATTATTGCTGGTATCGTTTTAGGAATTATAGTAGGTATCATACTATCTGCCTCGCCTGGTGGCACCACCTTTTCAACAAATTGGATAAAACCATTTGGCACAATTTTCATCAATGGTATGAAGCTGATTGCCATTCCACTCATCGTAACTTCCCTCGTTACCGGCATTGCGAACCTAAGAGGGATGACGCAGTTTTCGAGTATGGGCAAGAAGACGCTGCTTATCTACTTATCAACGACAGTACTAGCACTTTCAGTAGGACTAATCATCGTTAATATCGTGAGTCCGGGTGGGTTCGTATCCACCGAAACACGCACCGAGTTAATCAACAGTTTCGGGGGGGATGCGGGAGACGCGGTTGTCAATGCAGACGAGTTGCGAGATCGTGGTCCGCTTCAATTTCTCGTGGACATGGTACCTGAAAACATCCTAGGGGCCGCCATGTCCAATAGTAACATGCTACAGGTCATTTTATTTACGGTTTTGTTTGGGTTTGGATTGATGTCAGTAACTGCCAATCGAAGCAAAAGACTAATGGCCATCTTCGAAGCAGCAAATTTAATGGTACTAAAGGTCGTCGACCTACTGATGAAAGTGGCACCATTCGGCGTATTTGCGCTGATGACCGCTATGGTAACCGAGTCGCCATCGGCCGATATATTTGTTGCACTAGCCGCTTATGGGGGCACCGTGATACTTGGTCTCGTCGTTCTAATGTATGGGTGTTACTCGATATACTTGAGGGTGTTGGGCAAGATGTCCCCCCGCTCATTCTTCACTAAAATGATTCCCGCACAGCTCTTAGCTTTTTCGACCAGCTCCTCTGCCGCCACCTTGCCAGCCACGATGGCTTGCGTCAATGACCGAATCGGCGTGGACAAAAAAGTTAGCAGTTTTGTTTTGCCGATCGGAGCTACCATCAATATGGACGGGACCTGCCTTTACCAAGCCGTAGCGGCGGTTTTCATCGCCCAAGTTATGGGTGATGACCTAACGTTAAGCCAGCAACTGGTTGTTGTATTGACTGCGGCTTTAGCTTCTATTGGTTCGGCAC
Source organism: uncultured Sphingobacteriaceae bacterium (assembly GCA_964643235.1). Classification (GTDB taxonomy): domain Bacteria; phylum Bacteroidota; class Bacteroidia; order Sphingobacteriales; family Sphingobacteriaceae; genus CAYRGQ01. The sequence continues at coordinate 3,185 of CAZXSL010000169.1, read as the reverse complement.
CGGTTCCGGGTGCGGGGATTTTAATGTTAGTCATCGTATTGGAGTCCGTCGGTGTTAATCCTGCTGGGCTTGCACTTATACTCGCTGTGGATCGCCCCTTGGACATGTGTCGCACCGTAGTAAATGTGACGGGCGATGCCATGATATGTGTGGTCGTTAATAGGCTGACGGGCAAAACGCTTTCACCAGGAGGAACAGATAGCTGAAACGGTAGCCGCGCTCAATGTCTCTCGACATCGCTAACAAGCGCTCCCGACAACGGTGTATTCATAGGTTCTGGCTTGTTCCATAGGGTCCAAAAAGCGAATATTCCTACTATGTAGCATAAGATATCGAATGGGTCTGCCGTAAATTTTGAACTCATCATCGGAAAGACCATTTCAGCCAATACGGAAACCATCACACAAATCAGTATGGTCCTCCACCATTCCAAGGTATAGCTCGGTCCTTTTCCAAATAGTGTCCTCCGTTCCCATAAGATCAGCTGAAGGAGGATAGGCATAAGGAGGAGTGGATCCAAATACGAATCAACCCACGGTAGGCTTACAAAAAAGATCTTTTGTGCAATCTGGTGTGCGGAGCCAACGGCTACCATCAATATAAACCAAGGCTTCAATAATATCCCCATTCGCCCCTTTTTCATAAAGCGATAAGGAAGACCAACAACATAACGACGAGTAGCAACGGCGACAGCGCGACCGCAAGCAAGACAACTGGTATTTTGGCCAGTAGTTTCAACGTTTGCAAACTCCAATGTTCATCTGGGGAGGGCTTCAACCAAGCCGCAAACTGCCTGAAACGTGAACGTACGATAGCGGATACTTCCTGAGCGACCGTCTGCTTGTTTTTTTGTTCTTGCATTGGATCTTCATGTCGACTCGGGACTATCTTGGTTAACAAGTAACACCGGTGTTTTCGGATTAAGAATGATGGCACGGGCTAGGCTCTTTTTCATTAATCGTTCAAAAAAACCACGACCACCTACTACGGTAATGAGCGTCAAATCCGCTTGGGTTTGTTTGAGAACATTCTCGATCGTGGCGACGTGCTCTTTGTCCATAACGACCATCGTTTGGAGGCTATCGATTCCGACAGCTTCTTCCAATCTTAATTTCCAGTCTAATAGCTTCTTTTCCTCATTAGCAACTTCATCGGAATCCTGATGGCGGGTAATGTGCACCAGTGTACACTGACTGATAGCATGACTTCCCAAGACATGTTTCATAGCCTCTAGCGTAACGCGATCATCCGGCTGGTAATCGGTAAAGAAAACAGCATGTCGAAGTCCTCCTAGGGTGTAGCCTTCGGGAACAAGGAGTACGGGGACCGGCGTATCTTTCGCCAAATAATAAGAATTAGACCCTGTCAACGAACCCGCTACCCCTTTAGCCCCTTCCGTGCCCATCACGATGAGTGGTACCGACTCCTTTTCGGTATACCTATTTATAGCCCTTACTAGGGTCCCTTCAGATAAACTACTTGTGATGCTCACTTTTGATTCGCCCAACTCGAGTGAGCGGACAAACTTCTCCATCTCATTCTGTGCTTCGCTACGCGCACGACTTTCATCAGCTTCATTATTCAACTGGCCTTGGAACGCTGATCGAAAAGGTTGGTATGCGTGGATAATATGAACCTGATAGTCGCGATCTGTGGCGATGCGCACCGCAAGGCGACAAGCGGACGCTGCGGTATGTGAAAAGTCGGTTGGACAAAGTATGGTCATTTTCTTTTGATTTTATAAGTAATTAATCGCTAGGCTCCTGCACCCGAGCTGAGTGCCTAGCCGATGCCGCCCTCAGCAACAACGAGCCGCTGATTCCCGAGACCAACGAAGCGGTAAGGACGGCGAATTTGGCTTCGGAAAGCAAAAGTTCTTGACCTGAAAACGATAAGATAGCTATAAAAATAGACATCGTAAAGCCGATACCGGCCAGCATACCGACGCCGATGACATGAAACCAGCCAGCACCGCTGGGCATACTGGAGAGTCCGAGTTTCACCGAAAGCCATGATAACAGAAAAATCCCAATGGGTTTTCCCAGAAAAAGACCTAAGGTAATACCTAAGCCCATCGGTGTAAACAAACCTGCTAACATACCGTCTTGGAATGCAATGTTCGTGTTAGCCAGTGCAAAAATCGGCATAATCAGTAGGTTGACGGGACGCGAAAGTACATGTTCCAACCTGATGAGGGGAGGCTCCCGTTTGGCATGCCTGCTTTTAGTGGGCAGCGCAAACGCTGTCAACACACCCGCTATTGTTGCGTGAATTCCCGAGTGGTGGACAAAATACCAGATAAATAGGCCCGGCAGGATATATGCCCACACGGATTGGACGCCTAGTCTATTCAAAACCATTAAAACAGCAAATATTCCCGCTGCATAATAAAGATAGGTCAGTTCCAATTCTGAAGAATAGAAAATGGCTATCATCAGTATAGCCACCAAATCATCAACAATGGCCAGTGCCGCTAAAAATATTTTCAACGATAATGGAACGCGTTTACCTAGCATGGTAATCACGGCAAGGGCAAAGGCAATGTCCGTGGCCATAGGTATAGCCCACCCAACTGATGTAGCCTGTCCATAATTGAAAAGCATATATATCAAAGCGGGGAAGAGTACCCCACCAACCGCTGCAAAAACCGGCAATGCAGCCTTCTTGGGAGAGGACAAATCACCTTGAACCATCTCACGCTTAATCTCTAGCCCTACTAACAGGAAGAAAATGGCCATCAACCCGTCATTTATCCAAAGTAGGATAGGATATCTCAAATGAATCGCATCAGAATGATAACCAACTTCCCTACCCAAGAACAATTCAAAGCCCGGACCGAGAGGTGAATTGGCGATGATAAGGGACAGCGCGACACATCCCATGAGGATGATACCAGGGCCTATGGAAGAAAATAGAAAGCGTTTTGCAGATGAAATAAAAGCTAGCCTAGACATCCCCAAAACTACCGAAAAGCCAAAACATAGGCAAGAAAAATCGGTTCTAATCGGTATGGTTTACACACTTTGCGGGATGCTACCGTAAGGGGAGCCATCCAACTGACGGATCACCCTGCGGGAGCGGATTATAAAAAACCATCACGATGGAGCCTCCCGATTTAAAAGAAGTCGGGCGGTGACATCCATCAGAATGGTAGCGCACCATATCCTATCGACTAAAAACAAAAA
>CAZXSL010000168.1:0-6967 GCA_964643235.1 uncultured Sphingobacteriaceae bacterium | reverse complement strand
AACGACCTATCCGAACTGCCACCGCATACGATGAAGGAAATCGTTCGTTTTTTCCAAGACTACAAAAAGCTGGAGGGAAAGAACGTGACGATAGAACAGCTTTATGGTCGGGCTTACGCTTATCAGGTTATTGAAGATAGCATCGCCCTGTACCAGAAAGATATTGCGCACCTAATCCAGGCTTAATGGCACTTGACATTTTTTGGACACTGTTTTTAGTGGCGGCAAATGGTTTTTTTGTCGCTGCCGAATTTGCCATTGTCAAAGTGCGGTCTTCCCAGATCGAGCTCCAAGCCAAAACCGGTAGCCGAGTTGCTCATGTAGCCAAACATATTACCACAAATCTGGACGGATACCTGGCGGCTACGCAATTGGGTATAACTTTATCTTCGCTAGGTTTAGGCTGGGTGGGTGAGGCTGTTATGACCGAATTGGTCGGAACAGTATTCGGTTGGTTCAATATAGACATGACCGGTGCTGTGATGCGTAATGTGGGCTTGATATTGGCGTTTTCCATAATCACCGTCTTACATATCGTCTTCGGTGAGCTTGCTCCTAAATCGCTCGCGATACAGCGTCCTGTGGGTACGACGATGGGCGTGGCGCTGCCCCTGCGTTTTTTTTATGTAGTTTTCAAACCCATTATCTGGGTGCTCAATGGTTTGGCTAACTCCTTGCTGCGGTTGTTGGGGCTGCGAATAAAGCCAGGAGAAGGGCACCACAGTTCTGAGGAGTTGCAGTACCTCCTTGACCAAGGGAGGGAAAGTGGCGCACTCAACTTGGCCGAACATGAGTTAATCAAAAACGTATTTGATTTCAACGAGCGTATCGTCAAGAATATTATGGTACCACGGACCAAGATCTCCGCTGTTGAAATCGACTGTCCTGTGGATGAGTTGATTGATAAAGTAACAAGTGAAGGGTATTCGAGAATTCCTATCTATGATGATAATATCGATCAGATTATCGGGATTATCCATACCAAGGACTTGTTGCCCATTTTAGCCCAGGGAAAGGAATTGGCGATTAAACCCATCATCCGAAAGCCATATTTCATTCCGGAAACCAAGAAAATAAACGACTTGATGGCTGAATTCCAGCAGCGTCGAATCCAGATTGCTATTGTTTTGGATGAGTTTGGGGGGACGGCGGGTATGGTCACGCTGGAAGACATTGTGGAAGAACTTGTAGGAGAAATTCAGGATGAGTATGATGAGGAAACGCCGATAGTGGAGCAGCTATCCGAAACGGAGTTTATGGTCGATGCGAGTGCGAACATTCATGATATCAACGAGTTCCTTCCGGAGGATCTGGAAGAAAGTACAGACTACGACACCATAGCTGGTTTAGTAAGCGATTTGTTTGATAAAATACCCGATGTCGGCGAGAGCAAGACACATAAAGGGTACAAATTCATCGTTATGAAAAAAACTCAGCAAAACATCGAGTTTGTCAAGTTGGAGGTGATTCCGACGGATGAAACCGAGGAGGAAGACTAACCGAATATTGTATGGAACCGCTTTTTTATACCCCTCTGATCGAACGGGGGCACTCCGCATTCGTGTTAGACGAGCAGGAAAGCAAACATGCGGTTCGTGTGCTACGGCTATCTGCCGGTAGTGAGGTAGGGCTCGTCGATGGAAAGGGTACACGTTATCGCGCGCGAATCGTCGACCCACATCCCAAGCGTACCGTTTTGGAGGTTGTTGAAACAATAGCCGAGCCCGGGCACCCGTATTATTTACACATTGCCATTGCCCCTACGAAAAACATGGAACGCACGGAATGGTTTTTGGAAAAGGCAACCGAAATAGGTGTAGATGAGATAACGCCGATTATCTGCGAACGATCGGAGCGGAAGGACGTCAAGCTTGAGCGACTCGAAAAGATTGTTGTTGCGGCGATGAAGCAATCGCTCAAGGCACGGCTGCCAATTATCAATGCACCTATCAAGTATGAGCGTTTCATAAACCAGCTCCATACCGGCGACAAATGTATTGCCCACTGTGCTGCCGGTGATAAAAAATACCTGAAAGATATCGTGACTAAAGGGGGCTCCAGCCTGCTATTGATTGGCCCGGAAGGCGATTTTAGTGATGTAGAAATCAACCAGGCCCTCAACCAGAGGTTTGTGGCCACAAGCTTGGGTACATCGCGCCTGCGTACGGAAACAGCTGCCTTGGCTGGTTGTATGGAAATCGCTTTTATCAATCGCTGATATCACCGTGCTGAGTAGCTACTTAATCGGCGGTGGCTACGGCTGATTCCATGCAGGGCTCTTCCGCTTCGCTGGCTAGATCGATGATATCTTGGGCGATTTGGGTAAAATAGCCGCCTGATTGGAATCCATTCCACGACATGGTTACCGTTTCATATAGATTTTCTTCGTAAAGTTTGTCGGGAGTGATATAGCCGATATAACCACCGTTAAAACTGGTAATGATTAGTTCGATGTTTCGTAAGTCGGCATAGGTGTCCAGTTCGTGCATGATTTCGCCTGAGAAATCTGCCGGCATCCCAATCATCAGGATATGTCCTATTTTGCTGACCTTGACATAGGAAGGGTAATCGCCAAAAAACAGCCGAAACACCCACGGCCTTAATGCGAGGTTGGTACTGATGCGTGCTGTTGGCTCAGGGAGCGGTATTTGCCAGCGAGCGGTGAAAATTCCATCGTGGCAGATGGACTCGACTTGCCGATCCTGGTAACTGTGGAGGATGCCTTGTGCAATGTTATTAGTGCGTTCAAAGCCACTTTCCCCTTGGCCTTTGGCGCCCATGCTGCCTACGGCACCGGCCATGTACAAGGCAAAGTCTGCACTATGGTTTTCGATCGAGTCGACGACAATTCCAGGGAAATCCCGGGATATCTGCAACATCCTAGAACGTAGTGATGTGGCGTGGGCGGCATACGTTAACAATTTGGCGCTCTTGCCGTCGGACCGGTGAAATACTATGGACCGTATCCATGGGTCGACTTGGCCTCCATCTACGTCCAGACGAAACCGAACATTGTCCTCGTTCCTACTTTCGGCATAAAGTATGTCAGCATCTACAAAATCCTGTTGGGAACGGATGATGGCATCGTGGAATTGGTTGGCAAGGCGTTCTTCTACTTCCGGGTCAAACTTGCCACTGAAAAGGCGTCCGGTCAGTTTTTTGCCCCAACCGCCCAAACTGTGGTGGGTGTGCGTAGTACCTAAATGTACCTGATCCATGGAAATCCCATCACGTTTTAGTAGTTCTTCTAACCGTTCGGTTATATTGGGAGGCACGACGAGCATATCTGCAGCAACCAGGAAAAGCGTGGATGATGGATTCCTGACTGCAATGACCTTGACAAAAACCGAATCATGAACCCCCTCGAAGTGGGCACCCCACCGGTTGCCATATCCAGCCATTGGCCCCGGCGCAAGTGGCGTGATGTTCGCTTCGGCCCAGCTGACCTGTATCGCCCCGGTGTCCGCCTTTAGGCTCCTGTTGGCTAATGCGTCCTTCCAAGCGGCATAATGTTCCGTTTCCTGGAACGGCGTGCGATCGATTCGCTGGACCAGCGCCACGAAAAGTAGGAGGATGCAGGCGAGCGTATAAAGGGTAATGCGAATGGCTTTTTTCATGATTTTTAAATATTCGAATCAAATTGAGAAAATCGAGTGGTTACCGATCTCTTTTTATTTATACAAAATTAGCCGTTTTTTGGGTAATGTCAGTGTGAAATGTGTTTTAGTCTGGTCAAATCGTAAGTTCTCTCCAAATGTCGAATTCGTCAGTTGGAACGATAGCGTTAGACACGTCAGATGGCACAACTTAATCCTTGTTTTTTTACTATTTTTGCTGTCGATTTGAAAAAGGATAGCTATGAAATTTACGCTCCAGTCAGAAGATAAGTTGAGCAAGGCGCGAGCGGGGGAGCTGGAGACGGCGCGTGGTACGATACAAACACCGATTTTTATGCCGGTAGGCACGGCGGGAACCGTCAAGGCCGTACACCAACATGAGCTGGTTGAGGATATCAATGCCCAGATTATCTTGGGCAACACGTATCATTTGTATCTGCGTCCAGGCTTGGATGTTTTGCGACAGGCCGGCGGATTGCATGCGTTTAATGGGTGGACGAAGCCTATTCTGACCGATAGTGGGGGGTATCAGGTGTATTCGCTGAGCGAGGTACGCAAAATTAAGGAAGAGGGGGTAACGTTCCGCTCGCATATCGATGGATCCAAGCATCTATTTACCCCGGAAAACGTGATGGATACCCAACGTATCATCGGTGCAGATATCATTATGGCGTTTGACGAGTGTACGCCTTACCCCTGCGATTACCAATATGCTAAGCGTTCTTTAGATATGACCCATCGATGGCTGAAACGCTGCTGCGACAGGTTTGATACGACCGAGCCATTATATGGCTTCGATCAAACCTTGTTTCCGATTGTGCAGGGGTCGGTTTACAAGGACCTCAGGAAGCAGTCGGCAGAGGTCATTGCCAGTTTCGGACGCGACGGTAACGCGATTGGTGGTTTATCTGTGGGGGAACCCGCTGAAGAAATGTATGCCATGACAGAAGTGGTGTGTGATATCCTACCCAAAGACAAACCACGATACTTGATGGGCGTGGGTACACCGGTCAATATCTTGGAGAATATCGCGTTAGGAATCGATATGTTCGACTGCGTGATGCCAACCCGAAACGCTCGCAACGGCATGTTGTTTACCCGTCAGGGTATCATTAATATCCGGAACAAAAAATGGGAAGCGGACTTTTCGCCTATTGATGCGGAAAGCGACTTATTAGCGGATCGGATGTACAGCAAAGCCTATCTTCGGCACCTCATTCACTCTAAAGAGATGCTTGGCGCACAAATTGCTTCATTGCATAATCTGCATTTCTATCTGTGGTTGGTGGGTGAAGCACGCAAGCAGATTTTGGCTGGTACTTTTTATGACTGGAAGAATAAGATGGTCAAGCAGTTGGATCAGCGCTTATAAAGCGTTTGGTATTTAAGCATATCCATGAAGATTATCGATAAATACATTATCAAAAAGTACCTCGGCACGTTTGTGTACACGATGGCTATTTTTGCGGTAATCATCGTTATTTTCGATATATCCGAAAAGCTGGATGACTTGTTGAAGCACCAAGCTCCGTTATCCAAGATAGCGTTTGAATATTATGCGGGTCTGGTGCCTTTCTATCTCAACATGCTGTACCCACTGATTAATTTTATTGCCGTGATTTTCTTTACGGCAAAGATGGCGGACCAGACAGAAATCGTCCCCATACTGAGTGGCGGCATGAGTTTTAATCGCATGCTGTGGCCTTATATGGTTTCTGCCACCGTACTTTTCGCTGTTTCGTTTGTGTTTAATATTTTCATCATACCGAGCACGAACAAGTTGATGATCGACTTCGAGAACGTATACATCAAGCCCGTGGAAAATCGGACTAAAAGTTCCACGCATATGCAGATCGATGAAAACAGTTATGTTTATATCAATAACTTCGATGTCGATAGGCAGGTTGGTTATAATTTTGTGTTGGAGACTTTTGATGTAGAAGGCGAATTGCGCGAGAAATTGATGGCGGATCGAATTGTTTGGGATTCGGTAAACCATAATTGGCGTATTGAGAATTATTCGGTACGTATCATCGATGGACTCCACGAGGAAATGATTAAGGGTACGCAAAAGGACACGATATTAGATATGCAACCTCATGATTTTGAGGTGTATGATAATATATTTATGGCCATGGGGATGAGGGATCTAAACGAACGGATTGAGAAAGAGCGGATGCGGGGAACAGGCCTGATGACAGATATGTTGCTCGAGAAATACAAACGTTATGTGTATCCATTTTCCGCCTTTGTGCTGACGCTAATGGGCGTAGCCCTCTCTTCAAAAAAGGTGCGGGGAGGTATCGGCTTGAGTTTAGGTATCGGCATCGGCTTGAGTTTTATCTACATTGTGTTTATCCAGTTTTCGAATGTATTTGCGCTCCAAGCGGGCTTGGCACCCATCATCGCTGTGTTAATCCCGAATATCATTTTCGGTTTAATTGCGCTGTACCTTCTGTATAGGGCACCTAAATAATCGTGAAAAGTATGCTGCCTGTCCAAATCAATCGCAACTTATTGATCTTGCACCTGACCGTTATCGTTTGGGGTTTTACGGGGATACTGGGTAATTTAATATCCATATCGGCAATCAATTTGGTGTGGTACCGTGTTTTGATTGCGTCGGTATCCTTGCTGTTGTTTTTCTTATATAAGCGGAAATCCTTAGTCGTTCCACGAGAACGGCTGGTTCGATTCTTTCTTACGGGAGGCTTGGTTGGTTTGCATTGGATACTTTTCTTCGAGTCCATCAAAGTTTCTACGGTCTCGGTTACCTTGGTTTGCCTTTCGGCAGTAACCTTGTTTACGGCAATGTTCGAGCCTATTATTTACAAGCGAAAGGTTTCCAAAATGGAAGTTGTAACTGGATTTATCGTCATCATCGGGATATGTTTGATTTTTAAGTTTGAAGGCCAATATGTGAAAGGTATCGTTTTGGGTTTGCTGGCTGCGTTATTCGCTTGTTTTTTTGCGATTATAAATTCCAAACTGGTCAAAAAAAGCGAGCCTTCCATCATCAGTTTCTATGAAATGTTTGGAGCTTTGCTTTGGATATCCCTTTACCTGTTGGCAACCAATGGATTTGGCGAGGGGATGCGCTTGTCTACTTCCGATTTTATTTATTTGATGATATTGGGCACGGTTTGTACTTCCGGAGCTTACGTAGCAGCGGTAGCCGTTATGAAGGAAATTAGTGCTTTTCGAGTGGCTTTGGCGAGTAATTTGGAACCCATCTACGGGGTTTTGTTGGCTTTCGCTTTTTTTGGCCAGGCCGAAGTGATGAGTGTAGGATTTTATGTAGGGGCTTTACTTATCCTAGGCGCTGTTTTCTTGCATCCGATTATCCGAAT
>CAZXSL010000167.1:0-7042 GCA_964643235.1 uncultured Sphingobacteriaceae bacterium | reverse complement strand
TTGGGGTTATTGCTGTGGTTATTTCCCTCTTTTGACTTTTCAGAGCTTCGTATTCCAGGTGTATTGCAGCGGATCGCATTAGTATTTTTAGCCTGTGCATTGCTTTTTATGTTCACGACTTGGAAGCAGCAGGCTATCATTGGTGTTGCCATTCTGTTATTGTATTGGGCTGCCATGATGTGGATTCCCGTGCCGGGTGCCGGTGCAGGGGTATGGGAGCCTGGACAAAATCTCGCCGCCTGGATCGACAGCCTGTTCATTCCGGGCAAGATGTGGCAGGGAACATGGGATCCGGAAGGGATTTTAAGCACATTCCCATCTATCGTGACAGGTATTTCGGGTATGTTGGTCGGCAGGCTCATCTCTGCTAATAGCTTATCTGAGGAACGGCGAATGGTATGGCTTTTCCTAGCCGGGTTTGTCGCCTTTGCCATCGGCTCAGCATGGGGATGGGTTTTTCCCTTAAATAAAAATCTTTGGACTAGCTCGTTCGTGTTATATACTTCCGGCTTGGCTGCGATGACTTTTGCGTTCTGCTATGTTGTCATGGAAATGTTGGGGTATTTGAAGTGGGCAAGATTTGGAGTCATTTTTGGCTCCAATGCCATCACGGCTTATGTGCTGGGAAGTATATTGCCTAGTTTGTTGCCACAGCTTAACCAATGGTACACAACAATGTTTATTGAAACTTCGGATGCCCCCCGGTTTATGTCACTTTTATGGGCAATATCCATCTGTGTGGTGTGTTATATCCCCATCTATTTTTTATATCGAAAACGAATATTCATCAAAATTTAACTTTACCTGCATATGATGCCGTTAACTTTACCGACAATTAGAATGAAAAATAACCGAACCGTTTCCTTGCTCTCGGTTGTCTTGGCACTTTTTTTATTTACACAATGTAATTCGCCCGAGTCAACAACCCAAAGTCAAGTCAATCCGATGATCGAGCATCGTTCTTTCGTGTTTGGGGACAACAAGCCTTTCCCCCAATGTCACGCCTCTACTCTTGTCAGGCTAGATAATGGCGAGTTTTTAGTTGCTTCGTTCGGGGGGACCCAAGAAAAAGATGACGATGTGGGCATCTGGCTTTCTAGAGGTGACGGCGTTACCTGGTCAGAGGCGGTCGAAGTAGCTAAGATTCGTAATGATGCACATTGGAATCCGGTGTTATTTCAAGCCCCCTCAGGAGAAGTTATTCTTTATTTCAAAGTAGGGAAGACGATTCCCAAATGGGAGACCTGGGTTATTACCTCGAATGACCATGGCCATACTTGGTCTGAGGCGTATGAATTGGTACCTGGCGATAAAGGCGGAAGAGGTCCTGTACGGAATAAACCGATTATCTTGTCGGATGGCACATGGTTGGCTGGCGCTTCACACGAAGAGGGGCAATGGGACGTGTTCATCGACCGTAGTGAAGATGGTGGAAAAACTTGGCAATCAACGGAATATTTGGAGGTCGATAGGAATGAGCTTACAGGGCAGGGTATTATACAGCCTACGTTATGGGAGTCTTCTCCCGGTATCGTGCACATGTTAATAAGAAGCAGTGCAGGGGCAATATATCGTAGTGACTCAGAAGACTATGGTAAAACTTGGTCGCCCGCTTACCGCACGGATTTACCTAATCCAAACACCGGTATTGATTTAGTCAAACTGCCTAATGGTACACTTGCATTATTGTACAATCCTGATGACAAAAATTGGGGTTCCCGTGGTACATTGCTCTTGGCGTTTTCCTACGATAATGGTGAGACCTGGCCCGATGAGATTGAAATAGAGAAAGCTGGAGAAGATAGTGAGTTTTCATATCCAGCGATTATCCAATGGGACGATCGCATATCACTAACGTACACATGGGAGCGGTCTGACCTTGTATTTATGACTATTGCTTATTAACAACATATATGCTCGTTAAACTTTAAACAAACAAAAATCACAAACCTAATTAATTTCACTATGAGAATTCTATTGACTTTTTATGGAAAATGGATGCTGATGCTGTTTGCTATAGCAGCAATCATTTTAATCCCTCCCGTGGCCCATGCGCAGCAGCGCCAGGTGTCCGGACTGGTCCGGTCAAGTACCGATGGGGCACCGGTGTCGGGTGCAAGCGTCGGTGTTCAAGGTACCAATGTTGCTACGGCAACGAATGATGATGGTCGTTATACTATCAATGTACCAAACAATGACGCTGTTCTTGTCTTTACGTACTTAGGGCACGAGCCGCAGCAAACTGTAGTGGGTTCGCGGTCTAGCATCGATGTAACACTTTTACCATCTCAAGAAATGCTGGGTGAGGTCGTTGTAACGGCTCTTGGAATCCAGCGTGAAACTAAATCATTGGGCTATAGTGTAGGGGTTGTCGACGGTGACGATATGGTCAATGTCGCTCAGGAAAACCTTTTTGGTGGACTTGCAGCTAAATTGCCGGGTGTGACATTGAGCGAAACCAGTGGTCCAGGCTCATCCGTCAACATGGTCATTCGTGGAGCAAACTCGTTGACAACGGATAACCAGCCATTATTCGTTGTCGATGGTGTGCCTATATCGAGCGGTTTGAACAACCAAAGGGAAATGGGCGGGCGTAATATCGTGGATTATGGTAACCCCATTTCGGATATCAACCCAGACGATATCGAAAGCATATCCGTACTGAAGGGCCCCAGTGCTGCTGCACTATATGGCTCGCGTGCTGGTAACGGCGTTGTGTTGATTACAACCAAATCCGGACGGACTGGTGAACGGGCAGCTGTTAACTTCTCGACAAGCAACGTATTCGAGACCCCGGTGCAATTCCTGGATTTCCACTACATGTATTCCTCCGGAAATAGGACAAACTTCTTGGACGAGAGCTCGGATTATTGGACCGGACTGCCTTTAGATCGGGGTAATACAGCTGTGCAATGGAACAGTCCATTGGATGCAAGCGGAAACCCTATACCGACGGAGTTGCGTTCGTATAAGGACAACATGAAAAACTTCCTGCGTACCGGTTTGACTTCCACTAATAACTTGTCTGTAAGCGGTGGTGGTGCAAAAAGCAACTATCGTTTGTCATACAACAACATGACCAACCAAGGGATGATCCCGAACTCTGACCTGCAACGTAATTCGTTATCGTCTGCCTTGTCGTACGAGATTAACGAGAGCCTGAAAGTAAGCTCCAACATTAACCTGTCGCGTAGTAACTCTGCTAACCGTCCAGCGGTAGGAGCCCGTACGGCTAACCCGCTGGAAGCAGTAATGGCATTCCCACATGTAAATGTTTTGGAATTGCAGGACTACTGGATGGATGGCCAAGAGAACATCTTGCAAAGGCGTGTACATAGCAGTGTCGATAACCCATATTTCCTAGCTAATGAGCTTAATAATGGTTTCGTGCGTGATCGTATTTTCGGTAATCTCAAATTGGATTGGCAAATCGCACCTAATTGGTCTGCGTTTGGGCGTGTTGCCGTCGACATGACCCACGAGGATAGGGAAACCAAAGTACCACATAGCTATTCGCGGGCAGCACGAGGGGGATATTACTTGCAAGGATTGGCAAACAACGAGCTGAACTCAGATGTATTGGTAACCTATCAAAACGTTTTTGGCGACTTTGATGTAAGCGCTTCAGGTGGTGGTAACTACATGAGGCAATCCTACCGTGATTCCTATATGGGAGGTAGCGAATTAACGATTCCAGGTCTATACCGTATTGGCAACGTTCCTACAAACTTGCTGCAGTATTCTAATAGTACTTCTGACCGCGCTATTTACAGCTTATATGCCATGGCTTCGTTTGGATACAAAAGCCAGCTTTATTTGGACTTGACCGCACGCAACGATTGGGCGAGTTCTCTCCCGGCCAATGAACAGTCATTTTTCTACCCGTCTGCATCCATGAGCTGGTTAATTAACGAAACTTTCTCGATGCCTACTTCAGTATCTCTGTTGAAATTCAGAGCGGGTTGGGCACAAGTAGGTAACGCACCTAGCGCATACCAAATTCACCAGATGCTGGGTACAGCACAATATGGCTCAATCATTTCAGCCAACGTACCGGGTGCCCTACGGAACCCAACTTTGAAGCCGGAAATTGCAGAATCAACTGAGTTCGGAATCGACCTAAACCTATTTAAAAATCGCTTGCGTTTCGAAGGAACTTATTACAACGTAGGTAACCGCAACCAGCAGTTGCCGATTCCCCTTCCTGAATCCTCTGGTTTTGAAAGCACATTCGTGAATGCGGGCTTAATCGTAAGCCGGGGATGGGAATTTGTCGTAGGGGGTACACCGGTACAGACCGCCGATTGGACGTGGGATATCTCGGCAAACTTCTATCAGAACCGTACGATTGTCGAAAAGTTAACCGAAGGATTCCCCGTCTTGACCATGTGGGAAGACAACGGTGGAGGATCATTTGCACGTGAAGGCGAGCGTTTAGGCAACCTTTACGCGCGAGGTTACCAACGTGTCAACGACCCTTCGAGTGAGTACCACGGTTGGCCCGTATTGGACCATCAAGGTAAATGGATTGCGGATAATGATCCCGATGCGCGGATACATGTAGGTAACTACAATCCCGATTTTCAAGTAGGTTTGCAGAGTACGGTACAATACAAGCGTTTTTCACTTAGCGCAAGCTTCGACTGGCGTCACGGCGGTCAGTTTATGTCGTACACCTACCGTTACGGAGGTTCAAACTGGAAGTCGGGCCGGCAAATGCGGGAGCTTATCCCAGGCGGATTGTATTCTGAGCAAGACTTAGTCAATTTATTGAAGTCGGATCCAGAGCGGTATATCATCCCGCAAAACGGTCACTACCCAAGGGTAGGTGGTTATGAGGAATCTACCGGGGGGTACTGGAACGATAACTTCGGAACGGCTAACGAAGCCTACGACGGGGTGTTTATCCCAGGTGTAATAGCCAACGGTGACGGTACGTATACGGAGCACCTCGGTGGCGAAGGCACGGTGATTTATCCTGCTTCACGGCAATATCCATGGAGCTGGAACGAAGCGATTACCTTTGATGCTTCATTTATCAAACTCCGTGAGATTGCGATAGGGTACGATATTCCGAACCTATGGAAGCTTCGCAATGCAAGAGTATCCGTATTCTCGAGAAACATCATGCTGTGGAGTGCAGCTAAAATTGGGATAGACCCTGAGCGTGCTTTCATGCCACAGGGTGGTGCCCAAGGCAACACCTCGACAATGTTCCGCCAAGGTATCGAATTGCAGAACATCATGCCGATGACAATGCCTGTCGGTTTCAAATTGGATTTTACCTTTTAATTGAAAAACACCGAACAAATAAAATATTTGGTCATGAAAAAATATAATAGAATATATCGATATATCGGGATCATCCTCGTCATGTTTTCCGTGTCGTGCCAGGACAAACTGGTCGAATTGAACGAAAACCCCAACGCAGTCGATCCCAATTCAGCCAACCCGAATTTGATGTTGGCTACCGTATTGCCTGAAGTTGCGAAGAATTACATTAACTTGGGCTATGGAAACATCGGTGGAGTGGTTCAACACATGCAAGAAGATGGATGGTATACCGGATACAACCATTACAGCTGGACGCCTGAAAACTGGGGCAACTGGTATGGAATACTACGTACGAACGAATTAGTATTGCAGCGGTCCCAAAATATGGACTGGCCATTTCTTCAAGGGATTGCGCTGACGATGAGGGGCTTTGTTTTTGGGATGATTACTGACTTATGGGGTGATGCGCCCTATACCGAAGCGCTTCAGGCTGGTAGTACATCGGGACCAATTACACACCCTAAATACGACAGCCAAGAGGTTATTTATTTGGGAATCATTGAGGACTTAAAGCAAGCGGCCAGTCTTTTCTCCCAAAACAACACAACGGGAATAATTGAATCATACGATTTGTATTATGGGGGAGATGCCCAAAAATGGCATCGTTTTGCTAACTCGCTACTTTTGCGTTATTATATGCGATTGTCAGAGAAGCTTCCAAATGTAGCTCAGGCAGGCATTGAAAGCATCTACCAAAGCGGTATATACATTCAAAATGCAGCCGACGATGCAAAACACAACTACTTGGGTACCGATGCGGCCAATTCCTGGCCTACGGCAGGTGGGTTTACATCTGACGACACGGGATTCAGACGTCGTAAACCGGCTAGTACATTATTGGATCGATTGCTAGACACGAACGACCCTCGTACTGCGGTATGGTTCCAACCGGTGTATTGCCGTTGGGTAGCCGACCCGACCTTGTCTGTGCCCGTCGATCCGTTTATTCGGAGAAATGGCGTGCTAACGGACATTGTATCGCTAACCGATGTAGAATATCGTGCAGCTATCGCTGCCGGTGACACGTTTACGCGCCACTTTAATCCCAATACTTTCGATGTTGAGTTAGATACTCGTGAATATGTCGGATTGCCTCCAGGGTTACAAACCCCTGATGCGTATAACTATAACCCTACGCCGGGTCAGATTGTAGAAAACCAACACGTTTCTCAACTGGCTCCTATTTTCCGTGAACGTACTGGCGGTGTATTGACTATGCGTTTGGCTTCGGCCGCCGAGTCAGCCTTTATACTGGCAGAAGCCGCTCAGAGAGGTTGGTCTGCAGGCGATGCGGCTACGCACTATAATCGTGGTGTCCGTGAATCGTTGGCCGCTTGGGGTGTTGCTGGTGAATACGACGATTTTATTGCCGAACCGGGTGTTTCCTACGATGGATCGTTGGAGCGGATCATCGAACAGAAGTGGATTGCCAGCTTTGCGGCAGCTACCGAAGCTTGGTTCGACTACCGTAGGCTTGGTTTGCCGGCCTTGCAGGCTGGCCCTGCCTCCCAGCAACCGTATTTGCCGGTACGTTTTATTTATGGCGAAAACGAAAGTAATAACAATGGAGCTAATTTAAGGGAAGCATTGAACCGTTTGGAGCCACTGTCCACAGCAGCAGGAACGAACACCCAATGGTCTAAACCCTGGATTGTGCAAGGTACCGGAAAACCATGGTAAGGGTTTGATGTAGAGTTTGGTCTACTTT
>CAZXSL010000166.1:0-7046 GCA_964643235.1 uncultured Sphingobacteriaceae bacterium | reverse complement strand
AAATAACCCGCCATTACTTCGTTATTTTCAGTCGAATCCAACAATTTCAAAGCGCTCTGAGCAGCAAATCATAATCAAACTCTGGTTTAAAACAAACAAATGACAAGTTTGTGTTCCCGATTCATTAAGTTTGTAGGTGAGTTAAGCATAGAAGAGACATGATTACGAAAGAACAAGTGTTACATGCATTGGGCCATGTCGAGGATCCGGATTTAAAGAAAGACCTGGTAACCCTGAACATGATCCAAAACATTGATATTACCCCTTCGCGGCTTGCTTTTGATGTTGTATTGACGACACCAGCCTGCCCGCTCAAGGATCACATTGAACGCGCCTGCCGCAATGCCATCACGATGTTTGTTGACAAAGATATTGCGGTTGACATCAACATGACCTCACAGGTTCGGGCGCCGGTACGCAACCAGCTTTCCAACATCAAGAATATCGTGCTGGTCGCTTCGGGCAAGGGCGGTGTGGGCAAGTCGACGGTATCCGCCAACCTTGCTCTGGCATTGCACGCCAAGGGTGCCAAAACCGGTTTGCTTGATGCAGACATCTACGGCCCCTCGTTACCCATCATGTTTGGTGTTGAGGGTGCACGCCCCCAAGCCAGCAAAACCGCCGACGGGAAGACGCTGATTGAACCGATCGAGAAGTTTGGCATCAAGCTCCTGTCTATCGGGTTCTTTACCGACCCAAACCAGCCCGTTCCGTGGCGGGGGCCGATGGTGAGTACGGCAGTCAAACAACTGTTCAACGATGCCGATTGGGGCGATTTGGATTACCTCATTGTCGACCTGCCACCCGGCACAGGCGATGTGCATATTACCATAGCACAGGGGTTCCCGATAGCCGGCGCCGTTATCGTGACTACTCCTCAACAGGTGGCTTTGGCTGACACGAACAAGGGAATCGGCATGTTTTTGATGGAGTCCATTAATATACCCTTATTGGGTGTTGTTGAAAACATGGCCTATTTCACACCAGCCGAATTGCCGGATAACAAGTATTATCTATTTGGTAAAGACGGCGGCAAAGAAATGGCCTCTCGGTATGGGATTCCATTTTTGGGCGAGATTCCCTTGGTCAAGAGCATTAGTGACGGCGGCGATAGCGGCTTTCCGGTGGTGGCCGACGAAGACGACCCGATTGCGGAAGCATTTTTGGATATTGCGGGCAAAGTAGCCCAGCAGCTGTCCATCATACAAGCCAAAGCGGCGGTATAAGGGACAGATGGTAACCGCATTAACGAACAATCCACCTCATCCGCATTATTTTCGTGGCTATTTCCACGAAATGGGTAGATTATTCCCAATTAAATCCCAAATGGCACGTTAGATTCCAAAAGGAATGGTATTTTTGTTTTTTTTAATCCCATGAGCAAAATTTCCGGCAAGAAGCTGATCGAAACCATTAAGAACAAAGGCAAGAATCTAGAGGCTGAGATGTCCTTTTTTGACCATTTGGAGGTGCTGCGCTGGCACCTCATCCGGTCTGCAATTGCGGTTGTCGTCTTTATGATACTGGCATTTTCCTTTTATGATTTCATATTTGACGAAATCATCATGGGGCCCAAGTCGCCAAATTTCTGGACCTATCGCATGATGTGTAAGATAGCGGACACGTTCAACATGCCGGGCTTTTGTGTTTCCGAATTACCCATAACCATCATCAACACCCAGATGGCTGGCCAGTTCATTACGCAAATCAACTCATCGTTACTGATTGCGGTTATGGCAGGTTTTCCCTATCTGTTGTATGAAGTGTGGCTGTTCGTCAAACCCGCATTGACGGATGTCGAGCGCAAATCGGCAAGTGGATTCGTGTTCTACGCTACGCTCCTATTCGCTATCGGTGTGCTCTTTGGGTATTATATGGTTACCCCGTTGGCCGTTAATTTCCTAGCCAACTACTCGATAAGCCCAGACATTACCAATACCATTACCATCGGTTCCTACCTTTCCTTCGTAGCTACCCTGTCACTTGGTTGCGGCATTGTTTTTGAACTCCCCATGGTTATATTGGTGCTGTCCAAGGTCGGTATCATGACCCCGCATTTCATGCGGTCAACACGCCGCTATGCGATTATCATTATCCTGATTGTGGCCGCCATGATTACGCCGACCCCAGACATTATTACCATGATGACGGTGAGTGCGCCAATGTTCTTGTTATATGAGATCAGCATCTTGATTTCTGCCCGGATATATAAGAAAAAGCAGGCAGAAATGGGGATGACAAGCGAATAAAAACACATAAGAGATGAAAATAGCTATTGGAGGCGACCACGCAGGTTTTCAGTATAAAGCTGCGTTAATCGCATTTTTGGAAGAGGCGGGGCATGAGGTAAAAGACTTTGGCACCTATTCAGAGGAGTCATCCGACTACCCGGATTTTGCTCATCCGGTATCCTCCGCGGTAGAGCAAGGCGAGTTTGACCAAGGTGTATTGATTTGCGGAAGTGCAAACGGCGTAGCCATCACGGCCAATAAACATGCGGGCATCCGGGCTGCAATCTGCTGGCTAGAGGAGCTGGCTGTATTGGCTCGGCAGCATAACGACGCCAATATTGTCTGCATCCCGGCACGCTTTATCGAGCTGGAATTAGCGAAGCAAATCGTAGCGACCTTTCTTGCCACAGCGTTTGAAGGAGGCCGCCACGCTCGTCGGGTGGGCAAGATATCGTCTTGCTAAGCCCCGGATAACCAAACCTAACAATTATGTTATTATGGGAAAAGTTCCCGTAATCTACCTATTTTCGTAGCGATATCGCCACTGGTTACTGTCTTTGGTTAATTTTCCTGTTGCACATGAAACAGGGACAATGACGTAGCCCGGGGCACATAAAGACCAGTTAAACATGAAAAAAACACTCGTTCTCTCTTTCCTGCTGCCTTTAGTGGGCAGCTGTATCATGGCACAAGGCCCTGATCCCATCCAGCAGCGCTATGCTGCTGAGATCACCCCTGAGGCCGCTTTCACCCAACTTTCCATTATGGCCTCTGCTGAGTTCGAAGGCCGCGGTACCGGCGAGCCGGGTGGGGAAAAAGCCGCCGCATTCATCGCCGATGAATTCAAGAAGTACGGATTGACAGGTCCAGTCGATGGCTCCTTCTACCAGCCGGTCAAGCTGGCCCGTTCAGGAATGCATGTCTCCAATTTCTCGATCGGGGGCCAAAGCCTGACGAATGGGAAAGACTTCTACCTTCAGGGTGGCAATCCGCAAACGACGATCAACGAACGCAACATCATTTTCATCGGATTCGGTATTTCAGAAAGCCAATATGACGATCTGGCCGGGGTCGATATCAAAGACAAAGTTGTTTTACTCATCAACGAAGGTGAACCCCGCGACGCCCAAGGCAATAGCCTGATTACGGGTACGAGCGACCCATCGGATTGGTCCAGCTCGCGCAACAAGCGCCTCCAACACGTGATGGCCAAGCAACCTAAACTTATCTTGGCGACAAGTAGCAACGTCAGTTCCATGCTGGAACGCTTTGGCAACCGCTTGACTGGCGGACGGATTACACTGGAACAAAACGTGGCAGCAACACAAGGTGGCGGCTCAACGCCGGTAGCATCCATCACAACGGAAGTAGCCAATGCTATCCTTGCCTCCTCTAACATGACTGTCGAAGGTTTTATGGCTGCTGCCAAACCACAGTCCAAAACGATCCGTAGCCAAGTACGCGCCACATTTGGAGTAACAACCGAGCCCTTTACCTCCGACAACGTAGTTGGCTACCTCGAAGGCACGGATTTGAAAGACGAAGTACTGATCATCACAGGCCACTACGATCATGACGGAAAAGCTGCTGACGGCCGTATTTTCTATGGCGCGGACGACAACGGTTCGGGCACCGTGGGCATGATGGAAGTTGCCAGAGCATTCGCCAAGGCTAAGGCCGAAGGGCATGGCCCCCGCCGCAGCATCCTGTTTATCGGCTTTGCCGCAGAGGAAAAAGGCCTGTTGGGCTCGGCATTCTATGCAGACAACCCGATTTTCCCCTTGGAGAACACGGTAACAAACCTGAATCTCGACATGATCGGGCGAATCGACGACAAGCACTTGCTCGAGAACCATAATTACATCCACCTAATCGGAGCCGACAAGCTGAGCTCCGAACTGGATTCCATTGCCCGTGCGGCGAATGCCAATTATACGCACATGGAGCTGGACACGATGTACAATGACCCGAACGACGCCATGCGAATCTACTACCGGTCTGACCAGTATAACTTCGCGAAGCATAATATCCCGGTTATATTCTTTTTCAGTGGGCTGCACCCACATTACCACACCCCGGAAGACACGGTCGACAAGATCGATTTCTACATGATGGCTAAGCGTACGCGCTTAGTATTCCATACGGCGTGGGAGATTGCTAACCGGGACCAACGCTTGGTCGTGGATTCAAACAAACCTTAATCCAGGTGGGGCGAGCCCCTGTAGGCCTGCCCGGCTAAACTTTTCTTACTGTCCGTTGTTGTAAACGTATGCCTTGAGCAGAAAAGACAGATAACGGCTGTTGGCGGTACTCGAACCGCCAACAGCCTTAAACAACAACATCATGGTGACAGAAAACCACGAGTCTTCGCCGCACCCCAAGGGTGAACAAGACTACCATTCCCACCAAGAAAACCCCGGGCCGGCACCGGAAGCATTGGAAGAGAAAGATGACAAGCCCGCTGGCAATACCATCAAGTGGGCGATTGTTATAGCAATCATCATCCTATTGATTATCTTTCTGTTTTACTACCTTGGATAATGGAGCAATTATCGGTAATCAAAGCCGTACTTTTATGTTCCGTTTTTCGTCAAAAAGAAGCTATCTTTATCCAGTTAGTATACGTAGGTTTCCCTCCTATTCTGGCTGCTGGTTTGCGGCTTGAGGGAAAATTAGAATCATGGACAAAAAGATATCGTCATGCGGATAATGGCATTTGATTATGGCACAAAGCGAATTGGGATTGCCGTTACGGATCCGCTGAAAATCATTGCTTCGGCACTCACGACTGTACACCCCGACGAAATCGTTGCCTATCTCGAAACTTACCTCCAAACGGAGTCCGTATCGACATTCGTAGTGGGTATGCCCCGGCAGATGGACGGTACGGATAGTCAGTCGGCCCAACATGTCCGGGGTTTCGTCCGAAAGCTTCGCAAACAGTTCCCGGCAATTGAAACCGTCACAATCGATGAGCGCTTTACTTCCAAAATGGCCAACCAAGCCATTGCGCAAAGCGGCCTTGGCAAAAACAAAAGACAGCAGAAGTCGCTGGTCGACGAGGTCGCGGCAACTATTATCCTTCAATCTTATCTGGAACAACAGGAGCTATCGTCATAGTATCCCGCCCGTCATATTACCCACAAATCATCACATATGCGAAAAATAAACTTTTTCACCGAGGATACGGATTTCAAGCCCAAGCAAAAAGGAAAAATACGCGGCTGGATAAAAGAGACGGCACAAGCCGAAGGCCGTACAACTGACGATCTGAATTTCGTTTTCTGCTCAGACGCCTATTTATTGACCATCAATACGCAATACCTCAATCATGATACCTATACCGATATCATCACATTCGACAACAGCGATCAGCACCATGTGCTAAGCGGCGATATCTTCATTAGCATCGACCGCATACGGGAAAATGCCGCCACGTACAAGGTACCGGAAGAAGACGAACTCCACCGCGTGATTATCCACGGTATCCTCCACTTGTGTGGCTATCGCGACAAAACCGAGGCTGACGTCACACTTATGCGCGAAAAGGAAGATTTTTACCTGGCCCGTCGAAACTTCTAATTAAAGAGGGGCTTATCTTCTTGATTCGGTATTATTCTGCCCGGTATTTCTTGCTCGCAGGGGCTAGTATATCATCTGTATTTTTCTTTTGTGTGTTAAAGAGCGGCAGCGGAAGTTTCTGCTTGGCGATTGATTTTCTTGACTAGACCTTGTAAAACGTTACCTGGGCCTACTTCGACAAATGCGCCTGCGTTGTCTTCAATCATGTGCAATACGGTCTGGGTCCACCTGACAGCACCGGTTAGCTGCTCAATCAGGTTGTGTTTGATCTGTGCAGGGTCGGTATGAGGCTTGGCGTCGATGTTTTGGTAAATCGGGCATCGGGGCTCGCTGAATTCAACGGCTTCGATAGCGGCTTGTAGCTCCACCCGGGCAGACTCCATCAACGGGGAGTGGAATGCTCCGCCCACATTGAGTTTCAATGCACGGCGCGCACCGGCCTCGAGCAACAGCTCACAGGCTTTGTCAACCCCAGCAATACTGCCGGATATGACGAGCTGTCCGGGGCAGTTGTAATTGGCAGGCACGACGACGTCACTGACGCGTTGGCAAATGTCTTCTACGGTAAAATCGTCCAATCCGAGGATCGCTGCCATGGTAGACGGTTGGATCTCACAGGCTTTCTGCATGGCATTGGCACGCTGGGACACCAACCGAAGGCCGTCTTCGAAACTGAGTCCGCCGGCAGCTACCAAAGCGGAAAACTCGCCTAAGGAGTGGCCCGCTACCATATCCGGCGCAAAGCGGGCTCCCAGGGCCTTGGCCAGGATGACGGAGTGTAGGAAAATAGCGGGTTGGGTAACCTTGGTTTGCTTCAAATCGTCTTCTGTACCGCTAAACATCACGTCAGTAATGCGGAAGCCTAACATGTCGTTGGCGGCCTCGAACATTGCTTTTGTCTCGGCATTGTGGTTGTAGAGGTCTTGCCCCATGCCGGTAAATTGGGCGCCTTGTCCGGGGAATATAAATGCTGTTTTCATATTATTCTTATGTTCTATTGCTTTATGGGCGTTGGTACAAAGATATTATTTCGGGGGGTAATTTATTAATCTTAGGGCATAAATCGGGAGAATTGCTTGTATTGGTTGTGGATGGGTTGATGCGTTGAGGCGGGGATTTGTTGATTTGGTGATTTGTTGATTTGTTGATTCGGATAGCGTTTTACGGGTGGTTCTGCTTTTAGTTTCTTTTGTGCGTGTGAGGGAGAGTCGTGGACGGCAGAAGCTAAAGGAG
>CAZXSL010000165.1:0-7065 GCA_964643235.1 uncultured Sphingobacteriaceae bacterium | reverse complement strand
TTCCGGAGACCCCTGTGTAGCGGAACTGCAATCCATCCCGGCACCTTCCAATAAAGCGGACCTTGTTAAAGTGCATTATGGAGAGTTCACATTGGAGGTTCCTGACAGTTGCAGCAGAGAGCGGATGTATGAACTCCTGCGGGCAGCATGGATTGGCGCACATTGGATTACATGGTAGTTCGATGAAAGCTGCTGGCAAAGTCTTGCCAGCGGCACAGATTATGCTTGGTGGTGCTACGCTCGGTGATGGCTTAGGGCGAGTAGCCGAACGTGTTATTAAGGTGCCATCTAAGCGGGTAACACAGGCGGTTAAGTTGCTTCTGGATGATTATCAGTCACTTGCTGCTGAAGATGAGTTGTTCCATGAATACTACGACAGGCAAAGCAAGGATTATTTCTATCGGATGCTAAAGCCCCTAGGTGATTTAACTACGCTAACCGAAGATGAATTCGTCGATTGGGGACATCGAGAGATGTTCCAAACCGCTATAGGTGTTGGTGAATGTGCTGGCGTTGTCATTGATCTGGTGGCTACACTGCTGTTCGAGTCGGAGGAGAAACTGGCCTGGGCCAACGAAAGTTACAATGCGGGTGCGTATGCCGATGCGATTTACCACGCTTATAGCGTATTTGTCGGTACGGCCAAGGCCTTGTTGCTTGACAAAGGCATCAACGGTAGCTCGCAACATGCTATTATCAGAGAGTTTGATACACACTATACCGCAAATGGCGATGTGCCATTACCAACCGAGGATTTCAACACCTTGGTTCTACAAATTAACAAATACGAGCCATCTGCAGAGTTTGCCCAGCATTACCTTGCAAACGCCATATCGTTTTACGAATGGGCGATGGCCCGTCGTGAGGATCCTGCTGTTGTGACGAATTAAACGAGCTCTAACTAACAACTGAATATACTAATTATAATGAATCAGATTCCCAAAATTACTCTGGTAGGTGCCGGTCCGGGCGATACGGATTTGATTAGCCTAAAGGGACTAAAGGCCTTGCGCCAAGCTGACGTCATCCTTTACGATGCGCTTGTCAACGAGGATTTACTCGATTATGCTCGGGTGGATGCGGTGCGTGTTTTCGTGGGTAAACGTGCTGGACAACATTCGTTTAGCCAGCAAGAAATCAACAAGCTCCTCGTCATGTATGCCAAATCGCATGGACATGTCGTTCGTCTCAAGGGAGGAGATCCGTTCGTTTTTGGGCGTGGGGGAGAGGAAGTGGCCTATGCAGCGGAGCGGGGCATCGCAGCTACCGTCGTTCCCGGCATTTCCAGTTCGATTGGCGTGGCCGGTTTGCAGGGTATCCCGGTAACACACCGTGGTATGAGCGAGAGTTTTTGGGTTATCACGGGGTCCACGACAGCCGGTGTGTTATCGCAGGACGTTCATCAAGCAGCTAAAACAAATGCGACTGTGGTCATACTGATGGGGCTAAATAAGTTGGCTGAAATCGTGCGAG
The DNA here is from genome assembly GCA_964643235.1 of uncultured Sphingobacteriaceae bacterium. Classification (GTDB taxonomy): domain Bacteria; phylum Bacteroidota; class Bacteroidia; order Sphingobacteriales; family Sphingobacteriaceae; genus CAYRGQ01. Next base: position 5,592 of record CAZXSL010000165.1, on the reverse strand, counting down.
TTTACCAGCATGAAGGGAAAGGCGAACTTCCGGTTGCCGTTATCCAAAATGGATCACTTCCGGATGAGAATATAGCGCTCGGCACGGTTGATGTTATTGTCGAACAGGTACGTTTGAAGGGGATTGGTGCGCCGGCGGTTATTGTCATTGGCGAGGTGGTAGCACAGCACCGTGATTTTTCGGTCATACATCATCAAACTCTAGCGGTATGACAAATCAGCAGGTAGGTAACCCGTTATTTCCCGTATATTTGCAATTGAATAAACTGCATACTTTGCTAGTAGGTGGAGGGAACGTGGCTCTCGAAAAGTTGACGGCTATCTTGGGTAATAGTACGCAAGCTCAGGTAACCCTAGTTGCGAGCCACGTATCGGATGCGGTTCGGGAATTTGCCTGCGATTATCCCTCGGTTTCGATTGAGGAACGTCCTGTCGAGAGTCGTGATTTGGATGGCAAGGACCTTGTTGTAGTGGCATCCAACAACGATCGGCTCAATGAGTGGCTCCGCGGGGAAGCTCGAACGCGGAATGTGTTAATCAACGTGGCAGATAAGCCGGCCCTCTGCGACTTTTACCTAGGCTCGGTTGTGAAAAAAGGGAACTTGAAAATAGGTATATCGACTAACGGGAAATCCCCGACCATTGCCAAGCGGCTGAAAGAATTGTTGCAGGAAGCACTGCCCGAAGAGATTGACGAAACGTTGGCGTTCATGAGCCAATTGCGGGAGCAACTGCGGGGCGATTTTGCCGACAAGGTGCGTATACTTAATGCCCATACTGCATCGTTATTGGAAGATAAGAAAGAATTGCCATGAAGGAATTGGTGACGGAGATAAATGGATTGTTATCCGGGAAACAGCCCGTTGAAGCATTAGCTGCTTTAGCTGAACGATTTGCCGGTCGGGTTGCTTTTTCTACGAGTTTCGGTGTGGAAGATCAGGTTGTAGCACATTATATTTTCAAACATAACCTTCCGATCCGCGTGTTCACACTTGAGACGGGACGCTTGTTCAAGGAGACGTATTATACGTGGAGCCGTACCATGGATATCTATAAAAAGCCAATCGATACCTACTTCCCCCAAACGGAATCCGTGCAGCAGATGGTGCGTGAGAAAGGCCCTTCGAGCTTCTACGATTCCGTAGAGAACCGCAAGGAATGCTGTTATATCCGCAAGATAGAACCCCTTAAAAGAGCCTTGGTAGACGTAGATTGCTGGATTACAGGAATCCGGGCCGAACAGTCGGACAACCGGACGAACATGGCGCAAGTGGAGTGGGATGGTGGCAACAACCTGATTAAGGTGCATCCGATTTACGACTGGTCGCTTGATGATGTTTGGCAATTTGTAAAGGAAAATAACGTGCCGTACAACCCCTTGCACGATAAAGGGTTTCCAAGCATTGGTTGTGCGCCATGCACGCGTGCCGTACAGCCGGGAGAGGATTTTCGTGCCGGGCGTTGGTGGTGGGAAGATAAAAGTAAAAAGGAGTGTGGATTACATGCTTCATAGGGAGGTTTTAACTTTGTTGCACCCTCGTCGTATTGAACGTTGCGAAATAGCTTGTTTTTTCATGACTGAAATAAGAATTGCGATAATATGACGCGATACGGTGAAACGCACCAGCCACGTCAGTAATTAAACAAAAAATTAGAATACTAAATAACTATTAAGGAAGAATGGACTACCTGGATCAATTAGAAGCAGAAGCCATATATATACTTCGGGAAGTAGCAGGCCAGTTTGAGAAGCCAGCGTTGTTGTTTTCGGGAGGGAAAGACTCGATCACGCTTGTTCATTTGGCCGAGAAGGCCTTTCGGCCGGGCAAGTTCCCGTTTCCGTTGGTACATATCGATACGGGGCATAATTTTCCCGAAACCATCGAATTTCGAGATCGGCTGGTCGAGCGTATCGGCGAAAGGTTGATCGTGGGCTACGTGCAGGACAGCATCAATGAAGGAAAGGCCGTGGAGCAACGCGGTAAGAACGCAAGTCGCAATAGCTTGCAAACGGTAACCCTGTTGGATACCATTGCTGCGCATGGCTTCGATGCTTGCATCGGGGGGGCGCGGCGCGATGAGGAAAAGGCCCGAGCCAAAGAACGGATCTTTTCGGTGCGTGACGAATTTGGGCAGTGGGATCCCAAACGGCAGCGTCCGGAAATATGGAATATCTACAACGGTCGTATCCATCCTGGCGAGAATGTCCGGGTGTTCCCGATTAGCAACTGGACAGAATTGGATGTTTGGAATTACATCCGCCGTGAAGGAATCGAGTTGCCATCCATTTATTTTTCACATGAACGCGATGTCATTACCCGTAATGGGCAGTACATGGCTGCATCCGAATACCTGAATATGGATCACGAAGATGTAGTGGAGCATCACAACGTTCGTTTTCGTACAGTGGGCGACATAACCTGTACGGCGGCAGTCCTGTCGGAAGCTTATCACATCGATGATATCATTTTGGAAATCAGCGAATCCAAGATTAGTGAGCGGGGAGCCCGGATGGACGATAAAGTGTCTGAAGCGGCGATGGAAGACCGGAAAAAAGGTGGTTATTTTTAAGATTACTATAATACAGGAGTTCCCTCTTTATATTAAGCATTAAGCAAGACTATGGATTTATTGAAATTCATCACGGCTGGTAGCGTAGACGACGGTAAAAGCACATTGATTGGCAGGTTACTTTACGACACGGATTCGGTTTTGGACGACCAATTGGAGGCGATTCAACGTGCCAATCGTAAAAATAATGACGGTACGGTTGACCTGGCTATCTTGACGGATGGTCTAAAAGCAGAGCGTGAGCAGGGTATAACGATAGATGTAGCTTATAAATATTTCCAGACGGCAAGGCGGAAGTTTATCATTGCCGATACGCCTGGACATATCGAATATACACGCAATATGGTAACTGGAGCATCCAATGCCGATTTGGCTATCATCTTGATTGATGCCCGAAAGGGTGTGATCGAGCAGACTAAGCGTCATTCATTCTTGGTATCGCTATTGGCTATTCCTAATATCCTGGTTTGCATCAACAAGATGGATATGGTCGATTATGATCAGGCATCGTTTGATAAAATCAAGTCGGATTACCTGCGGTTTTCTCAAAAATTATCCATCCGGCAATTGGATTTTATCCCTGTTAGTGCACTCAAAGGCGATAATATTGTCAACAAATCATCCAATATGCCTTGGTATGAAGGGGGAGCATTATTGGATTTTCTGGAGACCGTAAACACCAGCCGTGCTGATGCTAAGGAACAGGCACGCCTGCCTATCCAATGGGTTGTTCGCCCACAAACGGACGATTACCACGACTACAGGGGATATGCCGGACGTATTGCTAGTGGGACGTTTGCTGTAGGAGATCGGGTCGTCGTATTGCCATCCGGGCGCGAAAGCACGGTCAAGGCGCTGGAGGTAGCCGGAACGGAATCTGACTCAGCCGGAAAAGGAGCGTCTGTTACCATTCATTTAGCAGATGACGTGGATGTCAGTAGGGGCGATCTCATTGCAAAGGTTGAAGGGCAGCCTGAGTTGTCGCGGATTTTTGAAGCGGATGTATGTTGGATGGATAGGAAACCACTGGATCCGAACCAAGTGTACCTGTTGCAGCATCATAGTAATGTTGTGAAAGTAAAAGCGAGTGAGATTCTGTCAAAAGTAAATATCAATACTTTAGAAGAACATGAGGAAGCGGGTTTTGGGCTGAACGATATTGGTAGGATACAGTTTAGGGCCGCGGATGAATTACCTTTGGACCGATATCAGGATAACAAGGCCAATGGTGGCGCAATCTTGATTGATAGCCGGAATAACCTGACGGTAGCGGCCTTGATGGTGTCCGCTGTCGGGTAACCGACGGATGTTGTTAAACCAATGAACCGCTATAGGTTCCCGTCAAGCTTCGGTCGTAGCTGTACTTTTCTCCGTAGACCATTTTAAGATAAGCGTTAGCCACGTTGCTAGCACAAAAGGAAAAGTCAATGGCGGAAGGTTCATTTTTCGCATCAAGATCATAATCAACACCGATAGAACGACGGCAACAAGTCCCGCTAGAATGTGTTTTGCTGTCTTTCCCACAAAAACAAGAGCGCAAAGCACCGCATTATAGCTTAAGAGTCCCATATAGATGTCCTCATCGGATTCATTGAGTTGGAACGCGAGCAGGCTGCTTAGTATGATGCCGGCCAAGGCATATACCATCGCAATGGGGCGGTTAATGAAGATACCGATTGCGAATAATAACCCCGCCCAGATATTGTCCTGAAAAATAACCTGTCCGAACCCCCTCGAAAGCAATCCCCAATAGCTGTTTGTTGTCGCGTTGGACGTAACGATGTTCTGCTGTACGATGAGTGTGGGGTAAGTGGCTGATATGTAAAGAACTAACCAGACGACAAGGATAAAAGGAAGCGTATAAATGGAGATTTTTTTTTGGATAAACAGGTGTTGGATAAGGGTTGCTAATATCGAACCGACAACGACAGCAGCCCAGATGATGATTGTCGATTGGAAAAAGCAAAGCAAGGCAACGCCAACTAGTGTGGCACTAAACCCATAAAGCCCCTCATGGATTTCATCGCGGTCATATTGGAGCAGCCAGGCAGTCGATGTTCCTATACCTACGGATACGATGGCCGCGATTCCCATCGGCACTGAGCCGCAGAAGATCCCAGCCAGAAAAAGCAGACCTGTCCATGGGTTATTTTGTAGCATAATTTGCCCGATACCGTTCAGCAACGATGTTGCCGTGTGGAGTAGGCGGTGTGGTTGTCCGGTTTTTCTCATTCAGGCAGTATACATGCGGAATGGTTTAAAATTCCGAGTTTGACAATAAGTGATCGCATGGTGTCTCCACTACAAATGCCAATATCCGGCTACAGCCCATAGGGATGCTGCCAAGGATGGCGATAAGGTCTCCGCAGCAGATTTGTCGCTTCGGGGTCACCGATACAGATTTTTTGTTGGGGATTGTATGAAATCGGCCGTTGGAGTCGCATGGACAAGTTGGCCAGGATGCAACTAGCTGAGGATATATGTCCTTCCTCGATATCGGCGACGGGCAAATGATTGTTTTCGATAGCCGATAGGAGGTCGAGCATGTGTTTTCGGGTGGCTGGGGCCGTATGCAGTTCGATACGGGGTTCGTCGATATCCTCCGGGAATTCCTCGCGTTCGTACACGACATCTTTTGCGATGCGTTCGCCGTCGCCCACAGGGATGAATTCATATTTCATTACACTACCCTTGAGTGTTCCTTTGTCGCCATAAATGGTGAATGCCCAGGGGTATTCCGGATCGGCAGGAGTTCCCCAGGTTCGGTGTTGCCAAACGCAATCCAAATCGTCGTATTCGAAAATAGCGGTTTGCGTATCGGCAATATTGGATTTTCCGTCTTTCTGCACGTAGATTCCTCCGGTGGCATTGACCCGCTTAGGCCATTTCAGTTGCAACAACCAACGTACCGTATCAAACATGTGGACACACATATCGCCTGTAATCCCGTTCCAGTATTCCATAAACGTCCGCCACCACCCACCGTGTGGCAAGCCATCATATGGCCGTAGCGGAGCTGGAC
>CAZXSL010000164.1:0-7147 GCA_964643235.1 uncultured Sphingobacteriaceae bacterium | reverse complement strand
CGAGGAAGCCATCAAACGGGTCATCAACTACCCACGACGGGGAATCGGCGACACCAGCCTGGAGCGAATCATCATCGCGGCCGACCAACACCAGAAGACCCTGTGGGAGATCATCAGTCAACCCAGCACCTACCTGGATGGGCGCAGTTCGGGATCAGTAGCTAACTTCGCTACCCTTATACAAAGTTTTCAAGCCATCGCCAAAAACCACGATGCCTTCGATACAGCCATGCACATCGCACAACACTCGGGTATTCTCCGCGAGTTGTACAACGACAAATCCGTGGAGGGCGTGAGCCGCTATGAGAACATCCAAGAACTGCTTAACGGCATCAAGGAATTCAGCGAGCGGGAGGATATCGAAGAAAAATCGCTGGATATCTTCATGCAGGACATCGCATTGCTGACCAACGACGACAACGACAAGAATCCTGATGCTGACACCGTGTCACTGATGACTATCCACTCATCCAAAGGACTGGAATTCAGTCAGGTATTTATCGTCGGACTGGAAGAAAACCTATTTCCTTCGCAGTTATCCCTCAACTCGCGCAGCGATTTGGAGGAGGAACGCCGGCTGTTCTATGTGGCGGTAACCCGTGCGGAAAAGAAACTGACCCTGACTTATGCCACATCACGTTATCGCTGGGGCACGCTAAACAACTGCGAACCCAGCCGCTTCCTAGACGAGATAGACCCGGCATACCTGGATATCGACTTCTCGGCAAAAACACCCCAACCGACCGGCAGTTCGTTTGAGAACGAGCGTGTAGCCTGGCAACAACGTGACGTGTTTACATCGCCAAAACCGAAAACCAAACCCAAAACGACGGCTATCCTGCCCAAAGCACATAAGCCTACGCCGGGTTTCACGCCTTCAGACACGTCCACCCTACAAGTTGGCATGGAAGTAGAGCATGAACGTTTCGGATTTGGCAAGGTTATCAATATGGAAGGAAGCAAGGGCGACATCAAAGCAACGGTCTTTTTCAAGGAATCAGGCCAAAAGCAATTGCTGCTCAAGTTTGCCAAGCTACGTATTGTTAACTAAAAAATAACGCCTACTATACTGGTAATGACGTCAATAAAGCGTATCTTTGCGCTTTCCGTGTATTTTACACCGTCATGGTGGTATGTAACGGCATAGATATAACGCATATATGGATTTTGATTATAATAGCACACGCCCCAAGCTCATTTTAGCGGAGTATGGGCGCAACGTACAAAACATGGTAGATTACATCTGCACGCTGCCTTCCAAAGAGGAGCGCAACAGGCATGCACAAATTGTAATCGAGATGATGGGATTCCTCAATCCCCACCTGCGTGATGTATCGGATTTCAAGCACAAGTTATGGGATCACTTGCACATCATATCGGATTTCAAGATCGATGTCGACTCCCCGTACCCCAAACCGGATCCGAACACAATACATCCGAAACCGGACCCGCTTGAATATCCGCAGCATCGCATCAAGTACAAGCACTATGGGCACACCATCGAAAACATGATCGATCGTGCACGCCGAATGCCTGAAGGCGATAAACGGCGTGAAATGACCGAAGCGATCGCCAATTTCATGAAAATGGCTTATGTGACTTGGAATAAGGATTCCGTAGCCGATGAATCGATCATTGCTGACCTTCGTGAACTGTCTAATGGCGAACTCGTGCTGGACGAAGGGTTTGTGCTGACCAAGTTGGATTTCAAAACCCCGCCTCCGGGCAGCCGGACCAAGGGTGGTAGCAACCAAAACCAGCCAAACAACAATGGCAAAGGCAAGAAACAACAGAAAAAACGCATTGTGAGCGGTAAACGCTATTAGTAAACAGGCCGGACCGATACGTGCCGACCGTTGACAATAACATATATATTCCACACACAACGATGAATGCTTTTGAGATACACGGCGGAGTACCGCTAAAAGGAGAGATAATCCCCCAAGGTGCGAAAAACGAGGCACTCCAAATTCTTTCAGCCGTGCTATTGACCGAGGAAGAGATGGTTATCAGCAACATCCCTGATATCAAGGATGTCAATAAGCTGATCGAATTACTCGGGTCGCTTGGAGTGGAAACCGAACGCCTGGCAAAGGACACCTACCGTTTCCGCGCCAAGGATATCAACATCGAATATTTTCAATCCGAGGAGTTTAAAACCAAAGGCGGCAGCCTACGTGGGTCCATCATGATCGTCGGTCCGTTATTGGCTCGTTTTGGCAAAGCCGCCATCCCCAAACCAGGAGGCGATAAGATCGGGCGACGCCGCCTAGACACCCATTTCCTCGGGTTCGAGAAACTGGGTGCACGATTTGAGTACGACGCCGACACCCACTTCTTCCAGATTGATGCGACACGCTTGCGGGGTACCTATCTGCTGTTGGATGAAGCTTCCGTTACCGGCACGGCCAATATCGTCATGGCGGCCGTATTGGCAGAAGGGACAACCACGATATACAATGCCGCATGCGAACCTTACTTGCAACAGTTGTGCAAGATGCTCAACCGAATGGGTGCAAAGATATCCGGTATCGGGTCAAATCTCTTGACTATTGAGGGTGTCGATCGTTTGGGTGGTACCACCCACCGTATGCTGCCTGACATGATCGAAATCGGATCGTTCATCGGCATGGCTGCCATGACCGAATCCGAAATTACGATTAAGGACGTGCACTACGAGGAACTGGGTATGATCCCCTCCGTTTTCGGTCGGCTGGGTATTCAGATGGAACGCCGTGGCGACGACATCTACATCCCGGCACAGAAATCATACGAGGTCGAGACATTTATCGACGGCTCTATCCTAACCATTGCCGACTCGCCATGGCCGGGCTTTACCCCCGACCTGCTCAGCATCGTATTGGTGGTTGCTACACAGGCCAAGGGCAATGTGCTCATCCACCAGAAAATGTTTGAAAGCCGGTTGTTTTTTGTCGACAAACTAATCGACATGGGTGCGCAAATTATCCTATGCGACCCGCATCGGGCAACGGTAATAGGGCTGGACAAAACCGTCAAACTCCGGGGTATACAAATGACATCACCGGATATCCGTGCAGGGGTGTCGTTGCTCATTGCCGCCCTATCCGCACAGGGCAAATCCACTATTCATAACATCGAACAAATTGAACGGGGTTACCAGGACATCGAGGCTAGGCTAACCGCACTTGGCGCACAAATCAAACGGATAGACGCCAACCCGATCCACTAACCCCATCAAGTATAAAAGGAGTATCAACACAAGAAAAACAAGACTAATATCCAACACACACTAAATACATGTTTAACCATACACCATTAATTAATCACTTAGTATCATGAAAAAAGTAGTATTATTCTTTGCAGCAGGAGCATTTGTATTAACCTCTTGTGTAAGCAACCCAGAAGGACAACGCGCTGAAACAACCGACAGCGTAGCAGAAGTTGACGCTGTAGGCACGGAGCTTCCGGTTAACAGCGATGCCTCAACCGTGAAATGGACGGGCAACAAAGTTACGGGCGAGCACTTCGGCGAGGTAAAAATCACGTCGGGCGTGCTATTGGTAAACGACGGCAAATTAACGGGTGGCAACTTCGTTGCAGACCTGAACACCATCGACGTCCAGGATATGGAAGGCGAGTACAAGGACAAATTGGACGGACACTTGCGTTCGGACGATTTCTTTGACGTAGCTAACCATCCGGAAGCATCTTTTGTTATCACAAGCGTAGCTGATGGTGCCAACGACGGAGAAGTTGTTATTTCAGGCAACCTGACCATGCGCGGCGTGACCAAGAACATCACGTTTAACGCGAACGTTACCGAAGTTTCCGAGAATTCCGTACGTGCAAACGCTGATTTCAACGTTGCCCGTGAAGATTGGGGTGTGAACTACGCCGGCCAGGCTGACGACCTAATTAGCAAGGAATTCAACTTGAAAATTGATGTGGTAGCCGGTATCTAATCCGTACGAACCAGCATAAAGTAAAAAGCCCAAAAGACGAGTGTCTTTTGGGCTTTTCGCTTTTTACGTACTTACCTAGTTATCCGGCGATGGCGTTGATGATATCGTATTGGGTAATGATCGCAATACGGCCATACTCATCCTCTACCAGCACCGCTTGGTTATCCTTGTTGATGAGAGACGAGATTTTATCGATCGACGTCCGCAAGTCGACAAAAGGGAAAGGAGCGGTACTGATTTCCTGAACTGTCCCCGACTTGAGTGCAGGTCGTTCCATCAAGGCTTGTACAATATCCGATTCCGTTACCTTCCCGATTACCATCCCCTGCTGGGTCACGGGGATTTGGGAAATATTCATGGACTTCATCATGTTAAAAGCCTCCATAACGGTCTGTTCGGCATCAACGGTAACAATGGCGATGTCGCCCCGGGCCTTAAGGATACTTTTGGCGGTCAATTTTTCGTCTTCTAAGAACCCACGCTCACGCAGCCAATCCTCATTGAACATCTTACCCATATAACGCGATCCGTGGTCGTGCTGGATAACCACCACCAGATCGTCGTCTTTCAATTGGTCTTTAAGCTGAATGAGTCCGGCAATGTTTGCTCCTGTGGAGTTTCCGGCAAATATCCCTTCCTTACGGGCAATCTCCCGTGTCATCAGCGCCGCATCTTTGTCTGTTACCTTTTCAAACAGGTCAATAATGTCGAAATCTACGTTTTCAGGCAAGAAGTCCTCGCCAATGCCCTCGGTAATGTATGGGTATATTTCGCTTTTGTCAAACACCCCCGTTTCCTTATATTTTTTAAACACCGACCCGTAGGTATCAATACCCCACACCTGGATGTCCGGATTTTTCTCTTTGAGGTAGCGCCCTACACCACTGATTGTGCCGCCTGTACCCACACCCACCACCAAGTGGGTTATCTTACCTTCTGTTTGCTCCCATATCTCTGGGCCGGTCTGTTCGTAGTGGGCCTGTGTATTGGATAGGTTGTCGTATTGGTTGGCTTTCCACGAATTGGGTGTTTCCTTTACCAGTCGGCTCGATACGGAATAATATGATCGTGGGTCTTCGGGTTCGACGTTTGTGGGGCAGACAATCACCTCTGCACCAAAAGCCCGAAGGGCGTCGATTTTCTCCTTAGATTGCTTGTCCGTTGTCGTGAAAATACAGCGATATCCTTTGACCACCGCCGCCATAGCCAATCCCATGCCCGTATTGCCCGAGGTGCCCTCGATAATTGTTCCGCCGGGCTTTAACAGCCCCGCAGCTTCGGCATCCTCGATCATCTTCAGCGCCATCCTATCTTTGATGGAGTTGCCAGGGTTGGTCGTTTCGACTTTCATCAAAACCGTGCCCGGAATATTCTTCGTGATGTTGTTCAGTTTGACTAGAGGCGTATTGCCAATGGTTTCTAAGATGTTGTTATACCACATGTGCTTTTAACTATGTATTATATCGATAGCTAAGTTACGAAAAACAATGGAGTACAACCGCAAAACCACCTTCGTAGCGTTTAATATGATACAACCATGTGCCCATCTCACCGTCCCCCAACTCTCGCAAGATTAGCGCAGCGCATCTTGTGAGTTCAAATAAACCAAGTTTTTAACTTGGTCCCCCTTAACTTTAAGCCGTCGTTTAGAAGCAAGTTACAAACTTGCTTGATCTACCTTCGCAAGTTAGCCCGATAAATCGGGACGAAACTTGCGAAAGGGACGGGGTCAAACGTGACGAGGAGAGGCCTCGTGACCTCGTGTTAAAATTTCAAATGCTTAACGGTTTGCCCGTTATTGATTAATTGCTTGAGCGATTCGATTCCTATTTTCAGGTGTTTCTCCACAAATTGGGCCGTCACGCTCGAGTCGCTCTCAACCGTTTTTACCCCTTCCGGAATCATGGGTTGATCAGAGACTAAGAGCAGGGCTCCCGTCGGTATTTTGTTGGCAAACCCTACCGAGAATATCGTTGCGGTTTCCATGTCGACGAGCATCGCCCGGATGCTTTTCAAATATTTCTTAAAGTTCTTGTCATGTTCCCACACCCGACGGTTGGTGGTATAAACAGTACCCGTCCAATAATCGAGCGACATATCGCGGATTGTGGTGGAGATAGCCTTTTGAAGAGCAAAGGCAGGCAATGCAGGCACCTCTGATGGAAAATAATCATTGGATGTACCCTCACCCCGTATAGCGGCAATGGGCAGCACCAAATCACCAATTTTATTCTTGCGTTTCAGACCACCGGCCTTACCCAAAAACAGTACGGCCTTTGGCGATATTGCCGTCAGCAAGTCCATGATAGTCGCAGCCATCGGACTACCCATCCCGAAATTGATTATCGTGATTCCTCCTGCTGTCACGCTTTGCATGGGCTTGCCCTCACCCATGATGGGTGCGTTGTCATGCATTTCCGAAAACAGGGTCAAATAATTCGAGAAATTTGTCAGCAGGATATATTCACCAAATTCTTCCAAGGGCCGGGCGGTATATCGGGGGAGCCAGTTACGGACGATATCTTCTTTGGTTTTCAACCCCGGCCTAATCGGGCTTTGTACCGATTTAGTTTCTTCTTTCTTCATATTGCGTCGTATTATCGGTGTTAAAAAATCCCCCGCTTGGTTTAGCGAGGGATTATCATTTATTAAGCGGCTCTTAGTTTCCTCAAATCGGATTTATCGAGCTTCTGTTTCGCATAATCGAGGGTAATAACCAGCTCTTTTTGCTGGCTCCCCCCATCATTCGACGGCATCTCAAACATCGCGTCTAACATGATGGCTTCGCATATGGAACGCAACCCACGCGCCCCTAGTTTATACTCGTCAGCCTTATCGACGATAAATTCAAACACCTCCTCGTCAAACCGAAGGTCGACACCTTCGTACTCGAACAACTTTTTATATTGCTTGACTAAGGCATTCTTAGGCTCCGTCAGGATATTAAGCAGCGTGTCTTTATCCAATGGATTAAGATGGGTAAGCACCGGCAAGCGTCCGATCAACTCAGGAATAAGCCCAAAATTCTTCAGGTCTTGTGGCGTAATGTATTTGTAGAGGTTATTGAGATCGATATCTTCATCCTCGGTGGTCATCTTATAGCCTACCGTCTGCGTACGCATGCGTTTGGCGATATTTTTCTGGATGCCATCAAACGCCCCACCACAGATAAATAGGATGTTATTAGTATTAACCGCAATCAT
>CAZXSL010000163.1:0-7258 GCA_964643235.1 uncultured Sphingobacteriaceae bacterium | reverse complement strand
ATACCGATTTTCTTCATGTCATGTGTTATTAAATTGGTTAGTTCTGATTCGTTTAAAAAAGATTGCTGTACCGATGCTTGCCTAGCCTCATAATACCGACAGGTAATGCGGGAACATATCGAACCATAACGGCCAATCGTGTATGCCCCCGGCACGGATATCCAGCCAGTGCCCGATGTCTTTTTGGTTTAGGATGCCGGCCATGTGCTCGTTTTGCCCACGGCAGATATCATGTTCACCTACACCGAGGATAATTTTCAAGTTGTACAATTCGGCATTGGCTGAACCCGGCAAGAAATCGACCGGGTTATGGAAATAGACCGTATCGTCGTAGTAACCGTCGACTTGGGGTTTAATATCAAAGGCCCCGCTCATGGATACTAAAGCACTGACACGCTCTGGATACCGAAATGCGAAATTGGCAGCGTGGTATCCCCCAAAACTGCAACCGGCCACGATAACCCGGTCGTAACCGGTGTCGTTTTTAATCATACCCAATATATCTTGGTAGATAAATCGATCGTACAAGGAATGATTATAGGCACGCTGCGACGGGTGAATACCTTTATTGTACCAACTGAGTTCGTCGATACTGTCCACGCAATAAATACGCACCTTACCTTGATCTACAAACCAACGGACCGCATCAATCAGGCCCCGGTCCTTAGCTTCGAAATAACGGCCCATGGACGATGGAAAAACAATGACGGGCTGGCCGTCGTGGCCAAACTGGAGCATCTGGAAATCGCGCCCCAATGTCTCCGAGTACCAATGGTGGAATTGCTCTTTCAATGTGTATTACTCCTTTCTTACAATACCCCTTGTTTTTACTCCCTACCACTCCTACCGAGCGTTTCGCCATCTCCCACATAGGCAATAGCCTGTGATGCAACAGTTATTTCCCAAATCCAGGTGTAAGTTATTATAATTTATCATATCCGTGAAATTTTTTTTCGTGTGTAGGCTCCCTAATGTCTCCAAGGTTTCCAAATCCTTGGACGGTTTACCTGTATTACATACCTTTGCCTTTATGCTGTCTGTGACGGAGGAAAATTATTTGAAAGCCCTGCTGCGTATTACCGCGGAAAACGGGGACAATGGAGGTGCGGGAACCAACCAGCTGGCCGGCAAACTGAATGTTCGCCCGGCCACAGCAACCGATATGCTCAAAAAATTACGAGACAAGGAGCTTGTTAATTACGAGAAATACGGCAAAATATCACTGACTGAAAAAGGGCGGCTGGAAGCCACTCACATCATCCGCAAGCACCGGCTATGGGAAACGTTTCTATACGACAAGCTGGGCTTCCGCTGGGATGAGGTGCACGACGTGGCCGAACAACTCGAACACGTACAATCGGACAAATTGGTCGAACGTCTGGACGAATTCCTGGGTTACCCCTTGTTTGACCCACATGGTGATGCCATCCCAACGGCGGAGGGGGAACTGATGGACCAACATCGGCACAAGTTGTCGCATGTCGAAGCCGGACACGATTACAGCGTGACGGCAGTCAATGACTCTAACCCGCATTTCCTGAAGTACGCCAGCCAGATTGGCATCGGCATCAATAGCGTGGTATACGTGTCGGAACGGGTTGATTTCGACCACTCGCTAAACATTAAAATTGGTGAAAAAGCGATGAATATCTCCGAAAAAGTAGCACAAAACGTATATTGTGAGAAAATATGACGTTTCGGACAGTACCGACATACAATTAGCGATTAAATAAGCCTATGGCATTATCGGGAGATATCAATATAAAAAACAAAAAGGCGTTTTTCGAGTTCCACATCTTGGATCAGTATACGGCTGGCATCCGGTTATTAGGAACGGAAATCAAGTCGATACGAGAGGGAAAAGCCAACATCAACGATGCCTTTTGCACATTTTTTGAGGATGGTTTGTATATCCGCAACATGCATATTGCGGAATACTCGCATGGCTCGTTCTACAACCACGAGGCCAAGCGCGACCGCCAGTTGCTGCTGACAAAAAAAGAGCTCAAAAAACTACGGACCAAAAGCGAAGAACGCGGTTTTACCATCGTGCCGCTACGGATGTTTATCAGCAAACGGGGCTTCGCCAAGGTTGAGATTGCACTGGCACAGGGCAAGAAGGACTTTGACAAGCGCGAGACCATCAAAGAGCGGGAGACCAAACGCGAACTGGACCGCATCATGAAACGGTAACAAGCCGGTTTACCTAACGGCAATCAGCTGGTAAGCGCCAGGCGTGATACCTTCGTGTTTCTTGAAAATACGGGTAAAATAATTGAGGTTGTTAAAACCGGAGGCAAAGCAAGCTTCTTTAATAGTGGTTTTACCTGCCAGCAGCCGCTTAGCATGCCCGATTCGCTCCCGAATGACATATTCCATCGGACTGATGCCCAATTCATTTTTAAATGCCCTGAAAAAACTGGGTTTGCTCATGTAGGCCTGCTTGCTGAGTTGTTCAACAGATAGGTTTTCCGATATGTTGCGCCGGATGTATTCAATAACCGCCTCAAACCGGCCTGCCGAGGGCGATACCTGCCGCCCTTCGGACATATACTGGTTTTGAAGTTGCATGATGCGTATCAGCAGCTCCTTGACGGTCAGATCTGCAATGATATCTTTGTGCAAATCGCCGCTAGTACCCACGCTGATGAGCTTGTTGATCAGCAAGGCGAGTTCCTCATTGTTATAAAAGTGGTATTTATCAAACGAAAATTGCCATTGGCGCTCATCCAATT
This sequence comes from uncultured Sphingobacteriaceae bacterium, assembly GCA_964643235.1. GTDB lineage: Bacteria > Bacteroidota > Bacteroidia > Sphingobacteriales > Sphingobacteriaceae > CAYRGQ01. Next base: position 4,523 of record CAZXSL010000163.1, on the reverse strand, counting down.
CACGGGGGTAATGTTCGTTTAGGTAATTGATTGTGTCCACGATCTGCTTCCGGCCAATGGCCAATGCGGTACACTGGGTAGGTTCCTCAGCACTCGCCTGCGGGAAATCGATCTCCATCCGCACCGAGGGCGGCACAATGACTGTTTCGCCCGGCAAGTAATCAAAACCGGGCTTACCAAACAGGTGCATAACCTTTTTTCCACGCAGCATGTTGGTAATGACGAAATCGTCAAAACGAAGGGGTACAAGCTTGCTCTCCCGATACGTTTCAAAAACGTTCAGCTCACAATTATTCAGGGTGTATGCTGTCCGGTTTTCCACCAAAGAACGCAATTCGTTGATATGCGTCAGTGGTTGGGACACAATGGAATACTTAATGGGCATGGCACCACAATTTAGTTTACTAGCCCAAATGTAATGAAAAAATATGGATTGTCGGTCATATTGCTGTCATAGCTGACCGGCTTCTATGGTGCTAATATACTCGTATTTAACCCATTAATTCTCGTAAACCCAAAACCCGTTTAACCCACCACCAGCCAACCACGTGATTTGTTTACTTGAAAAATCCGTACGACAATACCGAGGCTCAGGAAACGTCAATTTGCGCCTCTGCGTCTTTGTGAGAAAAGAGAAATCCACACCCCTGGTCATTTCGCAATCATTTGTCCAATGCCGAGTTGCTGCCCCATGTCGCCTTGATACGATAGTGCTACTCTTCGATAGCTTTGTGCAAACCATAACATCCTTAGCTTGTTACCTTTGAAAGACCAAAAACATTTTATTTACCAATACTAAATTAGATATGAGTGTAATCGAAAGACCATCGTTCAAAGAACGATATGACAACTACATTAACGGCAAATTCACACCTCCTGTAAACGGGCAGTACTTTGACAACATCTCGCCACTGGATGGCAAGCCATTTACCCAAGTGGCTGACTCCTCGAAGGAGGACATCGAACTGGCTGTTGAGGCCGCGGCCGCTGCATTCGAGTCTTGGAGCAAAACCTCGGCAACGCAGCGCAGCAATCTCCTGAACAAGATAGCGCAGGTTATGGAGGACAACCTGGAATACATTGCCGCTGTGGAAACCGTGGATAATGGGAAAGCCGTTCGCGAAACATTGGCAGCGGATATCCCGCTAGCTATTGACCACTTCCGATACTTCGCCGGCGTGATCCGTGCCGAAGAGGGTTCGGTCGTGGAGCTGGACGACAAGACCGTTTCGATGATCGTCCACGAACCCATTGGGGTTGTAGCGCAGATCATCCCCTGGAACTTCCCCCTGCTTATGGCAACATGGAAACTGGCTCCTGCGCTGGCTGCGGGCAACACCATCGTGTTGAAACCTGCTGAAAGTACGCCAACCTCCATCTTGGTATTGATGGAACTTATCGGCGACATCTTGCCCCCCGGTGTGCTCAATGTCGTCAACGGATTCGGAGCTAAACTCGGGCGTGCGCTGGTGGCCCACCCTAAGGTAGCGAAAGCTGCATTTACCGGATCGACGGCCACAGGCCGCATGGTCATGCAATACGCTACCGAAAATATTATCCCCGTCACCTTGGAATTGGGTGGGAAATCACCTAATATATTCTTCCCTTCGGTCATGGACGCCGACGACGAGTTTTTGGATAAGGCCGTGGAAGGCGCCGTACTTTTTGCGCTCAACCAAGGCGAAATCTGTACTTGCCCCTCCCGCCTACTGATACACGAGGACATCTACGATCGCTTTATCGAGAAAGTAATCGCTCGTACCGAGGCCATCAAAACCGGAAACCCGCTGGATCGCACGGTTGCTATGGGCGCACAGGCCTCGCAAATCCAACAGGACAAGATCCTTTCCTACATCAAACTAGGTAAGGAAGAGGGTGCCGAGTTGCTGACTGGTGGCGATGCCAACCGTCTCGGTGGCGACTTCGAATCAGGCTATTATATCAAGCCGACGATCTTCAAGGGGCATAACAAGATGCGTATTTTCCAGGAGGAGATCTTCGGGCCGGTACTGGCTGTCACGACGTTTAAAACGACGGAAGAAGCTATTGAGATTGCCAACGACACGATCTATGGATTAGGTGCGGGTGTGTGGACACGCGATGCGCACGAACTCTATCAAGTGCCCCGTGCCATCAAAGCAGGCCGTGTGTGGGTAAACCAATACCACAACTACCCTGCGGGTGCGCCATTCGGCGGATACAAGCAGTCGGGCTTCGGCCGTGAAAACCACAAAATGATGCTGGCACATTATCGGCAGACAAAAAACATGCTCATTTCCTACAACAAGAAAAAACTGGGTTTTTTCTAGGATAAAGCTAACAATACCGGGATAGGCGGATGCCGGCTATCCCGGTTTTAACCCCTAATATAATTGAAAATCATTATCGTACAACACGATAACACCCGAAAAGGAGGCAGAACATGGTATCGAGAATAGACGCGACGGATGCTGCAAAAGCCGTCGTTAAGCAACTGAGCGAACAGCATGGCGATCTGATGTTTTACCAGGCCGGCGGTTGTTGCGAGGGCACCCAACCCCAATGCTTTGAAAAGGGAACGTTTTTCCCACGGATGAATGATGCCTGTATTGGTCAAATTGAGGGTTTCGAGTTTTGGGTAGACAAGGACCTCTTTGAGTACTGGCAATATTCACATTTCACATTGGATGTGATGGACGGCTTTGGCCCCGGCGGATTTTCCTTGGAAACCCCGCTTGGTAAGACCTTCAAGATTATCTATCGCTTGTTTACGGAGGATGAATTGAAAAACTTGGAGCCCGTAAGCCGGAGTGTCTGACTATACGTCATTGCATCGGGGGTTGTAAGCAACTTTACCCGGCCTATTCTTTCTCCACATGCACACCAATGCGGCGCAGCAAGAGCGATGCATTGAAGATCGTACATTCCCCTTCTTTGAGTTTATAATCGAAAAGCATCTCCCCGTCGCTAACTTGGATATCGAAATGGTAATTCCGTACATCTTGGGGATATGCTTTTTCCAATTCGGCAAGCTTCAGGTCATGTGTGGCCACCATACCGTATCCTTGGTAAGAAATTAGCTGTTGGATAATTGCTTTGCTTCCCAAGTATTTGTCGACCGAGTTTGTCCCCCTTAGCATCTCGTCAATAAGGAAATACGTATACGGTTTGTCCTTTACTTCACCGAGGATAAGTTGCATCCGGTCGAGTTCGGCTTTGAATGTAGATGTGCTCTCATTAAGCGAGTCTTTGATACGCATATAGGTTACCAAATGGGCTACGGACACCTCCATCCGGCGGGCACATACGACAGCTCCGGCAAAGGCCAAAACCATATTCACACCGACCGTGCGGAGAAACGTGCTCTTGCCCGCCATATTCGACCCGGTAATCAATGCGATGCGATGGTTTTCCAGTTCGTAGTTGTTGGCGACCGAAATCCGTTCCGGAATCAGGGGGTGCGCAATACCTTCGCACGCAATCCGGCGTTGTTCGCTGGGCAAAACCGTTGGGAAAGCCCATTGTGGATGGTTTACATGCCATATCGCCAAGGCATTGAGTGCTTCGAACTCAGCCAGGGTATCGAACGCTCCCATGACCTCGCCCTGATACCGACTGCGCCATTCCAAAATAGCAAAAACCTGCTTCAAATCCCAAAGGAAAACCATATTGAGCAGGGCACCGATCAGCATATTCAGCCGGTAATCCAGTTTGTTAACCAATTTGGCTAATTTGCCAAAAACGGCCGATGCCGACTCAGATTGGTTGAAAACCAGCCTACCAGCCAGTGTTCTGGTCAAATCGCTTTTCCATTGGGTTTCCTCAATCTGCCGAAAAGCCGCGGCGTACGAAGCCAGCAGCTGCCCGGCGCGATCAACATGGCTCGAAACCCGTCCGATTTTGCCAGCATACCAAAACGAAACCATCAGATGCCCGACGCCCACCACAACCAAGAGCCGCAGCATAATGGGGAAGAAAACTGCCAAAATACCCGATGCTACGAACAACCATGGTGCTAGCGACACGTAAAGCCGTAGAAACCGGCCCCCAATTGCCATAGCCTGGTCTTCCATCAGTCTGGCAAAGCGTTGTTTGACATCCGTCTTTTCCTTCAGCTCAAAAAACAAAGCACATTGCAAATCTTGGCTCCAGCCTTCGTTTCCTGCGATTTCTTGTGTGGCTTGCTGCCTTTGAGCCACCTCTAACTCGTCAGCCGCACTGCCTAGCCAATGTGCCAACCTATCACGGCCCAAATTGGTTGCGCACCGATTGAGCCTTTCATACACCGAATTGCCTCCAAAGATATCCAAGTCGTCCGTGTACGGATGCTTGCCATCAACGTAGCTTTCGCCGGCATCATATACATTAGGCTTTCCGTCGCGGATACCCAGCTCGTTTTCGTTAATGGCAAGCATGTCTTGCCATATACGCTTCTGCTGTTCTGCCTTACTTTGTCGGGACACCAGCCACATAAACAACACGAGTACCGCAATAGCGAGTAGCAAAACCCATCCCACGCTTTCTGCCTGTACAGCCCTAAAAAT
>CAZXSL010000162.1:0-7450 GCA_964643235.1 uncultured Sphingobacteriaceae bacterium | reverse complement strand
TCGTGTATGAAGGAGGTCGAACCGTATGATCCTAAATTTCAGTTTGAGGTAGATAAGAAATTGATCGAAGCGTATATCGCAGAGAATTTCGAGAATGCGATATTCCATGAAGTTGAAGACGGTTATGGGCTTTGGTACGAGGTAATAGTGCCCGGCACGCCGGGAGAGTATGAATATAAGTTGGTTGAAAACCCCCAAGGAGATAAACAAATAGAATGGCCAACCATCCAAGTCAAATATACCGGAAAGCTATTGAACGGGCAACAATTTGACAAGAATAGGTCGGAGGATGGGGACAGTTTCTCACTTGGAGCAGGTATAATCTCTGCTTGGCAGATTATGTTTTTGCCCCGCCGCATCGAAGGCGAGGACGTCCTCGGAGTACTCCCCCAGGGCTTACATCCAGGGGCAAAAGTGCGTTTTGTCGCACCCTCCATATTTGGATATCGTGATGTGAATTACGGCGCGATCCCCTCTAATTCTCCCTTGGATTTCACCGTTGAGGTCGTTAGTGTTCGTGCCCCCTCTTCCAATTAACATTATTATCGTAGCAATCCATACATGATCACATCGACGTTGAAACGTGTTTCCCCCATCTTGATGGCTTCGGTATTATTCATCGCCTTGGGCTGTGAGAAGCAAGAATACCAGACCATCGAGGAACTGGATGAAGAAAACATCCAGGCTTACATCCGGCAGAACAACTTGACGGTGGAGCGTTACAAGCAGACCGATTTGTACTACCAAGTACTCGAACCCGGTACCGGACGCGATATCGACTTCCGTGAGCGCTACCCCATCGTGTACACCATCCGCAGCCTGGACGGCAACTATGCCGCCGACGACACACTAAGTCTGTCAAGCCAGTATACCGATTTATTCGGGTATTATCCATTCGGTTCGCAGGCTGCCAATGACCCCGTCGTTGAACGGATGGAGGATCTCAAGGAGGTGGTCAGGGAGGTATTGGGAAAAACGAACGGCAAGATCCGGATTATCGTACCTTCGCGCCTGTTGAACTACGGGGGGCGCAATGGCGTCCCTTCACTAGGCATCCTGCCCAATTCGTCGATGGATTATGTCATCAGCGTGCACGACAATTTTGAGGACTATGAAAACGATTGGTTCATTCCCGCCATGGTTAAACGCCAAGGATTATCAATCGATGATTTTATCGAAAACGAAGAGGGAATATTGTATAATATCCTGACCCAAGGAAACGGCGATGTGATTACGGCAGACTCGACAGTAAAGGCGAACTATACATTGAAATTACCCGATGGAACGATTCTTGAAACTCGGGACGGGGCCAGCATGGATCTACCCAGCATGATTCAAGGATGGCAAAAGGTTATCCCATTAATTAATAAAGGTGGTAAAGTGAGGTTTTTCTTGCCCAGCAGCCAAGCGTATGGCGCGACGGGGGGAAGTAGCATTCCAGCCTACACCCCGTTGGATTTCGAAGTAGAAGTCTTGAAGGACGACGAATAATCTTAATCCGCGCTGGCGCACGAATCCTTTCGTGCGCCATGCGATAACGACACCGACCCCGTAGGGGCAAATAACCATTTGCCTGTAGCGATATCGGGATAAGCGAATATGCAAATCCCCGACTCAACAACTCACCGAATCACCGCATCAACGAATACGCAAATCCCCAGATAAGCGCACCGATCAGGACATTACCGTTCAGAAAAATATTTCTTAGCGTTATGATAGCTGATATCCTGGATAATCTTGCCAATCCAAGGTAGGTCATCGGGTAAATAACCCTTTTCGATATCCTCGGCAAACAAGTTGCACAATAACCTGCGGAAGTACTCGTGGCGCGAATACGACAAAAAGCTCCTTGAGTCCGTCAACATCCCGATAAAACAACTAAGCAAGCCAATGTTTGACAGCGTATTGATTTGCTGCGTCATACCGTCCAGCTGGTCCAAGAACCACCATCCCGACCCAAACTGGATTTTACCTTTTATCCCCTCGCCTTGGAAATTACCCGCCATCGCTGCAAAAACCGCGTTATCCGCCGGGTTAAGGTTGTAAATAATCGTCTTCGCCAAGGCATTTTCCTCCTCCAACGCGTTGAAGAACAAGGACATGTTTTCGGCTTGTGGCAGGTCCCCGATCGAGTCAAAACCCGTATCCGGCCCCAATATGCGTAGTTTCCGGGTGTTGTTGTTACGTATGGGACCCAGGTGGAATTGCTGCACCCAACCCTTAGCGTGGTACCGCTTGCCCAGCTCGAAGAGGACGAAGAAAGCTAGGTCTGACTCCAACTCCGCTGCTTCGCCGTCCTGCCCGTCCAGAACCTGCTTAAAAACACGGGCGAGCTCGCCGTGCCGCGTTGTTTTCCGGGGCATCTGTCCCAAGCCGTGATCGGCAATGCGGCAGCCCCGCGTATGGAAGAAGTCGATGCGGTTGGCCAAAGCCGCCACGAGGCTTTCCGGATCGGTAATGGAGATGCCCGAGGCCGACTGGAGCTGCGCAATATAATTCCGATAGGTGTCGCCTTTGCTTAGCTGCAAGGCCTTGTCAGGCCTGAATGACGGCAATATCTTGGTTTCAAACCCAGACGCTTCTATTGCGGCATGGTGTTCCAAGCTATCAGTTGGGTCGTCAGTTGTGCCCACCATCTCCACTTTGAAATGGCGGAGCAGTCCGCGCGGCGAAAACGCATCCGTCTGCAACAGGTCCGTAGCGTGGTCATAGATTTCATCAGCCGTATCCGTACCCAGCAGCTGCTGTATGCCGAAGGGGTTTTTAAGCTCCATGTGCGTCCAGTGGTAAAGCGGATTTCGCAAAGTATAGGGTACGGCTTCCGCCCATTTCCTAAACTTCGTGCGGTCGTCCGCATCGCCCGTAATGTAACGCTCTTCCACCCCTAAGGCCCGTAGCGCGCGCCATTTGTAGTGGTCGCCCGCCAGCCAGATATGCGTCAGGTTGCGGAAAGAAACATTTTGCGCCACCTCAAGGGGCGGCAGGTGGGAGTGATAGTCGATGATGGGCATGTCCTTGGCATAGTCGTGGTATAAGCTACGTGCTTTGTCCGACTGTAAAAGGAAGTTGTCGTCTAAGAAGTGGGCCATTGTATTTGCCGTATTTTCGTTTATGATTTAATTGTTGTCCCTGTGCTTGCATCCGTAGTGGCGTACTACCCGCCTTGTGGAAGCAGGTGTCGGTTATACGCCCGACCATGCCTTGAAGCCCCCGTCCACCATAATGGACTCGCCCGAGACGAAAGCCGAAGCGTCGCTCAGCAAATAGACCAAGGTACCGGTCAGCTCCTCGGGATTGCCCAGCCTGCCGAATGCCGTTCCATTCACAAACCGCTGTGCCCTATCGCTATAGGAGCCGTCTTCGTTAATCAGTAAAGTCCTGTTTTGCTCCGTTAGGAACACCCCCGGCGAGATGGCGTTGACCCGCACCTTGTCGCCATAACGTTGTGCCAGTTCCACCGCCATCCATTTGGTGTAGCCTTCGATGGCAGACTTGGCCATGGTGTAGCCCAGCACCCGTGTAAGCGCTTGGTGTGCCGCCAGAGATGAAATATTGACGATGGATCCTTTTCCCTTTTCGGCAATAATCCGCCCGAAGATATGGGTTGGGATGACCGTACCAAAGAGGTTGAGGTCCACCGCTTTTTTGGTGTCCTCGATTGATGCGTCAAACAAGTTTTGATCGGGGCCTATCGTTGCCCCTGGAATATTTCCACCCGCAGCGTTGACCAGCCCGTCTACCGTTCCCCAGGTATCCACAATCACTTGTGCGGCATGCTTGACCGCACCTTCGTCCAGTACATCGGTTAAGACGGCCATGGCCTCGCCACCGGCCTCGCGTATAGCCGCAACGCGGGCATCCGCACGCTCTTTGTTACGCCCTAAAATCGCAACCTTAGCCCCAGCTGCAGCCGTAGCCAATGCAAAAGATTCGCCCAAAACACCCGTTGCGCCGGTAATGACGACAACCTTGCCCGATAAAGAAAATTGCTGTAATCCGTTCATCATATCGTTATTTAGTGATAATTAGCATCGCGCACATCCTAGATGATGGCCCGTAGCACACCGCCTCATCAAACCCCACACCTGGCTAGAGAAGCCTGCTCTTGCTTTAATTACCCCAATAATACGGAAAAAGTGATGCACGACAACCACTTTCCCATACTTTATCTACGAAAACGTTGTAGCATCAAGCCCCGCTTAACAACCAAAACACCCGCGATAGCCACACTCGTAAGGGCGATTACGCGAATAAGCAAATCCGCAAATCCCTTATATCGTCCTCGTTTGTAACGAGGATGCTTGAGAACAGCGTTTATAACGCTTCATTAATGAGTATTGCGTAGTGAGACGTGAGATTTGAGGCGTGAGACGTGAGATATGAGATGTAGTGAATTCCGGATGAGCGCATAAGCAAATATGCAAATACGCACATACGCAAACGGAGCGTAGCGACGTCCCGATGAGCGCAGCGATATCGGGATACGCAGATAAGCGAATCCCCGACTCAACGACTCAACAATTTTAAACAAACAAATCCGTACCTTTGTAGTATGACAAGCGAAGACAAACCACAAAATTTTTTGGATGAAATAATCCGCGCAGATATCGCTGCGAATACGCACGGCGGACGTGTATTAACCCGGTTTCCGCCCGAGCCAAACGGCTACCTGCACATCGGACACGCTAAATCCATCGTCCTGAACTTTAGCCTTGCCCAAAAGTTTAACGGCAAGACCAATTTACGCTTTGACGATACCAACCCCTTGACCGAGGAAACCGAATATGTGGACAGTATCAAGGCCGATATACAGTGGCTGGGCTATCAATGGGCCGAGGAGCTGTATACCTCAGATTATTTCGAAACGCTATACGAATACGCCGTCACCCTGATCAAAAAAGGACTGGCTTACGTCGACGACAGTACGGCTGAGGAAATTGCCCAGGCCAAAGGCACCCCTACCGAGCCTGGCGTACCCACGCCCTATCGCGACCGATCCGTTGAGGAAAACCTGCAACTCTTTACCGAGATGCGCGAAGGCAAGTACCCCGATGGAGCCCGCGTATTGCGGGCGAAAATCGATCTGGCCAGCCCCAACATGCACATGCGCGACCCCATCATCTATCGCATTAAACATGCGCACCATCACCGCACCGGCGACACCTGGTGCATCTACCCCATGTATGATTTTGCCCATGGCCAAAGCGACTCGATCGAGCGGATAACCCACTCCTTCTGTACACTGGAGTTCGTGCCGCACCGCCCGCTCTACGATTGGCTGATTGAAAATATCGAGATTTTCCCATCACGGCAATACGAATTTGCGCGCCTTAACCTCAGCTATACGGTCATGAGTAAGCGCAAACTCCTGCAGCTGGTCAACGAAAAGTATGTCGAAGGCTGGGACGACCCGCGCATGCCGACAATCAGCGGATTGCGCCGCAGGGGATACACCCCGGCGAGCATCCGGAATTTCTGCGAACGTATCGGCGTAGCCAAACGCGAGAATGTCATCGACGTGGGCTTGTTGGAATTCTGTATACGCGAAGACCTCAATAAAACCGCCTGGAGGCGCATGGCCGTGCTAGACCCGATCAAGCTTGTCATCACCAATTACCCCGAAGGGCAAACCGAAGTGTTTTCGGGCGAGAACAACCCCGAGGTAGAAGGCGGCGATGGCGCACGCGATATCCCATTCAGCCGTGAGCTGTGGATCGAACGCGAAGACTTTATGGAAGAACCGCCGAAAAAGTTCTTTAGGCTCGGCCCCGGACTTATGGTACGCCTTAAACACGGTTACATCGTCAAGTGCGAAGACTTTGTCAAAGATAGCAACGGCCGTGTCGTGGAAGTACACTGTACCTACATCCCCGAGTCCAAAAGCGGTGAGGATACCAGCGGTATTAAGGTAAAAGGAACCATCCACTGGGTCAGTGTGCCCCATGCCACGACTGTGGAAGTACGCTCATACGATCGCTTGTTCAACGACGAAAACCCCGCAGCTGCAGAAGACTTCAAGGCATCGATTAACCCCGACAGCCTGCAGATCATCGAGCAGGCCTATGTTGAACCCGATTTGTTGAATGCCACACCAGGCAAGGGATACCAGTTTATCCGCAAGGGCTACTTTACCCTCGATACCAAGTCGACCGAAGACAAGCTGGTCTTCAACCGCACGGTTACCCTGCGTGATACCTGGGCCAAGGAGGCCGGTAGGGGCTAACGCGAAACGCATTGCCGTTGGATTAAGTATGTACCAAGATGGGCATAGACGACGTCAAAATATCTCGTAAGAAGCCGATATTCCCGGTTGCCCCCGCGCTGCGCAAGTACCTGCGTACCTACCAGCGCGACGCAAGGCTGCCCATATCTTACAAGGATATGCTCGACTTCTACGAAACCGTGCCCGTACTCGACAAGGATGGAGTGGACACCCTGTGGGAAACCCCGTTGTACCCGCCCCATGTGCAGGGAGTGATCTACAACGGACTGAAGATTATCTATGCTCACCTGAAAGCCTCGGGCAATACGCGCATCGTCGAGCATAAGTACATCGATCGCGTGGAGTATTGCGCTTTTGGCAATACCCATCCCTTCCGTGTGCGCATTGTCAATAAGCTCAACGACGTGTACGATTACTTTTACGTCAAGCAGGCCGATGCTTCCCGTATTTACGGATTGGAGATGGAGCATATTATCTCGCCCAATAGGGTCAATTACCTCGTTGATGACGACACCCTAATCGAAGAACATATCGTGGGTATACCTGGAGATGTGTTTACGAAAAAACTCATGTATGCCTCAGATTATAATCCGAAGCGCATCGCAAAAGAATTCGTCAAGTTTAACGAGCGCTGCATCCTGACCTTGTTGGGCGACATGCGCGCTTATAATTTCGTGGTGCAGATAACGCCCGATTTCGACGACTTCCAATTTCGGATACGGGCCATTGATTTCGACCAGCAGTTCTACGAAGGTAACGCCAAGGTGTACATGCCCCAGTTTTTTAAGGAGAATCTGCCTTATGTCAAGCTATGCATGGAGCATTTGAGCGATAAAACGGCCATGCAATACCAGCAAGAAGAGTGGTCGTCCATTGTGCAGCGGGTACGCAGTGGGCGGCATCGGCTGGCGGCGCTGCGCGACGCTTCCAATGCCGAAGAGCTATCCGTACCCGAAAACGCCCGGCAGCTGCGCGACGGATACGCCGAACACTTCAAGAACGACGATTACTACCGCTGCCAGACCATGACCGACATCCTCGAGCTGAACCTCAAAAACGTTATCCGCAACATCAAGCTCTAATCCCAGCACGTAGGAGCAAATAAACATTTGCACGATAAAAGATAATGATCAAAAATGTGATGGCAGGCTTTTTCCTCCCTGCTTACGCGTTGCCGCCCTTCTTACGCGTCATGCCGAACTTGATTCGGCATCTGTAAGTGACGAG
>CAZXSL010000161.1:0-7485 GCA_964643235.1 uncultured Sphingobacteriaceae bacterium | reverse complement strand
AATAACATGGACCACCTCAACACGGATGACATCGAATCTATCCAAGTGCTGAAGGATGCCGCTGCTACTTCCATTTACGGTGCACGTGGTTCAAATGGCGTTATATTAGTAACGACTAAATCAGGCAAATCGGGCACGTCAACTATTTCTTATCGTTATGATCTGACGGCTTCACAAATAGGCAAACGTTATGATTTGGTTTCCGCGGAAGACTATATTTACTACCAACGTATGGGTATTGCGGCACGTGGGGATGCCGATCCAACTCAATTAGAGAAATTATCTCAGGCTTCAAGCGCCGGGACGGGAAACGATTTGACAAAAAACACGGCATTCACCACCCAATACCTTACGCCTCAGAATGAGCATAAACTTTTGGAGGGCTGGCAAAGCATGCCCGACCCCATTGACCCTACTAAAACCATCATCTTTAAGGACACCGATTACCAAGACGTTCTTTTCCGGACTGGGATTTCTCACAACCACTCGATTAACGCATCCGGCGGAACTGACCGTGCCACCTTCAATGCCGGAGTGGGTTATTTAACAAACGAAGGTATCGCCATTACTACAAACTACAAGCGTCTTTCGGTCAATTTGAATGGCGACCTGAAAGTGCGTGATAACATGTCGGTGTTTGGGCGTGTTCTATATACGAATTCCGGTGATCGTCAAGTAAGCAACATGTCCAATATCTTCTCTCGCTCGATCGCTATTCCCGCGACTACCAAATACATGTACGAGGACGGCACCTTGGCACCAGGTCTCAATGCGTCAATCGGAAACGCCGCGTACCACCTCAACACTCAAGAAGCAAAGAATTCGCTATCGAGCCTGACATTAGCTTTGGGGGGACGGTGGGAAATATTGCCGGGCTTCGCTTTTGAGCCACAAGTATCGTTATATACGATTAACGCCGACAATCGGTTTTTTCAAAAGGCATACTTCAATGGACCGCTCCAGTTTGTTGATAATCGAGCTGCAAACGGGGCATCCAGCAAGCAAGTACAGCACCAAGCAGACGCCCTATTCACTTACGTAAATTCAATTAACAACGAGCATAATTTCGACGTTATCGGTGGTTTCTCGTATTTCGGTCGTATGAATTCGGGCCTAAGTGCCAGTGGACAGGGGGCGGCCTCTGATCTTATCCCCACATTGAATGCATCCGGGACACCGGTATCAGTGGGAGGCACCGAATCCGAGCAAATCATCACAGGCTTTCTCTCGCGCGTCAACTACGATTACAAACAGAAATACCTTTTCTCAGTTAATGCTCGTTACGATGGCGCATCCAATCTAGGAGAAAACCACAAATGGGGCTTTTTCCCCGGTATATCACTAGGCTGGAACATGCATAATGAGGAGTTTTGGGCTTCGTCGCCATTGGCACGGCTCATGCAACTCAAATTGCGTGCGAGCTACGGCGTCAACGGCAACATTAGTGGGTTAGGTCCATACCAAGCTCAGGGTCAATATGCAGTCGGACAACGATACGGCGGTTATGCAGCCGTTCAAAGCACCGTATTGCCCAACTCAAACCTGAAGTGGGAGCAGTCCAAAACATTAAACGTCGGAGCTGATTTAGGTCTTTGGAACAATCGCTTAACTGTTTTGGTCGACGTGTACAATCGCGTAACGGACAACCTCCTGACAAGCATGAGCCTGCCTCATTCCACCGGCTTTACCAGTATATTGACAAACCTAGGCAGCTTGCAAAACCGGGGTATTGACTTAGAGGTATCGGCTAATGTATTAGCGCCCTCCTCCCCCGTACAGTGGAACATTGGCTTCAATGCTTCTAAAGTCAAAAACAAGATCCTACGACTACCCGATAATGGCATTGAAAACAATCGTATCGGCGGCGTATACGTATGGGATCCCGCCCGATCGGATTATGCTTGGCTAGGAGGATTGCAAGAAGGCGGTACAATCGGCGACTTATATGCCTATAAACAACTAGGTATTTATGCCACTGACGAAGAAGCTGCCAACGGTCCCGTAGACATGATTATTCCCGGCACGGACAAAACAAAATATGGAGGCAGCGTTAATTGGCTAGATGTCGACAATAACGGTTTGATTGAGGCAACGGACAGGGTTCACGTAGGTAACATTTTCCCTGTTTGGACCGGCGGATTTTCGACTTCCGTAGCTTATAAGAATGTAGCTCTCAGCGTACGCATGGATTATACATCGGGCCACACGATTTACAATTATACTTGGGCACAGGGGATCGGACAATTCGTAGGTGAAAACGGTTTGGTCTCCGATGTGTTGCAATCCTGGCAACAACCTGGTGATATCACCGATGTACCTCGTATATATTGGGCTGATCAACAGGCCCAGAACAACCTATTCCGCGGGAACTCCCGCTACTATGAACGTGGTGACTTTCTTGCATTACGCGAGCTGACATTGAGTTATACGGTTCCGTCTGACTGGCTACGTGTTGCAAAACTGAATAGTCTGCGGATTAACCTAACTGGAAATAACTTGCACTATTTTACATCCTACAAAGGTTTGAACCCTGAAGAAGGTGGAGATGACCGAGGCCGCTACCCAGTACCACGTAACTTTATTTTTGGTGTCAGTGCTTCCTTTTAGATCGCGTGTGGCAATTACGAATCTGTTAAAAAAAACATTAAAAAAACATTCGATGAAAGCAATCATAAAAACAACTCGCATCGTAAGCGTAATAACCCTGCTGGCTGCTACCATGGTAGTCAGTTCATGCAGAGACACGCTTTCGCTCAATCCCATAAGTGAAATTTCAAACGCATCCTTTTGGAAAACTGAAGATGACGCCTGGGGCGGCTTATATGGCATGTATGCCCGACTTCGAGCGCAAGCACAGAGCAATTTATTTCTTTGGGGCGAAGCTCGCAGCGAATTGCTTGATCGTAGTTTGGGAGGAACCAATAACTATGAGCGGTATTACCAGAACTCTTTGGACCGTAACTTTGCCGGCCCCGATTGGCGTGGTTTATACACCGTAGTGCACGACGCTAACCTTATCATCAAGCAGGTGCCCAATATCATGTTCACAAATGAGGCAGACAAAAACGAAGTCCTCGCCCAAGCCCATGCTATGCGCGCTTACGCCTATTTCGTTATGGTACGCACATGGGGCAGGGTCCCTTTAGTTACCGAACCCACCGAAGGTTATACTCCAGATTTGACCCAGCGGGTACGAACTCCCGTTAACGAGATTTTCTCGTTAATCAAACAGGACATCAACCAAGCGATCGGCCTTTTCCCCAACAACAACCTGGGTGCCGGACGCATGTTTTGGTCGAAACCTGCCGTACAAACGCTCAAGGCAGACGTATACCTATGGACATCCAAGCGTGAGGGCGGAGGTAACGCCGACGCGCAAACGGCATTAGATGCAATTAATGATGCCCGTACCGCGAATGCTGGCCTACTCGATGATTACGCACAGATTTTTGACTACAATAACAAGGGTAATCGAGAGATTTTATTGGCCATCAGGTTTCAAGAACTCGAAGTAGGAAACATCGTGCCGTACCAAGATATGTACATGTCGAGTGCGTTCCTTCCTCCCGCTATGGATGAAGCAACGCGCGCAGCAATCGGTACGCTCGGCGGCAACCCTTATTGGAGAATATCGAACGAAGTAAGAACACAATTCTCTGATGATGACCAGCGAAAAGCGGCTACATATTTGGATATCTTTACCGATAATGGCGAGCGATACTATGGCACGATACAAATGAAATTTAAGGGAACTGTCGTCGGTGGTGCAAGGCAATTCCTTGATGATTATATCATCTACCGATATGCCGATGTCCTTTTGCTTGCTGCAGAAGCTAAAAATGCACTGGGTCAAGACCCTTCCGACGAAATTAATCAGCTTCGCCAACGCGCTTACGGGACAGCGTTTGAAAACCATCGGTTCGTAAGCCAGAGCCAAGCAGCGAATGACGAAGAGATACTTAGAGAACGGTTATTCGAGCTATCGCTCGAAGGCAAACGGTGGTGGGATTTAGTACGTTTCGACAAGGCATTCGAATTGGTTCCAACCCTTCAGGAACGAGCCAATGAACAACACCTTCTATTATTCCCCATATCCGAAACGACCTTAAGCTTGGAACCCAACGTGGACCAAAACGACGGTTACTAATCCATTAAAAATTACACAACATGAAAAAATATTTCAAAACATCCAGACTTATCTTAAGCCTCGCCGTGCCATTCTTAGCGCTGACCGCATGTCAGTCGCCCACTAATGTTAGCGAAGATGATTACGAAGACGGATTAGCCCATCGAGAGTTAGCACTAAGGTTATCTCCGGGCGAGGATAATCCCAGAAATAGCGAGGGAGATTTTATCGAACTTCAAGACGGGCGTCTCCTTTTCGTTTATAGCCGATATACGGGCGAGTCGACGAGCGACCACGCACCCGCCTATTTAGCGGGAAGATATTCTGACGACGGTGGTAAAACATGGACTGACCAAGATGAGCTGATTGTTGAACGGGAAGGCGATATGAATGTGATGTCGGTATCACTTCTACGCTTACAAAACGGTGACATCGCTTTATTTTATCTACGCAAAAATGCCGTTACGGATTGTATTCCGATGATGCGTATCTCGAAAGATGAAGCCAAAACGTGGAGCGACCCCATTCAATGCATAACGGATAAAGAGGGGTATTTTGTATTGAATAACGACCGTGTCATCCAACTCGAGAATGGCCGGTTAATGATGGCAGTCGCCCTTCATCATACACCTAGCGGAGAATGGACCAATGAAGCCACACTTTTTTCCTACTACTCGGATGACAATGGGTTGACGTGGACATCTAGCGAAGCCGTACCAAATGATCGCGGGGTCATTACACAGGAGCCCGGACTGGTAGAATTATTGGATGGACGCATCATGATGTATATCCGTGCGAGTGGCGGCGTCCAACAACTTTCCTATTCTTCTGATCAGGGTGCAACTTGGAGCCCGATCGAGCCTAGCGACATCGCATCACCGTTATCTCCTGCCACTATCGAACGGATTCCCGGTACGGACGACCTCTTCTTGGTGTGGAATAATAACGATGGCAGTAATCCAGAAACAAAAGACAGAAGAACGCCATTAACGATCGCACTATCTAAAGACGACGGCAAGACATGGACTAATCAAAAGGATATCGAAACCGACCCAGACGGTTGGTATTGTTATATGGCGGTACATTTTACCCCAGACAATCATATCCTGTTGGGTTACTGTGCTGGCAGCGTAGAACAGAAAACCCACTTGTCCGTAACGGATATTGTACGATTGGATTTAGACGAGGTATACCGGTAAGCAAACGTTAAAGTTCACAACATGTACGGCACACGTCACTGGCTATCAACGATCGTTATCATCCTTTCTGTTTTTCATTTAGGATGTCGTGAGCGTGATACTGAACGTGATCCGTTGCTTATTGTGGCATTTGGCAATTCCACAACTGCGCCGCGCGCTCATATTGACGAAGTCTATCCGGATCGACTGTCACTCAAACTGGATAACGGTAAGCTTCCCAATCGGGTTGTTAACGCCGGTTTGGGAGGCAGCCATGCGGGGTTCCTATCCGAAAACAACCGTTTTGAACTATTACATGGAAGGGATCGGTTCGAGCAGGATGTCCTCAAGTTACATCCCGATTGGGTGGTTATCTGGTTTGGCATAAACGATTCCTGGGTAGACAGCGATACATCAGCGGGGCAGTCTCGTATCCCTTTATCGGCATATCAAGCCCATCTTACCCATTACGTAGAGACGATTCGGGAACAAGGCGGACGGACAATTTTGTTAACCCCCAATCCATTGGGCGAGCGTTACGAGCAATGGCGGCATGAGCGATTAGGAGCCTATCGTCATGCGACCCTTGCTGTAGCCGAGGAAACGAACTGTCTATTTGTGGATGTTTGGGATTTATGTCAGCGATATACCCAAGCCAACGGGCTTAATATCGACGATTTATTGTTAGACGGCATGCACCCCAATGACAGGATGCACGAATTGATAGCTGATACTCTCTCCAAAAAACTATTAACCATTACCAAGTAAACTATGAACGTATTAACCAAAAACAAACTTCGCTCCGTGCTTGTCGCACTCTTCGTGCTAACATCCCTGCAGGGGCATATTTACGCACAAACCACCAGCACCGGACCGGGAAGCTTTACCGAGCAGGGTCATTGGATTCCAGAATTTGTCGAGGAGTTAAAGGGGTGGGAAATGGGGCCCTTTGTTCGACTTCAAGACGGAGGTGTCCTTACCATCGACGGAACTGAGAGCTTAATAAGCCATGATGAAGGGAAGACATGGGAACGTTATTCCATATTTAACGATAGTGAGGAATACGCTATCCGTCCTGAGCGTGCGCTATTAAGGACATCAACAAACGTCATCATCCTCGCCTTTGCGAATGACAAGGAACGAGCGAATTGGAATTGGGACGAAAGCATTTCTGATTCTCCCGGGGCTCGACTGCCCACATACGCCGTCAGGAGTTTAGACGGCGGAAAAACTTGGGAAACACCCCAGAAGCTACACGATGAATGGACAGGTGCCATACGTGACATCATTGAAACCAACGATGGAAATATTGTATTCACCACGATGATGATGCGTCACAACCCCGGTCATCATACCGTCCTCACATATACCAGTAAAGACCAAGGTAAAAGTTGGTTGCGGAGTAACATCATCGACCTCGGTGGGGTTGGTCATCACAGCGGTGTTACCGAATCGACGCTCGTACAATTACACGATGATCGTTTATGGATGTTGCTGCGAACAAACTGGGGCATGCTGTGGGAAGTTTACTCCACCGACGAGGGGCTGACTTGGACTGACGTCAAGACGACTACCATTGATGCCAGTGCATCGCCCCCGATAATCAGCCGGGTGGCGAGCGGCTCCCTGATTATGGTTTGGAACCGTAAACTACCGCAAGGCGCTAAAGATTATCCGATGGTTGGCGGCGACAATCAATGGTCAGAAGTACCCACCAGTGTACATCGCGAAGAGCTCTCCATCGCCCGTTCTACCGATGACGGAAAAACATGGAGTAAGCCTATCGTTATCGCAAAATGCACCGAGATGGCAAAATATATGAAACTGCCGGGAGGCGGCCGGGATATATCATATCCTTACTTTTTCGAAGCCCGTCCCGGAGAGTTTTGGGTAACCACTTGGCGAGGAGGGCTACGCGTAAAAGTCAACGAAGCAGATATAAAATAACCCCCTAAACAATGCTACTCAATAGCGCTGGTTCCCTTTTGGAATTAACAGGAGTACGGATGAACAAATTGCAGCCTTCGGATGATGTCGAAAACCCGTCGTGAATTTATAAAACTTGGGATGCTCGGTGCGTATTCGCTTACCGCAATACCGTATAGCTGGGCAACAACCGGTGTCAAACGTATTGATGACGACAGCGAGTACATCGCACGCTACCTGCAATCCAAGGAGCCG
>CAZXSL010000160.1:0-7485 GCA_964643235.1 uncultured Sphingobacteriaceae bacterium | reverse complement strand
TCGTTGGCATTAACAAAATCTTCTCCATGACTGGCGGTATAGCCCGACCCGGAACGGGTAATATGGTCGATATTGACCCGGTAACCATGGATATTATTCATCAGCAGGGCATCGCGTCCCATTCCCCAATGCTCATTCCCCAAGTAGAATACGGCTCCAGCGTGTGCGTGTCCACCTCCAGCTGCCGCCGATCTGAAGTTGCCAGCATGTGGCCCGCGGTCGCCCAGCCAATGCACGTGGTCTGCAACGGTTTGGATATCCTGATAAGTATAGGGGTTGAAGTGCTCTCCCGCCTGGCGTAAATACCGACCGCCCGGAATAACATGGTACAGGTGCGGAATTACACAAACCGTAATAAACGGATGTCCGTAATCGTTGAAATCGATACCCCAAGGATTACTCGTGCCATGGGCAAACACTTCAAACTCGTGACGGATGGGGTGGTAGCGGAATACCCCCGCATTGATTTGTTGGCGCTCGGAATCCGGGGCACCTGGTTTGCCTACATTAGAATGGGTAAATATACCGTGTGTACCGTACAGCCAGCCATCAGGCCCCCAACGGAACGAGTTTAGCATTTCGTGCGTATCGTGGTAACCCCACCCGTCTAACAAGATTTGTGGATCACCAGCCGGCTTATCTCCGGATTCGTCAATAGGGATATACATCAGGTAAGGTGCGGCACCAATCCACACACCACCGAAACCGACTTCAATGGCACTGACCAAGTTGAGTCCTTCCATGAATACCTTACGGCTATCCAATACACCGTCGCCATTCGTGTCCTCGAAAATCAGGATGCGATCGCGCCCCTTGCCCTCTTCGGCACGGACCGGATAGGTGTGGGCTTCCACTACCCAAAGCCTGCCCCTGTCATCTTGGGCAAAACCAATAGGTCGTACAATATCTGGCTCGGCAGCGGCTAGAGTTACCTGGAAACCATCTGGGACGATCATTGCCTTTACGGCATCCGGTCCTGAAAGTCCCGAGTTCTCCACCGGATCAAGCGGGGGTAGGATAACGATATCATCTGGATTGAATTCATTAGGATACGTAGGCCTTACCTCATGGAAACGGAAATCGTCAAATGCAATGTGTGCCCAGATATTATCACCTATATATGCGATATCAGACACCACTCCGGTTTCTTCATCTATAACACGGATGAACATCTCCTTACCATGATGTGGACGCAAATCAGCCACAACGGGTCTAAACGCCACCTGTTCTTCCCCTTCAAACGGCCCTTCGGTAATGTGTCCGGTCGACTTGAAAAACACCTCATCAGTTTCTGCCAATACAAGCTCTACACGAACATCTGCTAATGCCCCTCCTGATACCTTGAAGGAAGCCCATGGGTGTGTAATCTCAAATGTTTCGGACACTAAAGTACCCGTAGCTTGGTAGTTTGTTACCCCGCCACTGCTCACGTAGTAGTCGCCTCCTTGACCAAGCTGGATGCTATCCGGATACCATGGACTGGCATCGTATGTTACCGATTTAGGTCCAAAGGCCGTACCCGTAGCCCTCCAGTCTTGAAGGCTTCCACGCTCAAAACCAAAATTGAGCGGGCGGCCGTTTTTTCGTGGCGACACCCCGACGTCATATACATAATCGGATCCCGAACCCATGCTTTCCACCACCTCGAATCGTCCCCTCATCTGCTGTTCGTGTCCCGGTATACTGCAATAATACTCGTCGCTTTCCTGTGCAATGAAGTACACGCTCGTGGTATCGCCCTCTTCCAATACATATTCGGTACGCACACCTAACTTATCCATCACAAAATCATGCGCCATCAGCTCGCCGTTGACCAAAGTCACTTTAACCCGCTCGCCTTTAAGCGCCGTCAGCGTCGGGTTGTGTTTACCGTCGATATCCCCCCCAACTCCCGTATAACCTATCATCCGTGAGTCCAACACGTATTCCCGATGGACGGTATTAGGGTCATCCGCATCATTGGACGATCCACACCCTGCTAGTAAAAAAACGGCTAAAAAAGAACAAGACCAAACGAGCTTATCCTTCAAAAATTTAATGCACATTGCTTTCTCAATCTATTAATTTAAAACTAAAAAACGTGATGACGAACCCCTAACACTGGAATAACTATCATAAATGGGCCACGTACAAATGTACCCCCAGCATACTGCACCATTCCAATGCTTAACGGCCGAAAACTGACTGTATTTTATCAAAACAACTTACTTTCCTTGCTTTTAATCAGTAAGGGATGTCAGCGTAATCTCTTTGAACTCTACCTTGGCGGCACCACCGCTGTGCAATTGGAAAGCGATAACACCACTGCGCGGAACAGTCGGATCTGCTTCGATATAATCCGCTGTTTTGACACCGTTAATATACAATTCATGCCGATTGCCTTTAACCCGGATGATGTAACTGTTCCAGCCATCTTCTTTAAGTATTTGACTCAGGGTCGATAAATCGCCCTGCACCAATAGTGCGCGGCGGTGTTCATCATAAATATCTCCCCAGTGTCCACGTCCGATATCGGCTTGGTAGCCTACCATATCCCGGTTTTCTACAAACGACCGGTATTGGATACCGCTATTGATAAAGCCTGTGGCGTGGTCTCCAGACAGACGGAAAAGGCAACGGAACTCGAAATCCTCATATTCATCTACCGTACGTAAATAGGTGTTCTTTGGCACTAGCGTTGCGCCGTCTCCACCCACGATCATACCATCCGATACATCCCAGTAATGTGCATCATCGGGGTCAACCGGTGTCCAACCCCTGAGTGTTTCGCCATCAAACAAGCGGACGGGCTGTGGGATGGGCTGGTCGTGCTGTTGCTGCGCTACCGTGCATGAGACAAATGAAAACGATAGGATAAACAGGATAACTCTGGATAACACAAACTGACAATTAGAACCAAAAACTACCATTAGAATGAGTTTTAATTAATAACATAACAAGAACTACCACAACCAAGAACTGTGATAAAACACACAAATCTAAACATACCCGCGGCAACAACCCGCATTTGATTACAGATACCGACGACATGTGTATACTCCTTCATCATCTGGTAGCCCAGCACCATCCTACTGCACTCGCATTTCCTCCCACCCCAAAAACAGGAAGAATTACCCCGGAAACTCTCCCATATCAGCCAGTTCCACTTTCATCAGGAACACGTTGTAAGGCATCCACATGGACATGAGGAAATATAAGCTTTCGCCAGTAATGGATAGCGGGTGAAAATACGAGCCGTAAAGCTGTGCGTATTCATAGCCCGAGGCCAATTCGTACGGATCGCTCCACGGGCCGGTCGGTTCAGTTGCCGTTCGCATGGTAATGTTATACCGGTCGCCGTTAAAATAGGCAATAATCCATTTTTCAAGCGTCTCGTTGTAGATGAACGATAACTCGCCCACCTTGTCGTCGATGATGACACTTGCCTGCTCTTCATCTCCTGTTACCCAACCTGTTCCGTTCCAATATTCATAGGCGTCCAGGTTTTCGATATCCACTTCCCTGAACCGGGCCAGGTGCGCCGGACTATCACGTCCCGTCTCGGTACCCACCATGTACACGTATCCGTCTTTTTTAAAGTAACCCGCCTGGCCGAAGGGACTGTTTGGACCAAAAACCACGTCTTCGCATTTTGCCCAGGTTTCGCCATTGTCTTCCGATTTGTACATCCCCGAATAATTCGTAATCCATCCGGTCCAGTTTTTCATATTGAAATAGTGCACATAGTCGATTCCATTGGCTCGTATGGCGGCCGTGGGTATCGATGTCCAATTCCCATTCCCCGATCCGTCTTTGCCTCCATAGATGATTTCCCGAGCGTTGCCTCCGTTATCTTCTGCCATGCGGTTGATGGTTAGCCCATCTTCCAAATCAGTATCCGACGAGAAGCCCAGCACATTGCAACGCCAACTGCTACCATTGGGTCCTGGATTAGATGGGTTTGGCGCAAAATCACTACCAAACGTATCGCCGAAGAAAATTCCGTACTCTCCCGGGTTCATCTCCCACACGACACCTAAATCTGTACCACCGACATTCCACGTGGTAGCTGTATTGGTAGGTGTGGGGAAAGGCTCGTCCACAATGGGGCGGCCCGTGACCCGTGCGATACGTTTAACATATCGGATGAAAAAGCCCCAACGGTTATCGACATCGAGCAGCAGCTCTTTCGACGCATTCCCATCTCGATAGTGAGCACTCAATACCAACCTGAACGATTCGGGATCAGCAGCCTCGATGGTATAAACAAACTTGTAAGTTGGCGACAGCTCTTGCCGATTTATCCGACGCGAATAACTGCCTGCACCACTTTTTCGAACCTGGATGTAGTCTATGGCATCCAAGTTATGGAATGTCAACGTCGTGGTTGCTTCCTTAGTTTCCTTGTGAGGGATCAAAACCGTGTTTTCGGCGAATATTTCATCCGTCGGTACGTGGATATCAGGGGCACCCTCATCACGGCATGACCCTAAGATAAGGAGACTACACAAAACAAGGGGGCCCCAAGTAAGTTTTCTGATTCCCGTCAACGTCATCTACTCGTTTTATCTTATTTCAATCACTTCCCCTTGTGAAAGCACCCTGTCGGGCTTCCCGGGCTCGCGCGCCTCATCTAATAAGTAACCGGCGAGCCTAACCACAAAATGGTTTTCCCGCTCGGGATTGATGGCGATATCATGTGATTCGGTGTTTTCGCCATGTATGGTTATTATCTCGCGGTAAATTCCATCTTCAACTTTCTGTATATTTACTTCTATCGGACGTCGAAACGCCGGGGATATATTGTCTGGGATAGTCCACGAAAGGCGCACAGCACTGCCCTCTTGCGAATAACCCAGGTTTTCAATTTTAGGGAGCGAATGTCCAAAATCCTTCAGATCAACGATATCCCTGTCATGACAACTCGATATCATGACCGTGGCAAGTACCACGGTCAGTATACGGACAAAATTTTTCATCATTATCAATTTTTAGGATTAATAGTTTGGATTTTGGGTGTAATTGCCCTTTGCCCAATTCATCTGAGCCTGAGGAATCGGGAAGAACTCATCTCGACCGGCTGTGAAGCGGGCCACCTCCATCCACTGGAACCTATCTTTCTCAACATTAAAATATTCGTTCATGGTCTCAGGCAAGATTCCCCAACGTTGCAAGTCGAAGAAACGCCGGCCTTCACCAGCCATTTCCAAGCGATTTTCCCACTGTAGGGCTTTCCATGCAAACTCTTTGTCCCACGTGCAGTTTACGCCGGGCTGATAGGTTTGGATATTGTAGTTCAACACCGGCGACCCATCCGGCATCACTAAACGTCCCGTGCTATTGGCAGCACGCTCACGGATTTGATTAATCAAGGGGAGGGCTTCGTTCCACCTATCCAATTGGATGAGGACTTCTGCCTTCCACAACAGCACCTCATCGTAGCGGATCATCCGCTTATTCATCGAGTTAAACTGCCATCCATCGTAGAGCAAACAGTTGCAATCGGGCTCAGGCAATTCCTTAATAGACTTGAAATACCCGTATTCGGCTGCATTACGGATACCTCTTTCTTCGAATATCAACCCCGGGTCGTATTTCCAAGGCTGGCCCGGTACGGCAATCGTATGACTAAAGCGTGGGTCAAACGTATTATCCGCAAAAAAGGCGGTGCTTCCATCGGCATAGCTTTCATCATTATATGTATCGAACAAGGGTAATCCGTCAGGCCCTGTCTTGAATGCATTACCCATCGAGTAGCTGATTTGGTGGAACCCGCAGCACTGGAACCCACCCCATTGGAATGGGTGATTGAGGCCTTCGCTCCGGTTTATTTTTCCACCGGTAGAACTACCATCATCAATGGAGTATTGGATTTCCCAGATGGACTCTTTCGTATTGTTGTCAAAAGCAATGTCGAAATTCTCCGCAAAGTCGGGCTGCAAACCCACTTTTCCGCCTTCTTGGCCGGTCAGCTTATCGAGATAGGTCAACGCTTCAGCCAAGCGGTCTTTGTTGATGTTGACAACAGCATGGCTGTCATTCTGCTCATAGGCCATAAACATCAGCACACGGGCTACCATCGCCGTCGCTGCATTTTTATCGACGCGGCCTTTCTCGGGCTGTACCTCAGGCAGGCGGCTTTCGGCGTCCTTAAAATCCGCCAGTAGACGCTCCCACAGATACTGGTCGTTCGGGTACTCCGGATCGCGATTAGGGATGGCCTCGAACTCAGCCGTTGCGCCTACCACGGTCTCATCGATGTACGGAATATATTTGAAAAACTGCTTCAACCTGAACATGGTGAAGGTGCGTAAGAACTTGACTTCGCCGATGCGGACGTCTTTCAATGGAAACTCCTCTGCTGAGATTGCTTCCAGCCGTTGTATTGCGGTGTTGCAGCGCTGGATGATTTGGTATGAAACATACCAGGGATAATCAAGCGGCCAACCATTGGCGTGTACGCCTACAAAGGTTTCCATGAAATGCCAGCCGTCACCATCCCAGGTGCCGCCACCACCCTTGTAGGAGTCATCGGAACGCAGGGAGCCGGTCCACCAAGGTGAGAACGGCGAATCCCACGACGGTATATCCGTGATTCTGGCGTATGCAGCAGTTACAAAGCCTTCCATGTCGCTCGGTTTGGTGAGCAACGATTCGTCCAAGACCTGTTTGGGTGCAATGTTGAGCGATTCGGTACAACTGAGCATAGCCGATACGACGGCAAGAAATAATATGATGGATTTAAACTTTTTCATGATTAAAAATTTAGAATGTAACATTCACTCCAAAAGTTGCATAGAACGGCGTCAAATAGCCGTATCCGGGCATCTCTGGGTCAAAACTGGTGAAGCGATCATCGCCCCACGTCTTTTTGAGCGTCAGTACGTTCCGCGCAGAAGCGTAGACCCGGAGATGTTGCATCTTCATCCGGCTAGCTACAGCCTGCGGTACAGTATAACCCAACTCGATATTCCTCAACTTGAGATACGAGCCATTCTCCACCGTATAGGTCGAAAGCCTGTGTTCAGCGTTCAGCGTTGAGTTGGTAATGGCTGGGATATTGGAGTTAGGGTTGTCAAACGACCAAGCATCCAAAATTCGGGTAGGGTGGTTTTTATGAGCCGGCACACTGATATTCCATAAGTCAGACTCATATTTCCATCCGTTGTTCACCATGTTGCCAAACACGCCTTGGAAAAATACGTTCATATCGAAATTCCCATATCCCAAGTCGAAGGTCAAGCCACCGAAGAAATCCGGGTCTAGAATACCGATGTAGGTCCTATCGTGGAGTTCCTGTACGCTTAGGAACTAGTGGAAGTATGGCAATAACTAACAACCTACGCATCCGTAAACTAACACCCTTAGAATGTTTTAGACTAATGGGTTTTGATGATGAAGATTACTACAAAGCCGCTAAGGTTAATTCAAATACACAGTTATATAAACAATGTGGAAATTCGATAGTCGTGAGAGTGTTAGAGAAGATATTTGAGGAGTTAGTAA
>CAZXSL010000159.1:6806-7740 GCA_964643235.1 uncultured Sphingobacteriaceae bacterium | reverse complement strand
GTCTGAAATGAACTATAACGAAGCGTTAAACCCAAATACCGATCAAAATCCCGGATATTGATGCTCCTTATCGCTAAATCTCGATAAGCAGCTACTGTTCGATTTATGGAGGCCGGACGGCCTCCATATTTTTTCTAATCTTGTTATGGAAGTAATTTTTTCAAACCATAGAGGTTTACATTTATGGATGTTGTTAGTGTTGTGTATATCGTTCACACGATGTGGTAACGTCGAAAAACCCATCGAACACAACGATTTTGACTCATTGAGGTTGAACGACTTTGTGGAAAAAAATTTTCCGTTTATAAGTACTAGTCTTGATGCTCGCAATCTGGGAGAACATTTTCCTCAGGATAATCTTGTAGCCAGGGGCTTGGCATTTCCGTTAGGTGATGACGTATATGCGTGTTTTGATACCGACCTCTTAAGGTGGTCTGTTGGCTGGACAGGGTCTTATCTGCCGATGGTTTTACTGCCTCAGGTGTCTTACCACGACTTCTTCGATAAATCTAATGACGTACCGCGCATCAAAGGGCACCCCGTATTTGCCAATGGAACCTACCCGGGTTGGTCCAACCAGCGGATGATCCATCGCGAGGTGCGTCCGGCGCACCAAAACCGTGAGGGGTTCCACTGGGGCGCTATGCCCACCGCATACGGAAGGTGGGATGGTGTACACACCCATGGTGGGCAAGCGGTGTTAACTTACACGGTCGGTTCGACTCGTATCCATGAGATCCCAGGTTCTCTAGCAACTACGGCAGGCCATATTTTCATGCGCTCGCTAAGGGTGGGTGCCGCCCCTGATGTACTTTACCTGAATGGGGTTGAGGTAGCCGGTGGTGTGGCAGGCGAAGAGGATGGGCCTTTTGCCTATATCAGGCAAGGCGACGGGACAGACACAGTCACGGTGGTTGCTACCAAATCCCCCGAC
>CAZXSL010000159.1:5034-6796 GCA_964643235.1 uncultured Sphingobacteriaceae bacterium | reverse complement strand
TGTCTGTTGAATTTCCCGCTTCAGACAAGGAAAGAAGCGTGGACGTATTCGTGTGGAAAGGGCCGGAATCTGCTATTAATCATTTCAGTGAAGCAATCCACAGTACCGAATTCGCATGGCCTGCTTTCGAAACGGGAGGTCCATCGCGCTGGAAGGAAAAGGTATATACAAAGGGGCAGTGTGCGCCAGATACCGCGGCGTTTGTGATTGACGTATTGACATTACCCTTACCAAACCCATGGGGCCGCGATTTGCGGGCTGCCGACATTGCTTTCCTTTCGGCAACCAAGGCCGCCGTTGTGACCCTTTCGGGTGATGTGTGGTTGGTCGACGGAATTTCGGAGAACTTGGAACGGCTGGAGTGGACACGGTATGCGTCGGGACTGTTCGAGCCCATGAGTATCGCCGTGCGTGATCAAACCATATTCGTCTATGGGAAGGAAGGTATCGTAGCATTGCATGACTTAAATGGCGATGGAGAAGCTGATTTCTATGAGAATTTCAGTAATGTAATGGATCAATCCATCGAATCGCGGGAGTGGGCTACCGATATGGTTGTTGCACCGGACGGAAGCTTTTACATCGCTAAGGGAGGCACAGCTATTGGAGGCCCCGGTGTTACTCCAACCGTGACAACGGGTTTTAGAGCCGGTTCCAACCAGTCTGGGACTATTATTAATATCTCTCCAGATGGATTGGATGCTACCGTCGTAGCAACGGGACTACGAGTCCCGTATCTCGGAGTTCGAGAAGATGGATTAATTTCGGCGACAGACCAGCAAGGAAATTATGTGCCTAGTACCGCCATCTATTTAGTAGAAAAAGGCGATTATTTCGGAGTGCCAGCCACCAAGCATTCAGACGATATATTGGAAATAAAACAACCACTCACATGGATACCCCATCGCGTTGATCGTTCGGCGAGCAGCGAGATCTGGGTTACGGGCGGGCAGATGGGTCCCCTAAATGAAACACTACTCCATCTATCATTTGGCCGTCCCGGGGTTTTCAGGGTATTTACTGATACGACCTCACATGGCGTGCAGGGTGGTGTGGCGTATATCCGTGGAAATTATGTAGCACCGACGATTAGTGGGGCCATTAGTCCTTCAGACGGCCAATTATATATTGCAGGGCTGAATTTGTTTGGAAGCAACTCTACAGGAATAGCCGCCATTCAACGTCTGCGTTATACCGGCAAGCCCAGTTATATGTTGTCTTCTTTTAAAGCACGTCAAGAAGGAATCGTATTGGAGTTTGATTCACCTATCGGTGTTGAGTCAGTGCAGGATGTGTCCAATTTTCAAGTAAAACGATGGAATTACAAACGCACCGAACAATATGGATCGGGGCATTTCAGGTTGGATGGTACACCGGGTGAAGAGGTCTTACCGGTATTAGCCGCATACTTATCCGATGACCAGACTAAGGTTCTGTTATTGGTTCCAGATATGAAGAAAGCGGAACAAGTAGAAGTGGAGTATAACATTGTTACGAGAGATGGTCACCGGATTAAAGATGGTCTCTGGTTTAGTTTACACCATATCGATACACTTGGTCAGGCGGGTCAGGACTTTTTAGATGTGGACGTAAGCAAGTTGGAACTCAGTCAAGAGGATATCGATGCCATGATAAAGACCGATTTCCCAATTACCGTTGAGCGTGGTCAAGAGCTTTTTGCGGCGACTGGCGGTCTAGGTTGTCATTCGCCCGGCACCCGGACGGAGGGCATGAACGGTCCTCCTTTCAAAGGCATTTACGG
>CAZXSL010000159.1:2979-5024 GCA_964643235.1 uncultured Sphingobacteriaceae bacterium | reverse complement strand
GTAGAGCTGGTAGACGTTACAATCGTCACGGTCGATGAAGCCTATCTCAGAGAATCCATACTTGAACCCGCTAAGAAGGTAGTTAAAGGCTACAATGCGGAAATGCCGTCCTATGCAGGTATCCTTTCCGATGCAGACATTGAATCCATCATATTATATATTTCTACACTATATCGATAATGGGATCTCTCTTGGAAGGATCGTATGTGAAATAATTAGTTTCAGCTAATCAGGTGAAAAATCTTATATCTAAAATGACGGTAATAAACCGTGTATTCTTTGTATTCTTATTTGTGGTGATCGTGATCACAGGCTGTACGCCCCGCATTGATCCCGTTACCGAAAATGACTTTTACAATGAGGTTTTCAACGACTTTGTAGAGGGAGATTTCCCATTTATCAGTACATATCTAGATGCGCGAAATTTAGGAGCGGGTTTTCCAACGGACAACATAGTTTCCAGAGGACTTATAATTAATCTAGATGATAGTGCCTTCATGTGCTTTGACCGCGATTTGTTGCGGTGGTCGGTTGCTTGGACGGGAGCTCGTCTCACGGAAAGCATGCTTCCAGAAGTCTCTTACAAAGATTTTTATAACAAAATATCGCATGACCCTGAAATTGCAGGTAACCCAGCTTTTGCTACCGGCATTTATCCCGGATGGTCGTTAGGATCGCCCGTTCATCAGGAAGTACGCTCTGATTCGCAAGAAAAAGAAGGCTATTATTGGGGTGCTTTGCCAGAAGAGTATGGACGTTGGGACGGCCTCTATGTTTATGGGGCTCGAGCTATTTTAAAATACCGAGTGGGAAGCATTCGTATCGCTGAACTACCGGGCGTCATTCGAGAGGAAAGTCTCACTTTATTTACTCGAGTATTAGAAATCGACGCTACAACAGATACTCTTTTTTTGAACGTTGCAGAGGTTACACCGGGTGCATCAGGAGTTGTAGATGGAAACATTGGTTACATTCAAATACAAGAAGACCTAGATTCAATCCTGGCGGTAGGTGTACGTCAACCCGAATCTAGGAGCGCTTTTGTCAAGGTAATCGATGGCCGATACGTTACCGTTGTTATTCCGCCATTGGCTACTTCACAGCAACTAACCGTTGCTGTAGGATACGGGACTATTAGCCAAATGGATGAGTTCAAAGCCGGCTTGCAATCATCCGAAGTCCAGATGCCTAAGTGTAAAGAATGTGGCCCCACACATTGGGAAGAAGAAGTATATACACAGGGTAAAGTGGCACCAGATACCGCCGCTTTTGTCTCAGATATCCTTACGCTGCCGGTACCTAATCCGTGGAAAAGAAACGTTCGAGTAATCGATATGGCATTTCTGGATGATGAAAAAATAGTGGTAACAACATTTGAAGGAGATGTTTGGATAGCAGCGGGGATAAAAGGAGACCTTAAAAAGATGTCGTGGAAGCGGTTTGCTTCTGGTCTGTATGAGCCCATGAGTGTTGAAGTACTGGATGGTCAGATCTATGTTTTTGGAAAGGAAGGCATCATTCGGCTACATGATTTAGACGCAGATGGTGAAGCAGACTATTATGAGAACTTCTGTGATTTAATGCAGATGCCTCCGGAGTCCTATGCTTGGGCTGCCGACATGGTGTTCTCAGAAAAAGAGAATAGTTTTTATATTGCATTAGGCGGTGCCGTTAATGCGAGGCCAGGTTTGACCAGACCTGTCGAAAGCGGCTTTCGAGCAGGTTCTAATCATTCTGGAACCATTATGCGTATTTCGCGTGATGGTAAGACGGCCGAGGTGCTCTCTACCGGATTTCGCATGCCCTTCCTTGGTATTAATCCGACCACAGGCAGTCTAACAGCTACAGACCAGCAGGGCAACTATGTGTCTGCAACACCCATTTTTTCGGTTGGTAAAGGCACTTTTCATGGTGTCCCCGCGACATCACATCGTAAGATTAATCCCGTGCAACAGGCCCCATTAACATGGATACCACATCGGGTAGACCGTTCCGCAGGGGGGCAGATTTGGATGAACAGTAAAAAGTTGGGGCCGCTCGACGAA
>CAZXSL010000159.1:0-2969 GCA_964643235.1 uncultured Sphingobacteriaceae bacterium | reverse complement strand
CCGGGCTATTCCGCGTATTAGTGGATACGAGTGCTCTTGGTCTTCAAGCCGGGGTAGCGGCGATTCCTACAAAATTCCATACGCCTATTTTAAAAGGGGTTCTTGGCCCGGTGGATGGGCAGTTATATATGGCGGGGTTCAACCTGCTGGGGAGCAGTGCCGAAGGGGTAAGTGCAATACAGCGGCTCCGTTTCACAGGTAAGCCGAGTTATATGCCTAATGGGCTTAAGATCGGCGAACAAGGCCTTATCATATCCTTCGACGCTCCGCTGGATCCGGCGGGAGTCTTAAATCCAGAAAACTATCGCATCAAGAGATGGAACTACAAGCAAACTGGGCAGTATGGATCGGGCCATTACAAGCTGGACGGCACCCCGGGAGAAGAAATCTTACCAGTGCTTGCTTCATACCTGTCGGCAGATGCGAAACAAGTGTTGCTTCTTATACCGGATATGAAAAGAGCAGACCAAATGGAGATACTTTACAACTTAAATTCTGCAGATGGCAAATCATTGGACGACGGTATTTGGCTATCCATCAATCATGTGCCTAGTTTGGATAGTTT
This sequence comes from uncultured Sphingobacteriaceae bacterium, assembly GCA_964643235.1. GTDB lineage: Bacteria > Bacteroidota > Bacteroidia > Sphingobacteriales > Sphingobacteriaceae > CAYRGQ01. The sequence continues at coordinate 2,404 of CAZXSL010000159.1, read as the reverse complement.
GTTGAATCGGTTCGAACACGTAGATCTTAGTAAGTTGAATGTAGATATCGAACAACTTTCGGCCTTGATTAAAACCGAAGAGCCCATTACTCGAGACCGCGGAAATCACCTGTTCCATACCGTAGGATGCGTAGGGTGCCATTCGCCCGGCACAGAAACAGCAGGCAAATATGGCCCTCCTTTTAAAGGTATGTATGGTACGTTACGGGAAATGAACGACGGTACACATATCATCGCTGATGATGCCTACCTGCGTGAGGCGATCCTCGATCCGGGTAAGCACGTTGTCAAGGGGTACGAGGCTGAGATGCCTTCGTATGTTGGTATACTCTCTGATGCTGATATCGAGGCTATCTTATTGTACTTAATGTATTTGAAATATTGATGGTAATAATTCCATCTCTCAGTTTTGTATAGCATGCTTATTTTTTAAACGATAATTAAACCAAACGATCATGATGGGAACAACGATTTCACGACGCAAGTTTCTTAAAACGAGTGGTGTATTAGCAGGTGGGGGGCTCGCCGGCCCGTTTTTATACGGGAGCAATGCGCTAGGTGCCACGAGTAAAAAATGGAAGGTGGCCATCATTCAAGACAAGTCGAAGCCCATGCTGGGTCTTCACGGTATGCATGTTGCTTTCCGCGGTATTCCAAATGTTGAAATCGTAGGCCTGGTCGACGGTAGTACAGAAAATATTGCTGAAAAAATGGCCCATACTGAGGCAAAGCGTCATTTTTTAAGTTGCGAAGCGTTATTGGAAAATGTAAAACCTGATATTGTCGTGTTGACATCGCGCTTACCCGCAGACCACCTAGAGCAGGTTCGGTATTTTGCAGAAAACGGTTGTCACATCTACTGTGAAAAGCCCTTGACCGCTTATTTACATGAAGCAGATGAAATCGTAAAGCTTGTAGAAAAAAACAACATCAAAATGGCGATGGCCCACCCATGTCGTAATGGGTTAGGGTTTATAACGATGAAACAATTAATAGAATCGGGTAAAATCGGCGTGCCGCTGACTGTCCAAGGCTGGGGCAAGAGTGATCATCGCGGAGGCGGCGAAGACATGATGACGCTGGGAACACACATTTTTGATTTGATGATCTATTTCTTTGGCAGGCCAGAAAGTGTTTCGGCTGACGTACGCGTGAAGGGAGAACCCTTTAAGGGGCCCGAATTAACGCAAACTGTTGAACCGATTGGTCCAGCAGCAGGTGATGAGCTATTCGCTACGTTTCGGTTCCCTAACGGAGTACGGGCTATTTTCGAAAGTCGAAGCAATCTTTACAAGAATGATAATCGAATGGGTATTAGTGTGATCGGTAGTAAAGGCATGTTGTCGCATCGGTTTTCAGACGCCCACCGGGCACCACAGCCGCTGCGTTTCAGTAATGCCCCTTGTGCTCCGGCAGATGAATCCATAGCAGAGACAATCGAACTGCATGAGCACCGCATTATTCTAGGAGCTGAGCCGTTAGATTATAGTTTGTTGGGTACAACTGATGTGCCCAATGGACCCATCTTTATCGAAGCGGGGCGAAACGCAGTTTGGGACTTGATGCAAGCGATTCAGGAGGACCGTCAGCCCATTGCTAATATTTATGATGCTAGAGCGGCCTTGGAAATGATTTACGGAGTTTATGCGTCTCATCTCGAGCAGCGCCCCATCTCATTACCATTGGCAGATAGATCGCATCCGCTAGAAAAATTCAATCGATAGCATGAAGGTTAGTGCTTATCGAAAAGTTTTTAATGTGATAAAGTTTAGGTTGTTATATGTTGTGTTGGCGGTAGGGACCTCAGTTGCATGGTGCAATCAGCTTGTGGCCAAACCAGATGGAGGGCTTGAAGGTCTACTGGACACCGTTGTGGTCAAAGAAGCAAAAGCGACAAAATCAGATACAAAAAGACTTGTTGAGTTTACCGGATTCATAAAATACGATCTTTTTGCAGATACGCGGCAGGTAGTCAATGCCCGCGAAGGGCTCGTTTCAATCTATCCGGAAAACCGTCTGTATGATGATGCTGGACGGGATATCAATCGGGGTTTGAACGTCAATATGCTGTCGATTCATTCCAGGCTGGGCGTGCGGGGCAATGGCCCTGTCGTCCTTAACGCACGGACCAGCGGGTTGATAGAGGCCGATTTCTATGGAAATGCCAACAGTCATTTTAGCGATTTGAACGGACTGCGACTTTTTAATGCTTATATCGATTTCGATTGGCACTCAGTCGGGCTACGTGTAGGGCAGGATTGGCACCCGATGTCTGTACGGGAGTTCTTTCCTAATACGGTGTCATTTAGCGCCGGTGCTCCTTTTCATCCCATGTCTCGCAATCCGCAATTACGGATAAGCCACACGTCAGGTGGACTTATAGTAATAGGCGCTATCCTGTCGC
>CAZXSL010000158.1:0-7753 GCA_964643235.1 uncultured Sphingobacteriaceae bacterium | reverse complement strand
TTTCAAATTTAGATTTTGGATTTCCGAATTTAGAATTCACTTTTTTAAATTTAGAATTCACTTTTCTAAACTTAAGCAAGTTTTCACATTTTTTCGTTTTTCATTCGCTAAAAACGTCGTTTTTAGTCTATAATCGCGGTTTTTGCCTTGTTTTTCAGGGTCGGTCGGCCTGGTTTTACTATCAAATTTGGGACACGCTTTTTCGTTTTTCCAGTTTTTGTCCCAAAAATACTACTAGGTCTCACAAATAATTCCCATAAGGAGGTAGGGTGCCTGTATTAAAATAAAAAACCGTCATCGTGACCTGTTCCGAACTCGTACTAGGTGGCTATTCGTAAAACAAGCACACTGGCAAGCAGATTGAAGCGAGTTCTTGACTGCGAAGGTAGGCTTCGGCTCGCACAGCCCCCCTCAATGAACAATATCGTTTTGAATGCACTAGCCTTTATAAAAGTTCTCATACGGTTGTGATCTTCAAAAGAAGTTGCTATATTCATCTAAGAGACAATAAGCTGATGAAAAGAGATATCGAAAATCGGGCGGACATTGAATTGCTCGTTAATACGTTTTACGACAAAGTGCAAATAAATTCACTCCTCGGTCCGATATTCAACGACATCGCCCGTGTGGATTGGGATCACCACCTCCCTCGAATGTATCAGTTTTGGGCTGGATTGCTATTGGGTGAGCCCGGTTTTTCCGGTAACCCCATGCGCAAGCACGTCGAGCTTAGCAGGATGACCTCGCTTACGGAAACCGAATTTTCCGAATGGCTGCGCCTGTTTGATGAAACAACGGACGAACTGTTTGCCGGGGAAAAAGCTGAGGAAGCCAAAGTCCGGGCGGCCAACATCGCCAAGATGATGTTGTACAAGATCGATCAGGCGAATTGGTAGTCTGGGAAGTGGTTTAGCCTAAACCTATAAAATTTTGTTGGTTTTATTGAATACAGCTCATACAGCAGATTCTTAATATCTTTCTTTTACTAAAAATATTAGTATTATATTTGTCGTCCGGATAAGGATGACACCATGCCCACACACGCGGATAACAAACAGGAAATCGTCAAACAATTACGCCAGCAGCTGCTGCGCATGCAAGGCAATGGTTCCGAAAACAATTCCGGATGTCAAATGGGTTTGGGTGCGATTGAGCGTACTTTTCCAAACGGCACATTTCCCACAGCCAGCATCCACGAGTTTATCGCTAGCAATATCGAGGAAGCAGCTGCTTCCAGCGGGTTTATCAGCAGCTTATTAAGCCGGATGATGGACAATGGCGGCACATGCCTCTGGATTAGCTTATCGCAACGCCTGTCTACCTTCCCCCCTGCCCTAGCCGCTTTCGGAATAGCACCCGATCGGATTGTCTTCGTTGAGGTCAAACGGGAGTGGGACATGCTATGGGCCATGGGCGAAGCACTCAAATGCAAGGCACTAGTTGCTGCCGTAGCCGAACTGCCCACCATGGACTTTGTCCAATCACAACGCTTGCAACTGGCCGCTGAAAAAAGCCGGGTGACGGGATTCGTACTACGCAGCAAACCAACAGGTTTGGGCAACACGGCCTGTGCTGCACGTTGGCGCATCAGTCCGCTGCCCAGCGTGTTGGAAACCGGAGTGCCTGGTGTTGGGTTCCCCCGATGGACAGTGGAATTGCTAAAGGTTAGAAACGGCAATCCCGGCCGTTGGGAGGTAGAATGGTCCGAAGGACAATTCGTCTTTCCCGAAAGGAAAAAGACGATCGTTTGGCCAAAAACACGGAAACAAATTGGGTAATCAGCATGGAAAAACGCTTTGTATCGATATGGTTCAAGCAGCTGACTGCAGACCGGATGGTGCTTCGGCATCCTGCTTTGCGCAACCATCCTTTCGTGCTAGCGGCTCCCGTGCAGGGCCGTATGGTCGTTACCGCTACAAACACCCATGCCGATTCTCAAGGGATCTCCCCTGGCATGGTAGTGGCCGATGCCAAAGCTTCCATACCCGGGCTACATGTGCTGGACGACAGACCCGGATTAGGAGATAAACTGCTGGAAAATCTAGGGTATTGGTGCATCCGATATACACCCACCGTGGCTGTTGACCCACCAGATGGACTGATTCTGGACGCTTCCGGCTGTACCCACCTCTGGGGTGGAGAACAAGCTTATCTGGAAGACATCGCTTCCCGATTAGTACAAAAAGGATTCGGAGTACGCATAGCCCTCGCCGACACTTCAGGAGCAGCATGGGCCGTGGCACGCTTTGGCAAAGAAACGTTCATCGTACCCCCAGGCCAACAACGGGACGTCTTATCCGGATTCCCTCCAACAGCACTGCGCTTGGAAAAATCCACCACAGAGCGTCTATACAAACTCGGGCTCCACACCATCGGCTCCTTCATGGCTATGCCTCGTACCGTCCTTCGCAGGCGGTTTGGGGATGGATTGCTGCTACGGTTAAGACAAGTTTTGGGCCTAGAAACAGAGGCTTTGAATCCCCTCCGCCCCATAGTCCCCTACCTCGAACGCCTACCCTGTATGGAGCCTATCCGAACAGCAAAAGGTATCGAAGTAGCTATACAACGCCTACTTGAGGCCTTATGCGGCAGACTGGCCCAAGAGGGTAAAGGCATTCGCAAAGCAGTATTAACTTATTTCCGTATCGACGGCAAAACGGGTAGCATAACCATGGGGACCCACCGGGCTACAGCTGTTGTACATCATCTTTTCAAACTATTTGTCCTCAAAGTACCCCAAATCGAGCCCGCATTGGGCATCGAGCTGTTTGAGCTTGAAGCCGTGCAGGTAGAAGACACTGACCCTGCCCAAGAGAGCATTTGGGAGGACACGACGGGTTTGGGAGACCCGGCATTAGCCGAATTACTGGACCGACTGGCGGGGAGCAGCAAAACATGCGCCATACGGCGCTACCTGCCAGCCGAGCATCATTGGCCAGAACGCTCAATCCGAACGGCCACATCCCTATCCGACACGCCGCATATCCCTTGGACGACTACCAAACCCCGCCCTACCCGGTTGTTGGCTAAACCGGAACCCATTGAGGTGTCTGCACCCATCCCCGACTACCCACCCATGCTGTTCCGCTACCGAGGAGAGGTGCATCCCGTCAAAAAAGCTGACGGGCCAGAACGCATCGCCCGGGAATGGTGGATGGATGAAGGCAAACACCGCGATTACTACGTCGTAGAAGACGACAAAGGACAACGGTATTGGCTGTTCCGCTCTGGGCCTTACCAGGATGAACGCCAGTGCCAATGGTTTATTCATGGTTTTTTTGCTTGATGGAAACGGTGGAATACGTAGAATTACAGGTAACATCTAATTTCAGTTTCTTACGGGGAGCCTCCCACCCCGAGGAGCTGGTGGCCCAAGCCGCTGCACTCGGGTATAGCGCCATCGCCATTACCGACCGCAACACCCTAGCAGGAATCGTACGTGGTCATGTTGCCGCCAAGAAACACGGCATCCGGTTTATTCCCGGGTGTCGACTGGATTTACAGGACGGTACTAGCCTTTTGGCCTACCCCGTAGATCGGAATGGGTACGGGAGGCTATCCACCTTGCTGACCACAGGCAATAGACGAACGGAAAAGGGGAAATGCCTCCTATATAAAGATGATGTATACCGAAATGCACTAAACATCCAATTCATTGCCGTCCCTCCAAAACGGCTCACCCCGTACTTCGGGCTGGAGCAGTGTTTTGTAAAGGATATGGAAGAATATAGCACCAAGTTGGGTCGAAGATTCAGCATAGGGGCTACCCAAACCTACTTGGGCCACGACACCAAAATGTTATCCTTACTCGACCACCTATGCACTCGACTAGGCGTGGGCATGGTAGCCTTAGGGGATGTCCACTACAACGTAGCCGAACGCCGCGAATTGCAGGACGTGTTGACCTGCATCCGGGAGAAATGCACGATACATCAAGCAGGATACAAATTGCACCCCAATGCCGAGCGACACCTCAAGCCCCAAGCCGAAATCAGACGCCTTTATCGCCAATATCCGGAAGCTATCCACCAGACCGGTACCGTAGCACAAGCCTGCCGATTTTCTTTGGATGAACTTGAATACGTTTATCCCGTGGAATTGACCAGTGAAGGGCGAACTCCCCAAGAAGAACTCGTAAAAGCAGCTTGGGAAGGCGCTCATAAACGTTATGGCGATAATATTCCCGAGTCTGTACAGGATGCCTTGGAAAACGAGCTCCAATTTATCAATCGAAAAAATTACGCTTCCTATTTCCTGACCGTCCACGACTACGTACGCTTTGCTCGAAACCGGGGCATTTTGTGTCAAGGCAGGGGTTCGGCTGCTAACTCTGTCGTCTGTTTTTGCCTCGGTATTACTTCCGTAGACCCGACCAAAACCAAGCTGCTGTTTGCCCGGTTTATGTCTGACGCACGTGACGAGCCGCCTGATATCGATGTCGATTTCGAACATGAACGGCGAGAAGAAGTCATCCAATATATCTATAACAAATACGGGCGCCACCGGGCAGCAATCGTGGCCACTGTTACCCAAGTTCGGGCCAAAGGAGCCATACGCGATGTGGGCAAAGCTATGGGACTATCGGTGGATGCCGTCGGACGGCTGGCAGGCATTATCGGCAGCCATTGGGACACTCATATAGACAGCAGCCAATTGGCTGAACAAGGTTTCAACGCACAGGATACGCACCTTCAAAAAACACTGGAACTGACACAGCAGTATATCGGGTTTCCCCGACAATTAGGGCAACACACGGGCGGATTTGTCATTACACAAGGCAACCTCCATGAACTTTGCCCCATCCTCAATGCCCGCATGGAAGACCGTACGTGCCTAGAGTGGAACAAGGACGATTTAGAGGCTCTGGGTTTCCTGAAAGTGGACGTACTGGGTTTGGGGATGCTTACCTGCATCCGCAAGGCATTTGCACTGGCCAAAGCGCATTACGGATTGGACCTGACACTGGCTAATGTGATGGATGAGGACAAACGCGTGTACGACATGATTAGCCGCGCCGACACCATCGGGGTCTTCCAAATCGAAAGTCGCGCACAGATGTCTATGCTACCACGATTGCGCCCCAAACAATTTTATGATCTGGTCATCGAAGTGGCAATCGTGCGTCCCGGTCCCATACAGGGCGACATGGTGCACCCCTATCTGCGCCGACGTAATGGTGAAGAACCTGTAGAATACCCCTCCGAAGAAATCAAGGGGATTTTGGACCGGACACTAGGCGTACCCTTATTTCAGGAACAGGCGATGGAAATTGCGATGGTGGCGGCGGACTTTACCGCTACGGAGGCCGACGAGCTTAGACGGAGCATGGCCACGTTCAAAGCCAAAGGGGAAGTCAGCCGTTTTCGTGACAAGATGGTGGAAGGCATGGTCAGGAAGGGGTATGAAGAGGAGTTTGCCCACCGGGTATTCCGGCAGCTGGAAGGTTTTGGCAGCTACGGTTTTCCGGAGAGCCATGCGGCCTCATTTGCCTTACTGGTATACGTGTCGAGCTGGCTGAAATACCACTATCCCGATATTTTTGCAGCAGCCCTGCTCAATAGCCACCCCATGGGATTCTACCACCCCGCACAACTGGTAGCCGATGCCCGCAAACATGGGGTACATGTTTTGCCCGTCGACGTGAACCATTCGGAATGGGACCACACACTTCGTGGCACGCATGGCAAACGCCTACACCACCTGCAACTGGGGTTCCGCCAAATCAAAGGTCTACAAATGGATGAAATGCAGGTATTGGCCAATGCGCGTGGAATGGGTTATCGGAGTATTCCTGCCCTCATGGATGCCGGTATTTCCTTGGCAACGATGGAAAAATTGGCCGATGCAGACGCTTTCCGATCACTGGGGTTAGACCGCCGGAAAGCACTCTGGGAGGTAGCCGCCTTGCAGGATAGACCTATCGCACTATTCGAGGGGCAGCCATCAGAAAGTACCCTGGAAGGACAAACCGTCTTACCTCTGATGAGCCTCGGCGAGCACGTGGTGCAGGATTATGCCAGTACGTCCTTGTCCCTTAAAGCGCATCCGGTAAGTTTCGTCAGACACCAACTGGACATGATGCGAGTTGCCACGGCCTCGGCATTGCAAAACATGGAAAACGGCACGTACGTGAAGGTCTGCGGACTGGTAACCGTAAGGCAACGCCCTGCTACGGCCAAAGGCGTACTTTTTGTGACCATTGAAGATGAAACCGGATACGCCAACTTGGTAATCTGGGCACAGACATTCCAAACATACCGGCGACAAATCCTACAATCCAAATTGCTTTTGGTCGAGGGTCAAGTGCAACGAGAAAAAGAGGTTATCCACGTCGTAGTCAGACGTTGCTTCAATCTAAACACTTGGTTGAGTGGATTGGCTTCTCCCAAACAAGAAAGCAATGCGGACCGATTTTTCCACAAAGGCCGGAATTTCCATTAACTCAAGCCAAACACATCCCCACTCGCTTTCAACACCTTACCATTCCACGTAGACACTTTGTTTATACCTAAAATCTGATGCGTATATACAATGTCATCACTAATAACAAGGTCAAGCAAATTATTTCCTCAATCTTTGGTCATTGAAAACAAAATAAAAATATCATGACCCCAAAAACACAATCTATTTTAAGTTACCTCGGCATCCTGTGGCTAATAGCCTACTTTGCCGGCAAAGGAAAACGGAACGACATCAGCAGTTATCACCTAAAACAAGGTTTTGGTCTAATACTGGTCAGTATCATCTTCAACATTGCCACGGGCATTATCGGCTTTGTGTCGCCCTCCATCGCCGGGTTAGTCGGATATATCGGTATTCTATTCCTGATTTTAATGGTTTTGGGTATCATCCATGCAATCAACGACGTAAAGAAACCATTACCAGTAATCGGGAAAAGCTTCGAGAAACAATTTGATTTTTTAGACAAATAACACGTTCGGAGTTTACCAGAACCCCAAACAGTTATATTAGGTTCCATTCGTATTCATCTCATTATTTTTTTAAACATAACTACACCATCATTATGCAACGGATTATTTTAAACACACTCATTTTCATAGGTAGCGTATTCATGCTAGCCTCGTGTGGCGGGTCCAATGGAAACGACGTTTCCCACGACCCCAAGTATGCTGATATCTACAACCAGATTTTCAATGCTACGCAACCTCTTTACTACTACCACTACACCCACTCGGAAGGTAATAAGTCAGGCTATTTCCTATCGGCACAACCGGAGATGCCTACGGCGAAGTTGGAAGAGGAACTGCCTACCGGCTCACGGGTCATCGTGCATAAAGTGCTAGAAATACCCACCGAGTCTGGGGGTGTTAATATCACGGTACAAGGCAAGGCGTTCCCGCACGAGCTGCATGAGGGACTAGAGTTTTTGGCGACTTGGGAAGACGTAAAAGTTGGTTTGGCCAACATCAGGCAGTAAACCATAGCTGCGGCAATGATGCAAGAAGCCTTCCACTCATGATGGAGGGCTTTTTTGTTGGCGAGTAGGCGGGATTGGCTGCGACGCACCGGCTCTCGCTTGACCAGCAGCCATCACCGTGGAGGGGGGCGCTCAACAAAATCGAAGCCGGCACTACGTGCCTATGGCTTTTATTATTTACTGGGCAAGCTCAAGCTTATGGCTCGGCTTTACCCAGTAAATAAAAAAGCCCTTGCTTTCGCAAGAGCTTCGATTTATGTTGTCGGGTTGGCGGGATTCGAACCCACGACCTCCAGCACCCCATGCTGGCGCGAT
>CAZXSL010000157.1:0-7773 GCA_964643235.1 uncultured Sphingobacteriaceae bacterium | reverse complement strand
ACAGGCCAATAGGCTTTTTGATGAGGTCAAAGCATTGAAGGTATTCAACTACTTGAAAGATTTTGTTAAGATCGAGAAGAAGGAAATTGACTACGATAAGTTTTTGGAGCTCGCTTAATCGCCTGTAATCCTATCGAAAATGGAGCCCACTGAATTCGAATTCAGTGGGCTTTTTCGTGTTATAATGTCTTACAGCATACCGTATTCAGAGGCTAACTTGATGACCGAAATTATATTCTTGACCTCAAACTTCTCCATCAATTTTTTGCGGTGGCTTTCTACGGTATGGGTACTGATAAAAAGCTTGTCCGCCACTTCTTGGCTGGTCATCCCTTCACCAATGAGCCTCAGGACCTCACGCTCCCGACGGGTGATGAGGGGCACGGTTTCTAGGTGCGACGCTTCCGCATTTGCCAACGCCAATTTGGTGGCAGTACAATAATAGTTGCGACCATGGTACACTGCATGGATAGCATCAATAATTTCCTGCCCGGGAGCGTTTTTCAATACATAAGCTTTTGCACCGTTTTTAAGCATGCTTTTGATGACCGGACGCTCGTTGTGCAAACTCAGTGCTACGATATCCATGTGTGGGTACGTCGATTTGATCTGATGGCATAAAGATATACCGTTGGTGTCCGGTAGGTTGATATCCAGCAAGATGACTCGAGCCTCCGTATGCGCTAGCGCAGCAAAACCCGATTGTCCATCACGGTAATACCCCTCCACCGATATATCTGGGTGGTTCGCAAATACGTTTCGTAGGCCGTCCATGACAATCGGATGGTCATCTATCACAACGATTTTTATCATTATCAAGTTAATTAAGGCTTGTTACTACCCTTTGCCGTACCAATAGGCAGTAATGTCGATACTACTGCCAATATAGTGCCAAACGTCTTTTAAGCGTATCAATCGACCGTACATTCGACGATTACTGTCGTGCCAGTGCCTGGTTGCGATTGCAATTCGATGGTGCCGTTTAAGTATGCTACCCGAGATTGGATGTTGTTCAGCCCGGCCTGTTTTCCTCCGCTGTCGATTTGGGCATCGAACCCTTTACCGTTATCTTCTACCGTCAGGGTTATCTGCCCGTCGCTTTCCTGTAACTGCACCAATATGTGGGAGGCCTCGGCATGTTTGATGGCGTTATTAACCAGCTCTTGTGCAACTCGGTATAATGTCGTCTGCCTGTCTGAGTTGAGGTTATCGGATACCCGGATAGCTTGGTAGTCGATTTTGGTATACGGGTTTTGGAGGCGTTTGCAGAAATTGACGAGAGCTTCAGCCAAGCCGTATTTCTCAAGTAGGTCAGGCATCATGCTGTGGGCGATACGCCGCAGTTCGTGGATGGTGTCATCGACGTTTTGAGTGAGTCGGGTGGCTGTATGTTGTATGAGGCTGTCTTTTGGCGATTGCTGTGCCAGCGAATCGAGTGACATCCGAACACCGGACAATAACGACCCTATCCCATCGTGAAGATCCTTGCCTATCCGGCTCCGTTCCTTCTCCTCGCCAGACATCATTGCCGAGAGTAGATCGATGCGGTGCTGCTGTCGAACAGCGGCTATTTCGAATTCGTGCAAGGTCTCTTGTTGAGAGACAATTTTCTTCTGCTTAAGAACGTTGCGGTACAAGATATAGGAAATGATGGCGGCAAGGATAGTAACGCCAATAGCAATCCATACGTATATCAGGTTGCGTTGGGAACGCCACTCTGCCCGCTCATTTTTTAGCTGCAAATCCAATATTTCGCGCTCTCGATTAGCCAGTTGGTATTGTTGGTCCAGTTCGTGCAAGCGTTTGGCTACGTCACTTACGTTCAAACTGTCGATTTCAGCGGCATAGCGCTGCCAGTAATCGAAGGAGTTGTCATGGTTATGCAGATGGTACTCTATTTCTGCCAGGCGCTTGTAGGCTACGCGTCTGAATTCGTAATCCTTCAGCGTATACGACAATTCGAGGTATTCTTCCATGAGGTCGCGTGCCTCGCCGTGTTCGCCCCTAGCCGAATGGATATCTGCTAAGGCTTGTAATGTATTCGTCAAGGCGTGCACATGGTGGAACTTACGGGCGATGTCGATGCTTTGGCCGTACATCTGGATGGCAGAATGGCTGTTGCCAGTCTTTCGCTGATATTCGCCCATTAGAAAGTAATAGGCTGCCATTTGCTCCAACGTGTCTGGTACTTGGGTAAAGCGATCGCCTGCTTCGGAAAGATAGGTTCGCAATTGGGCCAGACTATCCAATTCGTTGTATACTGATGCAATGTCGAGGTGCGCTCGTCCGATATCGCGATGCTGGGGGTCCGTTACATCGTATGTTGCCAAACTCTGTTTGTAGTATTCGAGTGCGTTTTGGTATTGTCGTTGATTAAAAAACAAAACCCCCATGTTGCGTAGGGCTTGGCTGGCTTCGAAGTGATTTCCGCGTTGGGTCCACAAGTCTGTCAACTCTTGGTATGTTTTCTGCGCTTTTTCGGTTTCTCCGGTGGCGTAGAAAATCGCTGCCAACGCCGACTTGACAGCTGGCGTGTAGCCTGCTTTAGTTTCTTCGTCAGCATCGAGCAGTAAGCTGTCTGCGCGTGCAACGTGACGTTCGGCTTCGTTGAATTCGTACTTCATGTAAAGGTGCCGCCCGTAATTAGCATGGGCGATGATCTCCAATGTGGTATTCTGGTATTGCCGGGCAAGAGAAAGTACGTCTTCAAAATAGCGCTCGATACGCATACTGTCTTCTAAGGGGAGTTTGGTAGCTATAGCGAGCATTAACTCGGCTCGTATTGCATCGTCTGATACTTGCGCAAGTTCCTGTTCTAGGCTGTCAACGACACGGAGCTGTTGGCCAAGAAGTGGCATGAGCGGTAAAAGAAGGAAGAGAAGGGCTGTAGGAATAAATTTTTTCATAGCACAGATAATGTAGCCTGTAAACTCGCGGTCCACTCGCCCAAGGAGGGCATGACTGGCCTAAAGTAGAAAAAAAACGTCAAACCGTTGCTTTTTTGCGGAAAACAGATGTATGTTAGATGTTTCGTATTTTATGTTTTACCACGAGCCTGGGATTACAAAGTGAGTTTATTCGTGTCGTGTTTGCAATTCCCTGTGGTCATTATTCTCTAATTTTTTTACGTTATTTGAAAGCGAATTGCAAATTGCATTTCCTTGATTCAGAATATAAAATGGTAACAAGACGTAAATTTTTAAGAAACGGAGTGATGGGCACGTCGTTGTTAGCCTCCTCGAGGTTTCTGGCTTCGTATGCTGGCGAGAGCCGCACATCATTTGTCCACAATGGACCGATTGTTATATCGACATGGGATTTTGGTGTAGCGGCAAACGCTGCTGCTTGGCAAGTATTGGCTCCGGGCGGCTCGGCCTTGGATGCGGTTGAAGTGGGTGTTCGGGTAGCGGAGGCCGATTTGGTAAATATGACGGTTGGCAAGGGTGGGTATCCTGACCGCGATGGGCACGTGTCACTTGATGCTTGTATCATGGACGAGCACGGTAACTGTGGCTCAGTAGCGGCTTTGGAACATATTGCACATCCCATCTCGGTAGCACGGAAGGTAATGGAAAAAACACCGCACGTGATGCTGGTGGGAGAGGGTGCGCTGCAATTTGCGTTGGCCAACGGTTTTGAGCAGGAAAATCTACTTACGCCAGCAGCTAAGGCTGCTTGGGAAGAGTGGCTAAAGGAAAAAAAATACGAGCCCACAATCAATATCGAGAACCAAACTTTTGCGGCCGAGCGCTTGCCCGGCAACGAGTATAACCACGACACCATCGGTATGCTGGCTTTGGATAGCAAAGGCAATTTATCCGGTGCGTGTACCACAAGTGGCATGGCATTTAAAATGCGTGGCAGGGTAGGTGATAGTCCCATTATTGGTGCAGGCTTATATGTAGATAATGAGGTGGGGGCGGCTACTTCCACTGGTGTAGGCGAGGAGGTTATCCGTACTGTCGGTAGCTTCTTGGTTGTTGAACTCATGCGGCAGGGGCGGTCGCCGGAAGAAGCGTGTAAGGAAGCGGTTGAACGGATTATCCGGAAGAAACCCGAAGTCGCTAAAACAATACAGGTCGGTTTCCTAGCTTTGAATAAGCAGGGCGAGTACGGCGCATATGCACTGCAAGAGGGTTTTTCATTTGCGGTGTGTGATGCTATAAAACAAGATTTGTTGATCGATGGGAAGAGTGTCTATTAAACCTATTTAGTCGAAGTGTTCTGTCTCCTGTTTTTACGTATATTTGCATGAACGAAAAAGGGATTTATCATGAGAAAAGCAACATTTGGCGGAGGCTGTTTCTGGTGTACGGAAGTAATATTCCAGCAGCTAGAGGGGGTGAATGGTATACAACCGGGATATATGGGCGGACAACGTGAAAACCCAACTTATGAGCAGGTTTGTACGGGTGCAACCGGGCATGCTGAAGTAATCCATATTGAGTATGACGAGGATATCATCAGCTTTGAAAAGCTACTAGGCGTTTTCTTTAAAACCCATGATCCGACAACGCTCAACAGGCAAGGTAATGATGTGGGTACGCAATATCGTTCGGTAGTCTTTTTCCATGATGACGCTCAGCGTGATTTAGCGTTGGATTTTGTGGCTCGACTAGAGGCAGAGAAGGTTTTCGATGACCCTATCGTTACGGAGATTGCACCAGCGTCGACTTTCTACGTGGCGGAAGATTATCATTTCAATTATTTTAACAGGAACCCGCAAAATCCATATTGTGCAGCCGTCGTTGCACCTAAGCTTCAGAAGTTTTTGACTTCGATGGGTGCGCCTACCCGCTAACGTTTAGCGAGTTATATCCACATTTGGCTTAGTTGTCAGGAAAGATTCTGCTTATCGAATATAAGGAGAAGACAGGTTGTCATCCCTGACAAGTTGTTGCAGTGCATTACCGGCCTCTAATGGCCTATCTGTTGATAGGATGTCGGCACCTCTCCGCACCATTTCGGTATAACGCTGGTCGCCTTGTCGTGCCGCTTGGGTATCGAGGTTACCCATTGTGCCCAAAATGGTCGTGATGCCTTCTTGATGTAGAGCTTCGTATACCTCCGGAGCGGCTTCACTCGTGCCTACGAATGCTACGAGGACTTCGTTGGGAATACCCATACGGTTGAGCCGGCTCAAGTCGGCTAACGAACGAATAGAAGCCGATATCATCAATTCTGGAGCTAAATGGTGCACTTCCTCGGCTTGGTTGGCATTGTAAGTAATGATTACCGAGTACGCCTCTGCTTGGTTAGCTCGTACCTCATCCACCACTTTTTGATACGGGACGCCTCGTTTTACGTCTAGGGTAAATACGACTTTACCGGCGCCCCATTGTAGGGTTTCGGCCAGTGTCGGGATTCGGTAATCTGTTAATGTGCCTTCCTTGTCGCGTAGCCTGACATTCGCTAACTGGGCATAGTCCATGTCCGCAACCCGACCTTTAGCATTTGTTGTTCGGTCGATATGGTCGTCGTGAAGCATGATCAGTACCGAGTCTCGCGTCATTTGGATATCGCACTCGATGATTACTGGGTGGATATTGGCCATACGTTCAAAGGTTTCCAACGCATTTTCAGGAAAACCAGCGGTGGGTCCGCCTCGATGTGCACTAACCAACGGGTAGCGACCTTCATGGTATGACAGTAATTCGTAAAGGTCGTTAGCTGTATGGGGGGCGATGCGTCGGGGCTCGATTGCTTCGGCAATGTCCAACGTTTGGTTTTGAGGTGCCTGCTGGAAGCAAGAACCAAACAACACGGTGGCCAAGGCCAGCACGATATACGTAATGATTCTCGGATGTTTCATGTTGGGTTTTACGTGTTTTGGGGTCGGGGTGCCACGATTGGAACCAAGTCTTCTATCCGGATGTTTGCTTGATCGATGATGTGTAGGGCCTGGGCGTAATACGGTTCCCGATCTTCGAGCTTTTGGGTAATGAAGGCTAACAATTCATCCCCGGTTAGTCCATTTAGGGCCGGCCGACTACTGATGTGTTTGGGTCTGTTGAGACGTTGCCATAGTTGTTCGGGTGATAATTTGAAGTACATGGTCTTGCCATGTGCGTTCATCCAGTCCATGTTTTCGTGGAAGCAAGGTGTTCCACCACCCGTAGCCACGATCGTGGGTTCTTTTGAAGATATTGACCGAAGTGTTTCAGCTTCTATTCGGCGGAATTCGCTCTCTCCTTGAGTTTTAAAAAAATGAGGGATATCCATTCGGATAGCATCGACGATGAGGTGGTCCAGATCGACGAACCGGTAACCGGTGGTTCGGGCTAACTTCTTTCCCCAAGTTGTCTTTCCACTGCCCATAAACCCGACGATAAAAGTCAGGTTTAGATTCGCTTCTTGATTTATTTCTAGGTGCACGTCCGTACTTGATTAGTCGTGTTAATCATCAAAATAAGTTTTGTCCATACTTTCAAAGTCAGGAACGGTGTGGTGGTGCCACTTATTGATGACCACGCCATTCTGCATGAGCATAACCCCCGGATTGGCACGGACCATGCTTTTCAGTGGTACGGCATCTGCATAAAACACTTCGGCTAGGAGGTCGAGCTCCCGGCTGAGTATAAGGGCATCTTCGGCTGAGTTGGAAGTCAACAAAACCGAACGTACATTATACATCGTTGCTGTTTGGCGTACCAGTTCATTGATTTTGGCCAAGGCCTCCTTGTTGGTTGCATCCAGGTCGTAAGCAACGATAATGAGGTTGTAGTAAGGGTTTGTAATGATGTTTTGTGTATGGTCCTCGCCATAGGCATCGGTAATCAGCAAATCCGTGATGGGGATGGTATACCCTTTCTTGACCAGTCGGCTGGTGGGTTCACCGATGATTTCCCATTTTTCGTCCTGCCAGATACCTTCTTCCAAATAGGCTTTGTCAGACATCTTGCGTTCTTCGCCGGTGTCCTGGTGTTTTAGGGTGTAGATGATTTCGTATTGGTCGGGTTCGGCACCTTCGGGTAATACCATCAATTCGGGGATGTTGTTTCCTTTTTTGTACGGGAGGAAATCAATAACTGGTAAGAAGTTGTAGGTGTAAACTCCGATACCAATGGATACGACGACGAGCGCCAAGGTGGTTATGGCCTTGGTTTGTTTATCCATGGTAACGGGTCGAATATGGTCGCGCAAGAAGAAGATGATCAAAATAAACGCCAGTAGGACAAGGTCCTTGATGAACGATTCCCAAGGAGTCAGGGGAATGGCATCACCAAAGCAGCCGCAGCTTGTGACGACCTCGAAAAATGCGGAATAAAACGTGAGGAATGTGAAGAAGATAATAAGTAGCAGCAGCCCCCAAGCCACGATTCGACGATAAAAACCTAATAATAGTAGTGCGCCCAGAATGATTTCCAATGCACAAACGATGATGGCAATGGTTACCGAATAGGACATCAAGAAGTCGGCACCAAATACCAACCAATATTCATCTAGTTTGTACCCGAAACCGATGGGGTCGTTTGCTTTGATTAAGCCCGAAAAGAAGAACAGCAACCCGACAAAAATACGGGATATCCAAAGGAAGGCCTGCTGCAGTTTAGTAATTTTTGTTTTCGGTTTTGTAGTCATTTGAAGCTGTTTTCTTGTTGTTTTGTTTTTTAACGGCCAATTGCCTCGTTTATACGCTGGCGTCTTCATTGGCCAGCCCCAACATGATCAGCGCAAAAACGGCATAATTCAACATGTCTTGATAGTTAGCGCGGATGCCTTCCGAGGCGATGGTAACCCCGTCGTTGGTTTCGATTTGTTTGACCCGGTTAA
>CAZXSL010000156.1:0-7866 GCA_964643235.1 uncultured Sphingobacteriaceae bacterium | reverse complement strand
GCAATCGGAGTCTTTAGAGGGAGTATCAGTCAATGTAAAGGGGACAACTATTTCTACGAGTACCAACAGTAAGGGTGAGTTTGAGCTCAGCGTTGCTACCCAGCCCGTTACCTTGGTCGTCTCGTATTTGGGTCATGAGACCCAAGAAGTGACCTATACTGGACAAGAACGCCTAAATATTACGCTGACCGAAACAAACGAAAGTCTGGATGAAGTCGTCGTAACGGCCCTCGGAATCAAAAAAGACGTAAAATCGCTAGCTTATGCTGTTAGTAGGTTGGACGGAGATGATTTCGAGAAAAACAAAAGTGTAAACTTTGCAAGTTCCCTGAGTGGAAAAGTCGCAGGTGTCAATGTCGTCAATACCGGAAACGGCCCAGGAAGCTCAAGCCGAGTAACGATAAGGGGAAACACCTCCATATCAGGCGATAACCAACCACTTTATGTTATCAATGGCATGCCGATGGACAATACTCAGTTTGGCGAAACGAATACCGTGTCTCCAGATTGGGGAGACAACTTATCCAATATCAACCCAGACGACATCGAGGAAATATCAGTATTAAAAGGAGCAACTGCAGCAGCGCTGTACGGCTCGCGAGCGAAAAACGGTGCGATTATTATCGTGACCAAATCCGGAAAAGACCAGCAAGGTGTCGGGATTAGTGTCAATTCCAACACCACATTTGAGGTCCCTTATTTCCTTTGGGAAATACAGGATGAGTATGGGCAGGGCTATGGCGGTTTGCGCCCGGCTAGTGTCCAGGACGCTGCTAACCATGGTCAGAACCACTGGGGCGAACGATACGACGGCAGGATGACAATACAATTAGACGGCGTGGAAAGGCCTTACTCTTTTGTAAAAAACAGTGTATTGGAAGATTTCTACAAAACCGGCAGCACGACTAACAATAATGTTTCCTTCAGTAAGGGCCATGAAAATGGTTCGTTTAGGATCTCCTATACGAATTTAAGGAACAATGCAATTGTCAATAATTCTGGACTCAACCGCAACAATCTGAGCTTGGGCGTACAGCAGAAGCTGACGAGCAAAGTATCCGTAGGCGCCAATATTGATTACGTCAAGGAAAAAGGAAGCAACCGTCTCATCACAGTCGGCTCGCGTGGCAGCATGGCGAGTACCATCTTATGGATCAACAGCAATATGCCTACCGATGCCCTCGCACCGGGTTATCATGATAATTTCCATGAAAAGACCCTAGGAACCGACTTGAATGCGACAAACCCCTACTTCGTGTTAAACCGGATGAAAAACACGTCTGACAAGGATCGCTACTTGACCACGGCCAATGTACGTTGGGATGTATTAGACTGGTTGTTCCTGCAAGGTCGTGTAGGACAGGATTACTACGGGACAACCAGCACCATCGTCATTCCCGATGGAACCGGTTTCCTGAGGAACGGCGAAATACAACAGATTGGCATGTCCTTCTGGGAACGAAACTTTGAGGGTATCATCGGTGTGGATCGGAGATGGGAAAACTATTCCTTGAACGTCAATGCAGGCGGTAACCTGATGTCCCAAAAACGTAGTACTACAGATATTGACGCATTCGGCTTTGTCGTTCCACAGTTACACGTGATCAACAATACATCCAGCCGCCAAACCATGACCGAGCTTTATCAGAAAAAGATAAACTCCTTGTTTGCTACTGCTGAATTTGGCTATAAAGACTTTCTTTATCTGAACGTAACCGGTAGAAACGACTGGTTCTCGACATTGAATCCGCAGTCAAACAGCTATTTCTATCCATCCGCCGGCGTTAGCTTCGTATTCTCTGAGGTTGCGAACTTACCTTCTCTGATTGATTTTGGCAAACTGCGAGTAGCCTATGCCTCGGTGGGTGGCGATACCGACCCCTACTTGCTCAACCTTACATATGGATTACAACCGTATAATTACAACGGCAAATCCTTAGGTAAAATCAACCAGGAGGAAGTACCGAACGAAAACCTGAAACCACTTAGTGTCAATGAG
The DNA here is from genome assembly GCA_964643235.1 of uncultured Sphingobacteriaceae bacterium. Classification (GTDB taxonomy): domain Bacteria; phylum Bacteroidota; class Bacteroidia; order Sphingobacteriales; family Sphingobacteriaceae; genus CAYRGQ01. The sequence continues at coordinate 5,867 of CAZXSL010000156.1, read as the reverse complement.
TTTGAAGTAGGATTAGATATGCGTATGTTCAATGGTAGATTGGGCTTGGACATGGCTTGGTACCATAAGTTGACGACAAACGATATTGCCGTCGAAACAATCTCATCAACAAGTGGCTACCAAGGCATGTCGGTAAACGTTGGCGAAATAGAAAACAAAGGCTGGGAAGTTCTAGTTACCGGAAAGCCACTAAACAACGGGCCGTTACGATGGGATGTCTCGGCAAACCTTGCCTATAACAAAAGTAAGGTATTGAAAATATCCAATGCTTCTAACGAACTTGTACTGGAGTCCGTAACACGGGGATGGATAAAACATATCGAAGGAATGGAATACTCACAGATAGTCGGGCGGACGGTATTGAAAAACGAAGAAGGTAAGGATATCATCGATGCCACAGGATTGCCTATCGTGCCGGTAGACGTCGTACCCTTTGGATCTGGCATCCATAAATACACCGTAGGTCTTTCCAATACATTCAGCTATAAATCGTTTGCGTTCTCTTTCCTAATCGATGCCAAGTTTGATGCAAAGATCTATTCCGGATTGAACTACGATCTGGACCACCGTGGAATGTCGTGGAATTCGTTGCTAGGAAGGGCGGATGGCGTTGTCCTGGATGGGGTAACCGAAAGTGGACAAGTTAATACGGTACATGTATCTGCCGATCGGGTAAATAACCGGGCTATTGTCGTCCGGCGTCGGGATGCCTTGGATGATTATGTATATGATGCGAGCTTCATCAAACTCCGTAATTTTGCACTAACCTATACCCTACCCCAGCGGCTGATCAGCAATATCGGGTATATCAAGGGTGCAAGCCTGTCATTCATTGGCAACAATGCACTCATTCTCTTGAAACATACACCGGGTATGGACCCTGAAACGAATTTCAGCGCAGGAAACGCACAGGGCTATGCAACGTCTGCCCTACCCCCAACCCGTAGTTTTGGCTTCAATCTAAATGTTAAGTTTTAAAATTAGTGATCATGAGAAAATATAAAGCAGGTATCGCATACCTATTTGCTATCACCTTACTTTCAGCCTGTGACAAAGGGTTTGAAAACCTAAATAAGGACCCAAATGCGGTAACAAGCGAACGGTTTGACCCGGCTTACCTCCTAGCGTCAGCTCAGCTCCAAACGGCAAAGTTTGAATCCGAAACACAGACCAGCCTCTATTACGGTGAAGGTTTTGTACAACATTTTGCATCCTTGAGTAACGTCGGCATTTTCAACTTCCACGGAGATAAATATGTGTTTCACAAAAAAAATAACGAAGGTTTGTGGTATGCTTCCTATGAAGTCGTGAAATTATTGCAGGATATCATCCATAACACTCAGGACAATCCTGAATACAACAACCTACTACAAATGAGCAGGATATGGAAAACCGTCGTATTCCATCGCCTGACAGACATGTACGGAGACGTTCCATATTTGGAATCAGGATTGGCATTTTACCAGCAGATATACAAACCCAAGTACGACACCCAAAAGGCTATATATGAGCACATGCTGGCCGAACTGGAAGATGCTACCGCAAAACTAAACGCAAATGCAACCCTGTACCCAGTCGCAGATATCGTGTATGACGGCGATATCCAAAAATGGAAAAAACTTGGATATTCGATGATGTTACGCCTGGGAATGCGCTTATCTAAAGTCGAGCCGGACAATGCCAGATCTTGGGTACAGAAAGCTTATAATGGTGGTGTATTTGAATCCAACGCAGACAATATGTTCGTCAAAGGAACAGACGCTAGTGGTACAATTGAAGACCTTAGTAATGGAGACAGCTGGATACTAAGCGTCGCGACCCGGGATGCCGGAAAAATCAGTGCTACCTTTGTTGACTTCCTGAAGCAACATGCGGACCCAAGGCTTAAACATACGGTTGCTGTGTATACAGATCCTACGGATGTAAGCACAAAAAACACAGACCCAGCTATCCAAAAAGGACTTCCCAATGGACTAGATAGATTCACGCTCGTAACCCATCCGAGCTATGATCCAAATGCTCCCGGACAAGAACACCAATATTCGGGTATCAACCGGGATGTGTATGCCAAACTGGATGGGCCAAGAATGTTTATCACACACGGAGAGATTGCCCTACTACTAGCAGAAGCTTCCTTGCGGAATTGGATATCGGGCGATGCCGCAGCGTATTATCAAACCGGTGTACATTCGGCTATGAAAAACCTTAGCATATACGACCAGTCAGCAATCATCTCCGACGCAGAGATAGACACCTATCTGGCTAACAACCCCTTCGTAGGCACACAAGACACAGAAGCAGCGTTAGAACAGATTAATACCCAATACTGGGCTGCAACTTTCCTGAATGGGTACGAGGCATTTTCCAACGTTAGAAGATCGGGCTACCCAAAACTGGTTCCCGTCAATTATCCAGACAATGAAACCGGGGGATTGTTCCCTCGTCGGTTAAGATATCCTGAAGATGAAGCTGTATTAAACACCGAAAACTATCGGGAAGCCGTGAGTAGACAGGGTACCGATAATTACATTACCAGATTGTGGTGGGATAAAGATAATTAATTGGTGAGTGAAAACCCGAATAACAACCTGCCATCAAACAGGTTTTATCGGGTTTTAGTTGGTTGTGTTAGAGGCGTAGGATGCTTCGACTTCGGTCTGGCATTCAACGCCTCTTCACATATCAGGAAATCGTTGTTATGTTTCCCATCAAGCCGGAATCAAGTTCCCACTTTACAAGCCCGCTGCATAATCGGCCACAACCTGCCTCCAATCCTCACGCTCAGGAATACGCGGCTTGCGTTTGCCGAAGAATTGCACGATGATGTTTCCATCCGCATCAAAAGCCTCTAAACTGGTAACGAAACCATCATCGGTAGGCTTCTTGACGACCCACACACTTTCGATGGCATCCTCCCGTAGGTGCATGTTGAACTCAGGATCCAACACATTAAACCAAGGGCCCGTTTGCAGTAGTTTTTTGGCTGGTCCAGTATGGATTTGGATACATCCCCGGTTACCGATAAAGACCATGATTTCCAAATCACGTTCGGACACGCCCTCCAGGATGCGTTTCATCGAAGCTACTGTAATTTGCTTAGTGTGGCCTTCCGGGCCTAAGCGCATGGCTTGCCTACGAGTAACCCCGTAGTTACCCAGTAAACCAAAAAAATCGTGGGTATCTTTCAAATCCAGCCACGCTTGCTGAAATCCGGCAACATCGATTTCCGAGTCCGACTTTTCTTCTTTTGTTGGTGGTAGCTCTTCGATTTCCAGCGGTTGATTTTGTGCTTCTGATTTAAATTGCTCGACCAACACGTCGAATGCTTCCCGGTCGCTCTTTTCGGTCAGGTATATTTTATGAATGGCACTGCCGTCTTTCGCGAAAAATTGTAGGCTACGACGCTCACCCTCCACGACGGCAAACGCAAATCGCCAAGGCTGCATAAACAAGCGCAAGTCAATGTCGGGGTTAACCACCAAACCGACATGTGCGTTGAAGCCGGCCTTGGTATACACGCCTTTACGTTCGTGTACGGCATGGTCGTTCCGGGTAAGGGCCATGACATAACCCAAGCTTGGTATGGATTTCAGTATTTCCTCAAATTCAGCCCTCAGTGCGATGTTGTTTTCGCCTAGGGCAACCAATTCCGCTTCGGACACCCCGAGCTGCTTCGCTGCATCTCGAATACGTACCTTGGGGTTCTCTGCTTTGAACGTTTCATAGTGTTCTTTGAGTGTGAGCGTTGTATTTTCCATTTTTAATGATGATGCTATTGTTGTTAATGATTAGCTATTTATTTCTTCTGCTGACATAACAGACGGCACGATAAGTGGACATTTGAACTCGCGATCGTCAAGTAAGCGCACATGGATATCAAATGCCTCATGGACATTTTCGCACGTTACCACTTCCTGAGGACTGCCAAACGCAATTCGCCGTCCTTTTTTCAATATTAGTACTTTGTCGGCATAACGGGAAGCAAAATTAATGTCATGCAAGATACTGACCACACAGTATCCCCGATCTGCCAAACCTCGTGCCAGGGTCAAAATCTGTTGTTGATACCGCAAATCCAACCCATTGGTCGGCTCGTCCAAAAACAACAGACCGTGTGGTTGGTCGTATATCTGCGCAATGACACGAGCCAGCTGAACGCGTTGCTGCTCTCCTCCGGAAAGGGTAGCATAATCCCTATTCGCAAACTCCTCGACCCCTGTTTCCTTCATTACGGCTTTCACGATACGGATATCCTCGGCCGTAGGCTTGTTATCGAAATGGGGATATCGGCCCATCGTGATCAATTCGTGTACTTTGAATGAGACGGAAATCGTGTTGGATTGTGCCAATACTGACCGAAACTTGGCCATCGCATCCAGCTTAAACGACTCAATAGGTGTTTCTCGGATAAGAATTTTACCTTTCGCCGCGCGTAACTCCTTGCAGAGTAACTTGAGCAGTGTACTTTTGCCTGCCCCATTCGCCCCAACGATGGCCAGCATCTCGCCCGGCCGCACATCAAAGCTGACATCGTCGAGCAATTTCTTATCCCCTACTTGATAACTGATTCCTTGCACATCAATCATGATACCTTGGTTTTCAGTGAATTATTCTGCGATTTTAATTTAAAATCAATCTAAAGATAGTTGTTTTTATATAAAGGTGTATTTGCTTCACAAAAAACAACAGCCATTCCCTATTGATTTCCCTAACCAAACCGACGCTTCCTCCGTTCTACCGCGATGATATAAATAAAAACAGGTGCTCCGATGATAGCCGTCAAAATACCGATGGGCAATTCTGCAGGCGCAACCAGCGTACGTGCCACAACGTCAGCCAAAACGAGCACGGCAGCCCCCGCTAGTGCCGAGCCGGGAATGACCAACCGATGATCGGCCGAAAAAGCCATACGCAGGATATGGGGAATGACCAAACCAATAAACCCAATCATGCCGGATACAGCTACCGCAGCCCCCACGCCCAAGGTTGCCAACACGATAACCACTTTCTTGAGCAACGAAACGTGAATCCCCATGTGGCCAGCTTGTGCTTCGCCAAGGGCGAGTGCGTTGAGCGACTTACTGAAGAATGGCAGGGCGATCAATGATATCGTCACAAAAGGCAAGATACCCATAACGGTCTTCCAGCTGGCTCCACCCAGACTGCCCAAGCTCCAAAACGTGATATTCCTGAGCTGGGCATCGTCCGCAACATAGGTCAGCAGTCCGGTAAACGACCCCGCCAGTGCATTGATAGCAATGCCTGCGAGTAACAACGTCGTAATATCGGCTTTGCCTTTATTCACGGCCAAACGGTACACCACGAAAGTCGTTATACAGGCACCCGCAAAAGCCGCGATAGAAAGGGCATAATATCCAAACGTAGCGGTCATAAACGACAAGAAACGCGTCTCGAGCACAATCATCATAACCGCAAAAAGCGAGGCTCCGGATGAGATACCGATCAGCCCCGGCTCAGCCAAAGGATTACGAAACAAGCCCTGCATGGTTGCACCGGCGATTGCTAAAGTAGCACCAACCAAAACACCAAGCACCACACGAGGCAAACGCAAAGTAACGAATACCGCCTGTTGCTGCGACGTAAAACCGGTCGCATCGCCTATTCCCCATTGGTGCAGAATGATGGCCCACAGTTCCGATGCACTAATCTTGACCGCCCCTACACATGCGGATAACACACAAGCCGCAACCAACAATACAGACAAAGAAACAAGTATTATGCTATAGTTTTTCATCGTTGTTTACCGTCACCTTGATACCATTTCCCGATCCCGTCTCCTACCTCACCGTATTTTCCTTGCCAATTCGCTCATGGCTTTTCCCAACCGTGGGCTAAAACCTGTCAGA
>CAZXSL010000155.1:0-7873 GCA_964643235.1 uncultured Sphingobacteriaceae bacterium | reverse complement strand
AACAGAAATAGCATTTTCAGGCTGTAATGATATGGTAAACACACTATCATTTTCGTAAATGGCCTCGCCAATTACCGTGGTTATGAGATAATCCATATCAAACGTGGGGTGCCAAGTCCTTACCGTCAACATGGTTCTTGCCTTTGTTTTATCAATTCCGGAAAAATGTACGTCTTGGCCCAAAAGAACATTGGAAAAGAAGATGGGCAACATGATTTTTAATATAAACTTCATAATTTATGGGTTTAATCAGACTCGCTGCTCAATAGAGACCGCTACATTAACTCGAATAGTTCCTTTAATACGATTTCCAACTCCCCGACACGCACGCCTCTGTCCAGAATAATTCCATCCACATCCAACAGGAAATTGTCGGGGATGGAGGTTATGTTGAACGTTTGCGGCAACCTGCCTTTGAAACCTAGTTCATCCAAATCGCTTACTTGAGGCCAGTTCAGCCCGTCGTCATTTATCGCATTGAACCAATCGGATTCCGAATCATCCAACGATACACCGAGAATCTCGAAGCCATGCTCCCCATAGCGATCATATAATGCCACGAGATCGGGGTGGTCCCTTCTGCAAGGCACGCACCAGCTCGCCCAAAAATCCACCAATACGTATTTCCCACGAAAATCGGTTAACGTAACCAAATCCCCATTTGTGTCCTTAGCCTCGAAAACAGGAAGTTTTTGGCCGCGAATAAGGGTAGCCATCTTGTCTAGGAGCTGTAACGTACTTTTTCCCGCACCTGTAGATTTCAGGCCTTCCTCCATCACCTCGTATAACTCCCTGCCCAACTCATATTGGTTGGTTCCTCTCAACCACCATTTAAGGGATATCATCGAATGGTAGCTATCCGGATTTGCTTTTATATAAGCAATTCGTAGCTCCTCAATATCTTCGCTTAGCGATGGCCTATTCGGTAAATCAGAATCATTTAGCACGTCTTCGTTATTTTTGCGATAAGCAGCATGTTTGTCAATCAATTTTCTTATTTCACTTAAGTATTGGGCTGAAAGGTTTTCCGTAATGGAGTTATGCACCGCTTGGTTACGCGAACCTTTCAACCCCCGAAACGTGGTCACTTTCCCCGGTTCAACCCAAAAACTGTAGAAAACGAAATCGTCAAGTAAGGTTTCGTCATAGATATTGGGAACGGCCATAGAGATAAAAACCGGTTCTTGGCATTCACCTGCCAAGGTAAAACGGCCTTCATTATCCAACATAATCGTATCCCTACGAAAGACGTCGTTCTCACGGTAGGTGATGAAATAAACGGCGTTAGGCACAGTGTCTATTTGGCCTTCCACAACGAACCGTTGTAAAGAATCCATCTGGGTTTGGCGACCGTATACGCACGATGTGACAAATAAAAAAACAGACAAAATAAAAACCTTCCGGGTGTGATTGGCCAATGATAAATGCTCCATTGATGTTGACGATAGATTACAATTGGTTTTTAAAAGACACCATTCCTGTTGACTCCTATATCAAAGTGATAATCATCTATTTCTTTGAATTATGGTGGAATATAGCCCCTCTAATTCTTAAAAAATAATAATTTCGACCAAATGAGTGTTAACTACTATCAAATGATGATCGAGCTCGACATTATTTTTGATTATCGTTAGTCTGACACAATGAGAACGTAATGTACCTATTAATCAACTCCACACACTATTTATTTCAGCGCGACCAGCCACCATTCAGTAGATTATTTATTATGTTTACCCGACCTATTAAAATAATCAAGTCCGAAAAGAGTTGTTTTAGATGCCGTTTCCTTTAAGTCTGATATGAATAAAAATCTCGATTGGTTCCGGTGGTACACCCCACAGGTCAGGCTGGTTTGCCACATTGTATTTTGGTTGTTGGTTACATTACTATACTACGGCAATTACAGCCGGATGGGTGGGAACTACGTTTGGATATTCATCTTCAAGGAGCTAGTCGTCACCATCAGCTTGTTCTATTCGGCATCATGGATCATTTCCAAGTGGATATGGAAGAGGCCGATTTACCCGTTATTCGTATACGTCGCTTTTGCCTACTTACTTTGGGCCACGTCCACCTACCTGGTCTGCCACCTGGCAAGGGAAATAATTCCAGAATCGGACCTTCGCTTCGATCGATACCTCAACTTTGTCCTGAATGATGGGCTTCTCGGCCTGTTCACGTTTCCCAAGTTTTCCGTTCTAGCACTTGATTTCATATTCGCAGTATCCATTCCCTTGGCACCGAAACTCACGAAGCTATTGATGGAAGGCAGACTCAAGATGGTAAAGATGGAAAGGGACAGCTTCGAAGTGGAAGTGAATTTCCTCAAGTCCCAGATTTCGCCCCACTTCCTGTTCAATACCCTGAACAACATATACTGGATGTTGGAAAAGAATGACCCCGAAACCCCCGCAACGGTATTGAAACTCTCCGGTCTTGTCCGATATGTGCTATACGAGAGTAAGAAAGACCAGATTTTACTATCAAAGGAAGTGGGATTCATAAACGATTACCTCGACCTCGCGAGATTACGTTACGGGGATAACACCTTGTTGAAAACGGATATAGCGGAAATTGATGAACCATATAATGTCGTGCCCCTAATCCTCATACCGTTCATTGAAAACGCTTTCAAACACGGCCCCGATAGAAGCCGAACTGATTCATGGGTGCACATCTCATTGCAAGTGAAAAATGACATGCTGTTCCTCGCTGTCAAAAACGGGGTTAATAGGTCATCCGTTGAGCCTCCGGTTGGAGGCATTGGTTTAGAAAATACGAAACGCAGGCTGGAATTGTTTTATCCGGGCAAACACGAGCTTAAAATATCTGAAAATGAAAACAGTTACGAGATAGATATGATTATTGAACTTAATACCAAATAGAATGATAAATTGTATTGTAATTGACGATGAACCCCTTGCGAAGGAAAAATTGGTCAGCTATGTAAACAAGGTTCCCGATTTTGAGCTCGTGGGAGCATTCGACCATGCACTGCCAGCAATGGACGTGATCAGGAAGGGAAAAATTGATTTGGTTTTCTCCGATATACAGATGCCGGATATAAACGGGATATCGTTTCTTAAAACCCTGAAAAACCCACCATTATTCGTCTTCGTTACGGGAAATCCGCAGTATGCAGTGGAAAGTTATGAACTGGATGTTCTGGATTATATATTGAAACCATTTGATTTCGATAGGTTCATGAAGTCGGTCAACAAGGTGGTCGCATTCATGGATTCAGAAATATCCACCGTGCCGAACAAGGATTTCTTCGTGTTCAGGGAGCGTGGCACGAACGTAATCGTGAAATATGACGAAATATTCTATGTGGAAGGCAACAAGGATTATGTCAATGTTGTCACCGGGGAAAAGGATTACATGGTGTGGAAGAAAATGGCACAAATGGAAGCCGAGTTGCCCAAAGACCTTTTTACGAGAGTACAGAAGTCCTATATTATCAACCTTTCCCTGGTCAAGGAAGTATCGGCATCGTTAATCAAAATGAAAGGCAACATAAAAGATATTCCTGTCGGTGCCACTTACAGGGATGAACTGTATCGACGTTTAGGAATCGACAAGAGATAAAATGGGCAATAGCAATTATCATATTATTGGCACTTCGTGCTAATTCATTGTGCCACGCTTGATTCTGGAGAGATAATGCTTGGAGAGGAAATGATAGATGACCATTTCATGTTCACGCTGGTTTGCAGTAAACGTACATATGTGAAAGAGCGGATAATAAATCTTGCTGTACGTTTCCATAAACTAAAAATTTTCGTGTTATTATTTTGATTATTTAGGGCTAAACTGACATATCAGAAAAGAGAATAGAATTTTTTCAGACCAAAGGCAGGGGTGACTAACATCAAATGGCTGATTCTTTATAGAACACGCTGAGGGGGTAGGTCGTGTGAAGACTCGGGGAGCAAAGATGGAAGGATCAAGGAACAAGGACGAAAGGAACAAAGATAAAAGACCGGTACTGCCCATACATTTTCCGCCTTCGGTCTTCGATCTCTAACAATTACATTTTTCAACATATCTTTCGACAAGGTCGCCCAATTTGAGTGACCTATCAGAAAAGAATCCTACCTTTGCAGGATAACACCAAGAGAGAAACCATTTATTGGGGATTATAGAATGAGCAGAACAAACCATAAACACGAGGCCCTTAAATACCATGCATCCGGCCGACCCGGCAAAATTGAAGTTGTTCCTACCAAACCCACCAACTCCCAACGTGATCTGTCATTAGCCTATTCGCCCGGCGTAGCCGAACCTTGTTTGCGAATCGCCGAGAATCAGGACGATGTTTATAAATATACTGCTAAAGGCAACCTCGTAGGAGTTATCAGCAACGGAACCGCCGTTTTGGGACTTGGCGACATCGGCCCCGAGGCCGGCAAACCTGTCATGGAAGGCAAGGGATTGCTCTTTAAGATATTTGCGGATATAGACGTATTCGACATTGAGATTAATGCCACCGAAGTAGACGATATCGTACGAATCATCAAGAGTTTGGAGCCCACTTTTGGGGGGATTAACCTGGAAGACATCAAGGCCCCCGAATGTTTTGAAATCGAGCGCCGGCTTAAGGAAGAGATGAAGATTCCAGTGATGCACGACGACCAGCACGGCACGGCGATTATATCCGGCGCGGCATTACTTAATGCTTGCGAACTCCAGAAAAAGAATATCGACAAGATCAAAATCGTGGTCATGGGTGCTGGTGCGGCAGCCATATCCTGCACCAAGATGTATATCGCGCTAGGTGCGAAAAAGGAAAACGTGATCATGATCGACCGATTGGGCTGTATCCGGGCCGATCGCCCCAACCTCGACTCCTCAAAAGCCGAGTTTGCCACAACGGAAGACGTACACTCGTTGGAAGAAGCGGTTAAGGGATCCGACGTATTCATCGGTCTTTCGGCTGCAGATGTGTTGACACCCGACATGCTCAAAAGCATGGCTAAAAACCCCATTGTCTTTGCAATGGCAAACCCCAATCCGGAAATCGCATATCCACTAGCCACCAAAACACGGAAGGACATCATCATGGCGACGGGCCGTTCGGACTATCCCAACCAAGTGAATAACGTCATTGGGTTTCCGTTTATCTTCCGCGGGGCACTGGACGTGCGTTCCACCGCTATCAACGAAGCGATGAAAATCGCCGCTGTGAAAGCGATAGCCGAACTAGCCAAAAAACCCGTTCCGGAGGCGGTAAACCAAGCATACGACACGAACAACCTTAAATTTGGACCGGAGTATATCATTCCCAAGCCAACGGATCCTCGCCTAATCACGGAGGTGGCCCCCGCAGTGGCCAAAGCGGCGATGGAATCCGGTGTGGCCCGTTTTGCAATCGAAGATTGGGATGCTTATGCACAAGAGCTGAGACAGCGCTTGGGCGAAGATGACCGCATCATGCGCCAGCTTAGCGAAGTAGCCAAAGCTAACCCGAAAAAAGTCGTCTTTACAGAGGCGGATAATTTCAAAACCCTACGCGCAGCACAAATCGTCCGAGATGAGGGAATTGCCATCCCCATCCTACTTGGAAAAAAAGCCCGTATCCAGGAGCTCATCGACGAGAATATGCTAGAATTGCAGGGCGTAGAGATGATCGATCCCGGAGAGGAAGTAGGCACCGAGCGCTACGAAAAATATACCAACCTTTTATACGAAAAACGCCAACGCCGGGGTATTACACCTCGAGATGCGCAAAAATTCTTGCTGGATCGGAATTATTTCGGGTCGTGCATGGTTGAGTTTGGCGAGGCCGACACACTGATATCCGGGATGACTAAAAATTATGCAACCAGTATCCGTCCGGCCCTACATGTGATCGGAACCCAACCGGGCAGTAAGCTGGCCGGCATGTATATGATGCTTACGCCAAAAGGACCGGTGTTCTTTGGTGACACGACGGTCAATGCCGACCCAAGCGCGGAGGAACTCGTTGACATAACCTTGCTTTTGCACGATGCGGTACAGAAATTTGGTGTTAAGCCACGGATTGCCATGCTGTCGTACACTAACTTCGGATCGACAGAAGGTAAAGTACCCAACAAAGTACAAGAGGCAGTCCGGATCCTACACAAGGAACACCCGCACATTGTCGTTGACGGGGAGATGCAAGCAAACTTTGCGATGAATAGCGAATTGCTAAAAACCAACTTCCCCTTCAGCACACTGAATGGTAGCCCGGCTAACACACTGGTGTTCCCTAACTTGGAATCGGGCAACATCGCTTATAAATTACTGCAAGAAATCGGCAATGCAGATGCTGTCGGGCCGATATTATTAGGCATGAACAAGCCAATCCACGTGTTGCAACTGGATAGCTCAGTCCGCGAAATCGTCGACATGACAACAATAGCCGTCGTCGATGCACTGTCGAAAGGTAAACCAGAAGCCACCGGCAAGAAAAAGAAAAAATAAATACAAGACGCTGTTGACTTGACAATCAACCCCAACACCCTATGTACGAATACTTAAACGGAAAATTGGTACAAAAGCACCCTACCCACGTGATACTGGACGTTGGTGGCATCGGCTATTTTGTCCATATCTCGCTACACACGTATTCGCAACTCAAGGACGATGAGGCCTGCAAACTGTTTGTGAGTTTCCAAGTCAAGGAAGACTCCCACACGCTATACGGTTTTTTGGAAGAAGGGGAGCGCCGGCTATTTGAGCACCTCATCTCCGTATCGGGCATAGGCCCCAGCACCGGCCGTATGATCCTGTCGTCTATTGCGCCAGATGAGGTCCGTTCGGCTATTATCAGCGGAAATATACCTCTTTTAAAAAGCATCAAGGGAATCGGTCCGAAAACAGCACAGCGCATCGTATTGGAACTGCAGGACAAATTGAAAAAACAAGGCCCGGACGCCCTGACAGCGATACCTGCTCGGCAGAGTGTACCCGATGAAGCATTAAGCGCCTTGGTGATGTTAGGATTTCAACGTGTACAAGCAGAAAAAGCATTAAACAGTATCATTCAGACACAGCCAGACAGCACGGTTGAGATGTTGATAAAAGAAGCCTTAAAACGTCTATAATTCATCGAGGTTGCGTGCTTCATTTATTGGTCGTAAATTTGCAGCAAACGGAATACACTTAAATCAGTCAATTACCAGGTAGCCATTATAGTTATAGTTGAAAACAAAATACTTTTTCACATACATTTTACTCCTCCTTGTTTTCCGGGTCTGCCTACCCTCAGCCATGGGACAAGAATCTGCTGTGCCTAATGAAGGCGACAGTATTAAGCTCCGTTACCCGTTTCCGGATCGGCCGTTTCTAAATTTGTATCCTAGGCAACAAGGAGTTACATTGAGCGATCCTTCTAACATTACCCGTGAGATAGTTTTTGATCCGGCCACTAAGCAGTACATTATTCGTGAAAAGTTAGGCGACCGGTTATACCGCCCTCCACAGTATCTGACGATCGACGAGTTTAGCCGCTACCAAGACACGCTGCTTAGGCGTAATTTCTGGCGCGAGCTGTCTGACCGACAATTGCATGAATCTAGGCAAGACCGTTTTATTCCGACGATTTACATCCAGAGCGAGGCTTTTGAACGCATATTCGGTGGTAATACGATCGATATCATTCCACGTGGTAGTGCAGACGTTTCCATTATGGGCCAGCGCAATCGAAACGACAACCCCATGTTCAACGAACGCCAACGCCGCCAGTGGGGATTTGATTTTGACCAACGTATCCAGATGAACGTGACGGGGCAAATCGGCGATCGACTTAAGCTGACAACCAACTACAACACCGAAGCATATTTTGATTTCGAAAACCAAATCCGGCTGGATTACGTAGGCAAGGATGACGATATCGTACAGCGGATTG
>CAZXSL010000154.1:0-8038 GCA_964643235.1 uncultured Sphingobacteriaceae bacterium | reverse complement strand
ACCTCACTCTTGTTCAAAGACGAATTAAGAAAGTGGGCGATACTGTCATCTCCCCCAAAAGCCCGCAATTGATCCACTTGGTTTTTCATCAAGGCAATCAATGGTGATATGACGATAGCAGTACCTTCGCTAATCAAGGCCGGAAGTTGGTAACAAATGGATTTACCCCCTCCTGTCGGCATAATGACAAATGTATCCTGCTTATTAACGATGTTCGTTATAATCGCTTCTTGGTCTCCTTTAAAGGTATCAAAACCAAAAAAACTCTGTAAAGAGTCAAATAGTTTTTTTTCAATTTCCATGCAATATGCTCTAATAAAAAACCTGGCAGCTCTCATTTACACACAAAACCTACTGCCAGCCACATGTACTAATTCTTAAAAATAAGAAAGATTTTTGTAAAAAGCCAATCTGAATACAAAATTTACAAACCGCCAAAAATAAGCCTTCCAGCCCATATATCCCATTCTCGCTTTCCCATTCCCCGTCGCAGATGGTAAAACAACAATAATCGAGTAGGTTAAAGCCTTGTTATCATAAAGTTACCTAAAACCCCGATACTTTATCGGTTCGCGTGCGAGAATAGCGGCTAAATTCATTAACTTTGCTGCAAAATAATTATTGATGGTCATAGAAGCATCCGAAAGTACGAAAACCAGTCCGAAAGAAGAACTGTCGGGTTTTATCGAGCGTTTTGAAAAGGCTCTGCGTGAGGCATTCCACGAAGTAGCGGATATCAACCAACTCAGCCTGCAACGCGGCTTACCCCCTGAGGTGTGGAAACGGATTATGGACGAGGTACCATTAGCAGTAGCCATCCCCCAAGCTTATGGGGGGCGGGGCGCTATCGTGAAGGAATGCCTAGCAATGCTATCGGCGGCCTCTTACGAGTCCTTGCCGCTATCACTTACCTTCGGTATTAACCTGGCGTTGTTTTTGGAACCCTTGGGCAAATACGGAAACGAAGATATCAAAGTATCCATCTTCCGTGATTTTCTTGAGAACCAACGTATGGGCGGGCTGATGATTACGGAACCCGATTACGGCAGCGACGCCCTCAACATGCGCACCGCATACACCGCAACGGAAGATGGCTTCGCCGTCAAAGGCACAAAACATTGGCAGGGCCTGACCGGACAAGCAGACTATTGGCTGGTAACCGCACGCAAGCAACTGGATAATGGCGAGCTAGCGCGCGACATCGACTTTTTCATTACTGACAATGCCGCAACCGAACAACACATCAAAGTCGAGCACCTATTTGACAACTTGGGCTTGTATATGATACCTTACGGACTCAATCGTATCGACATTGAGGTACCGGCCAAACAAAAACTGCAACCCACCAGCACCGGCATAAAAATGATGCTGGATATCCTGCACCGCAGCCGGATGCAATTTCCAGGCATGGGCATGGGTTTCATTAGGCGTATGTTGGATGAAGCCGTTACCCACTGTAAACAGCGCATAGTCGGCGCTGGCAACTTGCTTGCGTTGGACTCCGTGCAACACCAGCTGTCCCGCATCCAAGCCGCCTACACCGTATGTTCGGCCATGTGTATGCGTAGCAGCGATATCAGTGGCATTGAGTTTAATTTGGCTACCGAAGGGCTGGAAGCGAATACGATGAAAGCGTTCGTAACTGACCTCATGCAGGAATCTGCCCAACTAAGCTTGCAAGTATCCGGTGCTAATGGCTACAAAATCAGCCATATTGCAGGTCGGGGTGTCATGGATAGCCGTCCGTTCCAGATTTTCGAAGGATCGAACGAGATGCTTTATACGCAGATTGCGGATATCGCAACCAAGAAAATGAAGAAAACCAAGTCGGCCAACCTGTTGCAGTACTTAACAGGCGACCCGCTTACGGAAAATGCAGCGGGGTATTTCAGCAAGTTCTTGGATTTTGTCCCTGGCGATTTGTTGCCACAACGTAAATTGGTTGACCTTGGCAAAATCATCAGCCGGGTTATATCTGCCGGCTATGTCGTTACCATGGCCGCACGTGGCTTCCGCAAGGATCTGATCGACGGCTGCTTGGAACACCTGCGGATGGATATCGCTATGCTGGCATCGAAACTACATTTGGATAGCCGTGCGCTGGTCATAGAAGACTATGTCGCCGAGAGCGACTGGCGGTCGTTCGTATAGAACAAGGTAGCAAACCCCGGCGGCGAGCCAAACGACGCACGTGAAGGAAGGATGGCGAGATGAATTGGCATACAGCACTCAAGGAGTTTAGGCAATTTCTTCGGCTGGAACGTTCACTTGCCGATAATTCAATCATTGCGTACGGCAACGATGTCGACAAGCTGCGGCAGTATACCGAACCGTTGCAAATCCAACCGCTCGATGTTTCCACAGCCCACATCGAAGATTTCCTACAATGGCTTAATGGCTTTGGTATTTCGCGTTACAGCCAGGCCCGTATCTTATCCGGAATTAAAGCTTTTTACGCGTTCTTGGCTATTGAATATGATCTAACTGAAAACCCAACTGCTCTCATACAAAGTCCAAAATTAGGACGTAAAATACCCGATGTACTCCATGTCCATGAAATAGACGCACTGATTGGTGCCATCGATTTATCGACGCCGGAAGGTGTGCGCAATAAAACGATGCTCGAAGTGCTGTATGGCTGCGGACTCCGTGTGAGCGAATTGGTCTCCTTGCGTATCTCCAACTTGCACTTGGATGTCGGGTTCGTCAAAATAGTCGGTAAAGGCAGTAAAGAACGACTAGTACCCATCGGCACGGAGGCCACCAAATACCTTCGCATCTACCTCGATGAAATCCGTTGCCATATTCCCATAAAAAGTGGACAGGAAGACTTCGTTTTCCTCAACCGATTTGGCAAGGCCATATCGCGGGTCATGGTATTTTTGATCATCAAGGAATTGGCTGCAAAAATCGATCTTAAGAAAACAATCAGCCCGCATACCTTCCGCCACTCCTTTGCCACCCACTTAATTGAAGGTGGTGCCGATTTACGTGCCGTACAGGACATGCTGGGCCACGAAAGCATCACGACCACCGAAATATACACGCACGTAGACCGCGACTACTTGCAATCCGTCATCACGCAGTACCATCCACGTTCCTAATAGGAAAATCACATTGACATGTCGGCTTAGGCACGCTTTCGCTCAATGGAACCACGCTAACCATCACCCGGAACACTTCGACGACAAAAGATAGCCGCTATCACTTCTTGATTATTGAGGCAACACCTGCTAAACACCCTGAATCCCGGGGAGTCAAGTGCATGAATATAGGAAAAATAAAAAGAGGCTCTCTCGATTATGATGAGACAGCCTCTTTTATGCGCAACAATCCGTATATGGATTGCAATACCATTCATGGTGTGAACTATTGCACCTCCGGAAGCAAGACAAACTTATACATCCTGTCCTGAACCAAGTATTTGTTTGCAATAGCCTTAACACTTTCCACCGTTATTTTGTCTAGTTCGTCCAGATAGGTCAAGATATAGGCTGGGTCCTCTCCTTTTTCGACGGAATTGGAAATATGGCCAAGCCAAAATCCGTTTTCTTTCAACTGCACTTCCAACATACGCTGTTGTTCAATCTTGAATTTATCGATATCTACCTGATCTGGACCATTCTTCCGCACTTTATCGACCTCATCCAACGCCGAAGCCGTCAAGTCCTCATACTTGCCTGGACTGGTACCGAAATAGATACCGAAAGAATAACGGCCACTTGGTTCCTTGCTGTACGACGAACGTGCAGCAACACCGTAGACACCACTTTCAGCCTCACGCAGCCGTTCGATCAACTTGATATTCAGCACACTTTCTAATGCGTCAAGCTGGGCGTTCTCTTCCAAAGAGTAGTCATAATCGCCATAATACATCAATCGAACACTAGCTTGCTCTTGTTCTTGACCACGATAAACGGTTTTTTCGACACCCTTTGCTGGTGGATATAACCCCAAATCACGGGCTTGGTCGCCACGGTTCTGGCTTGGCAAAGCTGCCAGGAATTGTTCGATCAAAGGCGTGATCTCTTCTTCGGTAAAACTACCGACAATCGTTACGGTCAACGCCGATGCATCCGAGAAGCGTTCTTTATAAATCTCGAACGCCCGCTGCGCATCAATCGCTTGTAATTGCGGGATGTCAATCGTGTTTCGCCTTACATTATCACCATATAGCGTATGATTGATCGTATCGGCAAATACGGCATTCGGATCGTCGGCTCGGTTAGCAAGGGATGCACGCGTACGGCTCAGCAATCCTTCAAACGCCTCCATATCCATACGGGGAGCCGTATAATACAAATAGATCCATTCAAAAGCAGTAGCTAGATCCTGCTTACTGCTGGACGCAGAAAACCCTTGTGAGCGCTCCTGGATATATGGAGCTACTGACACCCGCTTACCTGCCCGGTAATTGTTAAACTGGGTGGCATTATAATCTGCTAATCCGCTGCTCATGACCAATGAAGTTGCATATGAGGCAGAAAAATAATCTTCATCACTGTACAAGGATGTACCTCCCGGGCTACTTGCTGTCATCCTGATTTCATCGTTTTTGAAATCCGTAGGTTTCAGCAATACCCGGACGCCGTTATCCAGTTTCAGGTCAACCACACCGACAGACGCAAGCTCACGTCGTTCGACGACATTCCCCCCAGCCGGCATTTCTTTCAACAGAGGTTCATCCATCACGTCATCAGCATAAGCCTCGATCTCGGAGGCTTGGACTGCCGCCATCCAAGCGAGCACCTGATCGCCTTCGGGTAAGTTTTCCTTCTCGCGTTCGGGCGCCAGAACCAAGATATCGCGGTTGTCATCCGTATAATACTCATCTGCCAGCCGGTTGATTTCCTCGAGCTGGATAGAACCCACCAAGAATCGGGAAACGCGATAGCTGTCTTCGTTGCTCAAACTAGCCCTATCGTCTAGAAAATGGCTTAGGTATGATTGCACATAGCTATCTGACGTCCGCTTATCCCGTTCGTTATACCGCGATTCAAGCTGGGTGATATAATTACTTTTGGCACGTTCGAACTCACTAGCCGTAAAACCATGCTGCTTGATACGCTCAAACTCCGTAAGGACCGCTGTAATACCCCGTTCGAGCTCACCCGGCTTAGCAACAACCAACATGCTCAATGCATCCAGCCCATTCATGAACCCACCGATACTACCCCCACCTTGGATAAACGGCGGATCAGATTGCCGAACGAGTTCGGCAAATCGGTTGGAAACCATTTGGTTAAACAAGCTACGTTCCACACTGTGGCGAAAATCCCCTACGGTCTTGACTTTTTTCTCCGGATGCTTGACAAATATCTGCACCACGGTGGCTGTCATTTCCGGGTCGGTAACGGCCAAGAACTGATTTTCACCCAATAAAGGAACGGTATACTCAGGGCGTTCGGGCTTATCCGTCGGTGTTTTTAAGTCTGAAAAAAGAGATTTGATTTGCGACTCCATTTCCGCCACATCAATATCGCCGACAACGATCAAAGCCTGCAAATCCGGCCGGTACCAACGGTAGTGGAAATCGCGCAACGTTTGGTAATCAAAATTGGAAATCACTTCCTTCGTACCGATGGGCAACCGGTCAGCATAACGCGAACCATTAAAAATCATGGGCAGATACTGATCCTGCATGCGCTGCATTGCTCCTCGACTGCCTCCCATCTCTTCCAATACCACTCCCCGTTCTTTGTCGATCTCCTCTTCTTCAAGCAGTGCATCCTGTGCCCAATCGCGAAGCACCTGCAAGCCATTCTCCAACAACTCCGGATCGTCCGACGGGATAGGCAACTGGTAAACTGTCTGTTCAAATCCAGTGTAGGCGTTTAAATCAGATCCGAATCGCACCCCCGCGCTCTGCAGGTAGTGAACAAGGTCATTTTTCGGGAAATTCTTCGTGCCGTTAAAATTCATGTGCTCCATGAAATGTGCCAAGCCAAGCTCGTCCTCGTTCTCCAAGATAGACCCCACATTGGTGGCCAAGTACATCACAACGCGATCTTTGGGCTCGGTATTTTTACGGATATAATAAGTAAACCCGTTATCCAATTTCCCAACTAATACACCATCGTCAAACGGCAAAGGGCTGTTCCAAGCAATCGTATCCTGTTGTGTCTCGCTCGAAGCGTAGGCCATTACTGCAGATGCGTGAAAGAAAACAACAGTTATCGCTATCCATAATGCTACGACTCCTCCGTTAATAATTGGTTTTTTATGTACCATAGTGAAATATTAATTCAACAATTACTTACTTTACAACACAATATTAGCTAAACGAAACAACTTAAACGAAAATAATCCATATTTATCCACGTCAAAACACAGAATAAATGCTTACTCGCCAACCTGGGATGGCAGACATTCTAAACAAAGGCTCTACACAGTGGTATATTTGGTAAAAATAGTGTCAAATTTGAATGACTAACCATCTACTCACTTCGGCTTGATAGCATACAGACCGACTCCGCAATAACATGACAATTACCTGTTTAAACATTGAAAAACCAAACAGAGTCGCTGCTAATACGTTTCGCTAACCGATCAGAAACCAACGTTTACGTATCGTATTTGTGACTATAACCCTGCTGATTTTTGGTTATCTTCGTCGCATAATATCGCTACTGGATTCATGCTAGTCAAGATTTTAAGTTTATTTACACTACTTACCTACATCAATACGATCACGTATCATGATGATGGTAACAGTAGGCAGTATAGTGACTTGGGTCTTGAAAGTGACACCCTTATCGAGTTCTTACTTGAGGATGTCTTTGAATTACCGATAAAGGGCGATTCCGAAGATCCGGACGTTCAATACGACGAATACCGCTACGGCCATGTAACCGGTATCATGCCTCCCTTCAAATGGCGCGAATCTTCCCTGCTGAATCCGATCCCTTCGGTCATCATATTAGACAATACCAGCCCATTATTTGATAGTAAGACTATCTGCCAACCGGGCTACTATACCTACCTTTTTAGACTAAAGCCCTTTTAATTACCCACCCCTATTTTCGTATGCCTATTTCAAACAATGCAACGCATACGCATTGTGCCGGCAATGGTTTACACGTGATCCCATAAACAAATTGATGATGCAACATCATAAGGATCAATTTCCCTTGGGTTAAGTATTTACGGCACATACAACTTATTCTCAGACTTATAACTTTATTTACATGCTGTTGTGCTTCAGTTATCGCTGGATGTTACAACCTATTTATACATACGATCATGATGAAGGCTAAGGCCCTTTTTATTCCGTTTCTCCTCATCGCTGTGATTCCGATGAGCTGTTCCATTAAGAGCGATGAAGACCAAACTCGCGCAGTGGATTTAACCGTACCTGTTTACGAGTTAATTACCATGGATACGGTAGTTTACAACGACTACGTAGCCGATATCCAAGCACTTAAAAACGTCGAGATACGATCGCGTGTGCGTGGCTTTCTGAAAACCATTCATGTCGACGAAGGCACTTATGTTCGCCGGAATCAAATTCTTTTCACCCTAGACAAAGACGAGTATCACGCCGATGTAGCTCGCGCAGAAGCTGCATTGAAAAATGCTATCGCAGATGCGAAAACCGTATCGTTGGAAGCCGAACGTACGCGATTATTAGTCGATAAGAAAATCATTTCTGACACCGACCTGGAGGTTGCGCTGGCACAAGTAAGTGCTGCGGATTCACGTGTAGACGAAGCACGGTCTGTTTTGCAAAATGCGAAAACCCGCCTGTCCTATACGGATATCCGGGCGCCCTTCGATGGACGTATCGACAGAATCCCACTCAAAGAAGGCAGTCTACTCGATGAAGGCACACTCTTAACATCGGTTTCTGATCTCAGTTCGGTTTATGCCTACTTTGATATTTCAGAACGGGAGTACCTTGATATTTTCCTCAACGAAGAAAAAGCAGACTCGGCCTTTGAGAAAAAAGTGGGGCTAACGCTAGCCAACGGCCAAGTTTTCCCATACCGTGGCCGGGCTGAGTTTGCGGAAAGTGAGTTCGAAGCCAATACGGGTTCCA
>CAZXSL010000153.1:0-8310 GCA_964643235.1 uncultured Sphingobacteriaceae bacterium | reverse complement strand
CACCCCACCCCAATAATCACTGTTAAAAGTCGGTGTATTCTGCTTTCCGATAAGAAAAGCATCTTCCAAGGAGTCGTATCGAGAATAATGATGCCTGAAAAATGTCATGAAATACAGCAGATCCGTATCATTGAACGTGCGGTGTTTGAAGCCAATCAGGGCTTTCAAGTCCGTATCCTGGTGGTTCATGACGAAATCGAAGGGTGCATGGTCCATCCTCTCGATTAATTCATGGCACTTATTGATGATAGTTTTACGCTGCCCCCAAGCCAGAATCGCTGCAATAAAGCCCATGATCTCGATATCCTGTTTTTGCGAAAACCGATGTGGAATACTTATCGGGTCGTTGCTAATAAATGCGGGGCGGTTATATTGCTCTACCTTACTATCCAGAAACGATTTTAAATCAACCATTACCCGATTCGTTTATTTAAGTAACTTGACCTGATACAGATCCTTCCGTCTGTCTTTCATAGTTTTGACCGTCCCATACTCATGTAATTCGCGCAGGAGATACAGATCCACATCAGCCAGCAAAACCATTTCGGTGTTGGGTGTGGCTTCCGCCCTGACTGCCGTATTGGGGAATGCAAAGTCGGACGGGGTAAACACCGCTGATTGTGCATATTGGATGTCCATGTTGTTCACTTTAGGCAGGTTGCCCACAGCACCAGTAATGGCCACATAACATTCGTTTTCGATGGCCCGCGCGGCTGCACAGGTGCGTACGCGAATATATCCGTTCTGTGTATCGGTCAGGAAAGGTACAATCAGGATTTCCATACCCTGATCGGCCAGAATACGGCTCAATTCTGGAAATTCAACGTCATAACAGATCAGCAAGCCGATTTTACCACAATCGGTATCGAAAACCTTGACCTCATCGCCTCCCGTCATCCCATAATATTTCAACTCGTTAGGCGTGATATGTACCTTGCGGAAGCAATCGATCTTGCCACTGCGGTGGCAGAGGTAAGAAGCATTGTACAACTTGTTGTCAGCACCTACGACCGGCATGGTCCCCGCGACGATGTTCACATTGTAGGAAACTGCAAAGGATTGCATTTTACTGACGATGGTATCCGTCAATTCGGCAAGTTTACGCATGGCCTCAATCTCGGGCAAATCGTTGTGTGGCTGCATCAAAGGCGTATTGAAAAACTCGGGGAATACTGCAAAATCAGCACCGTAATCGCTGACTGCATCCACAAAAAACTCGACCTGATCATAGAACGCATCGATGTGTTCGAACAAGCGCATCTGCCACTGCACCATAGCCAGTCGAATGGTTCGCTTAGCAGGCGAAACCGACTTGGATTTGGGCTCATAATAGATATTATTCCATTCTAAGAGCGTAGCATATTCCTTAGATTCTTGATCTTCAGGAAGATAGTTTTTTAGTATTTTCTTGACGTGGAAATCATTAGCAAGCTGAAAAGTAAGCGTCGGATCATAAATCTCCTTGACTTTTACCTTTTCGATATACTGGCGGGGCGTTAGTTCGTCTGCATATTCGTGGTAGTTGGGAATACGCCCTCCGGCGATGATACCACGAAGGTTGAGTGCTTCGCACAATTCCTTTCGGGCATCGTACAAACGCCTACCCAGGCGTAACTCACGGAATTCCGGATGGACAAAAATCTCAATACCATAAAGCACATCGCCATCGGCATCATGGGCACTAAACTTGCCTTCATCAATAAT
Organism: uncultured Sphingobacteriaceae bacterium; assembly: GCA_964643235.1. Taxonomy (GTDB): domain Bacteria; phylum Bacteroidota; class Bacteroidia; order Sphingobacteriales; family Sphingobacteriaceae; genus CAYRGQ01. Next base: position 6,606 of record CAZXSL010000153.1, on the reverse strand, counting down.
ATCATGGTAAGAACCGCCACTCCATTTTCGGTAATCGACAATAATGGACAGTGCACAGGCCACCACCTGCCCGTTGACATCAACACACAACTGGCCTTCTGGAAACAGTGTTATTAGATCTACAATCGCCGATCGTGTCCAAACGCCACCCGCAGCGCCTTGGTATGCCTCGGTCATCGAATCACGCAAGTCGTTGTAGTCCTTTCTTGTCAGTTGCCGTACGGCTATATCCATGGTCATATCCATTTTTATCGTATTATCATGTTGCATAACGAAAGTAGGGATTTTTGTGTGATTCTTCATTGGTGTTGAAGAAAATTCCATTTTAGCCAAAAGCATTTGGACACAGCTGCCAAAATTGGGCCAAGCCCTTGGTTTTTTGATTGTTGGTCCACACCTATTTTGTTGACAAATCAACTAAGATGAACGAAGCAATTCGATTTACCTTCTCGAGCGGAGTGCAGCAAACGAAATCGATTACCGCTACGAGTGTAGACTTCGATTTCAGCGAAAAACTTGGAAAGCTCCGACTACACTAGCACGATGGCTCTTGCCACCTATCTAAATTGGATTGCTTTAACCGGGCTCACGCGACTAATCAAATACGAGGGAATTAATAAAACAAGCAGGGAAACAACTAACACACCTATATTCAACAGGATTATTTCCCAAAAGCTAATGGCTACCGGCACGTACGACACATAGTACGATGCCTCGTCAAGCTTGATGTATTGTGTTGTGGCTTGAAAAAAATACAGGCCGAGGCCGATAGCATTGCCTATCAGCAAACCCAAGCCGATAAGGTAAGCCGCATTGTACAAAAACACTTGCTGCAAACCACCATTCGTATAGCCTAGGGCTTTCAGCACACCGATCATGTTCGTCCGTTCGAGAATGATAATGAGCAAAGCTGATATCATGTTGATACTCGCCACCACCATCATCAGGATAAGGATAATCTGCGGATTACCGTCAAGCAGATCCAGCCATTGGAAAATCTCGGGAAACCGGTCTCGCAGGCTAATGGCGTCCACATCTAAGGGCAGGATATCGTTGATTTGTTCCGTAATATCGCCTACACGTTCGAAATCCGAAACGGACAACTCATACCCCCCAACCTCCGCTTCGTCCCAATCATTGAGCCGCTGTATGAGTGACAACGCACCAATGATATACACTTTATCCAGTTCCTCGGCACTCGTGTTATAAATACCAACGACTTCCAACTTGCGCCTCCGAATAGGCTCCTGTACGAAATACATAACAAAAGCATCCCCCACATCCAAAAGTAGGCGCGATGCCGTATGCCCGGAGATAATGACTTGGGTCATGGCCTGGGTACTGTCCGCAAAATCAATAGTTTTGCCTGCAACGAGAACCGAAGCGATAAATCCTTGGTCATAGTGCTCGTCTATCCCCTTCAACACCACCCCTTCCACTTCGCCATTGACATTGATGATGCCCGCTTTGGTCGCGTATCGCTGTATACCCGTAACGCCAGGTAATGCCTTTAATTCAGTTAGTTTATCATTCCGGAGGTAGAAGGGTGTGTTCTCAAATGAGTTATTCAGGTTGTATTTCGTTACATCGACATCCCCGAAAAAACCGCGCTGTTTAGCCGTTACCTCTCCTTTAAAGCCGTTCAACACGGCCACGGCCAAAATCATGGCAGCAATACCAATGGCGATGGCACCAACCCCCACCCTTACGATGAATTTCGAGAAAGTCCGCTTGCCAGACCCGATAATCCGTTTAGCCAAAAAGAAAGGAAAATTCAAGTCAAGTGATATAATTTGTACCTTCGCAAAGGTAAAGAAATTACATCGTCCGTACACTGAAATAAGAAACATTATGCGAATCGTATTCATGGGAACCCCTGATTTTGCTGTTGCTTCGCTCGCTGCGCTAGTCGAGGCAGGCCAGAAAGTCGTGGGCGTTATCACAGCTCCGGACAAACCTGCCGGACGTGGGCAAAAGCTCCAGCAATCAGCCGTCAAAAAATATGCTTTAGCACACCATATTCCGGTATTGCAGCCAGAAAAGCTTAAAAACCCCGATTTTTTGGCCCAATTAGCAGCTTGGAAGGCCGATCTACAAATCGTTGTCGCCTTTCGGATGCTTCCTCAAGTCGTGTGGGACATGCCACAACACGGCACGGTCAATCTACACGCATCACTGCTACCCCAATACCGGGGTGCAGCCCCCATCAACCACGCCATCATCAACGGGGAAACCCAGAGCGGAGTCACGACTTTCCTGTTGCAGCACGAGATTGATACCGGCAACATATTATTCACCGAACAAGTTGACATCGAGCCTGATGATACGGCCGGAGATCTACATGACAAGCTCATGGAAGTCGGCGCGGCCTTACTCCTCAAAACCGTATTAGCAATCGAAGGCGGCAAAGTGACCCCACATCCACAGGAAGCACTTGCTGCCGGCATCGAACTGCGACATGCGCCCAAGATTTTCAAACCCGACTGTGAAATCGACTGGAAGCAGCCTATAGCACGGGTTCACAACCTCATCCGTGGGCTGAGCCCCTACCCGACGGCGTTTACTGAGCTGGACGGCAAAACACTGAAGATTTTCAAGGCAAAAATGGAAACCGTCCATCACGACTCCCGTCCGGGCGCATACCTTAGCGACGGTAAAACCTATCTTAAATTTGCGTGTATGGACGGATACATACACCTGTTGGAAGTGCAAATTGAGGGAAAAAAACGGATGGATATCGCGGAGTTCTTACGAGGGTACCGACTGGCCGATGGTGAGTCAAGCGATACCGTCCCCGCTACATGACACAAACTGACATCGTGTCGCTGGGATGGAGACAAACTAAGCACTCCTTGGCCTCGGTGATTTCGTTCTCAGTGTATCACCTAGGTGCACAGTGTGCCTATCTTTTGGAGGATTTGGCTTTTCTTCATGGAAAAGCACTTATCAACGGATATCTATCCATTGCAAACACGAAAATATCGGGAATTCGCCGTGCGCCCACCAACGTCTTACAATCACTGAAATGTCAGGTTTTATCACAATCTTGTGTGAAAGCAAAAATGGATCGCTTTTTGCTACAACAAAACGTGAAGGCCGTCGAAGTTAATTTCCTCACTATCAGAAACTTTTTCTATCTGAAAGGGTTATTTTATTAGAAATTCTTCGTATTTTTGCAGACTTTTTAAGGAAGAAAGGAACGTTAAATTATTCAATGAGACAACTCAAAATTACGCAATCGATCACCAATCGCGAGTCGCAGTCGTTAGACAAGTACTTGCATGAGATCGGCAAAGTAGACTTAATTACCGCCGAAGAGGAGGTTATTCTTGCCCAGAAGATTCGGGAAGGGGATCAAGCGGCTTTGGAACGCTTGACCAAAACCAACCTACGCTTCGTCGTTTCCGTTGCCAAGCAATACCAGAATCAGGGATTGACTTTGGGCGACTTAATCAACGAGGGCAACCTCGGTTTGATTAAAGCCGCCAAACGCTTTGACGAAACAAAAGGGTTTAAGTTCATCTCGTATGCCGTTTGGTGGATCCGCCAGTCAATCTTGCAGGCTATCGCCGAGCAATCCCGTATCGTTCGCTTACCGCTGAACCAAGTGGGATCATTGAGCAAGATCAGCAAGGCGTTCTCCAAATTGGAACAGGAATACGAACGCGAACCATCACCCGAGGAGTTAGCTGACATTCTGGAAACCACGGTAGACAAGGTATCTGACACACTGAGCAATTCCGGCAGGCACGTATCGATGGACGCTCCGTTCGTACAGGGCGAAGAGAACACGTTACTTGACGTTTTGGAAAACGCGGATCCCGACACGGACAGCACGCTCATCGACGAATCCCTATCCGAGGAGATCAAACGCTCATTGGCCACACTGACCGAACGGGAACGTGAAATCATTATCCTGTTCTTTGGCCTGAGTGGTGTCAACCACCAACTATCCCTAGAGGAGATCGGCGAGAAGTTCAACCTGACACGCGAACGTGTACGCCAAATCAAAGACAAAGCGTTGCAACGTCTCCGTCACACCTCCCGCAGCAGGATATTGAAGTCTTACTTAGGATAATACCGACTTACAAACATGGAAAGCCACAAGTGATGAATTTGTGGCTTTATTTTTTATCACCCTTGGGAGTCTGACACAAGGAAAAGCAAATATTTTTCATGTTTTCGGGAATTTTATCTTAGGTTTGCCCTTGTTGAAAAAACTTGTTAAAACATTACGTAAGAGATGAAAAAAACGTTTAAATCCTTTTTGCAGGCCGGGGCGGCTGTAGCGTCAGTAGCAGTGATGGCATCTTGCAATCAAGGAACAAACCCAGGCAATGCAGCAACGGGCTCATCGGATTCGACAGTTGCACACCCTGCGGCCAACCAAATCGTTTATGTCAATTCGGACTCCCTCCTGGAAAACTATGAGTACTTCAAGGAAATCCGTGCCAGACTAGAAGAAAAGGCACAGAAAGCCCAAACCGACCTACAAAACCGGAGCACAGCATTCCAACGCGAAATAGCCGACTACCAGCAAAAGGCGCCTACCATGAGCGCGGCCGACAGGCAAAGCACTGAGGAACGTCTGGCACGCAAGCAGGACGAACTGGCACGCCACCAGCAAAACGCAGGTGCGTCCTTTGCACAGGAAGAGGCGGACGAAAACGAAAAACTGTACACTAAAATCACGGAGTACCTGAAAGAGCACGCTAAAGAAAACGGGTACAAATTTGTATTGACGTACTCGACCGCGAGTCCGTCCATTCTTTATGCTGACGAGAGCTTGGAGATCACAACAGAAGTGCTTCAGGCGCTAAATGCCGCCTACGAGAAGGAAAAGAAATAGTTCGCGCAAAAGCGAACCCATCCGCACCTTATAAAAAAAGGTTGTCCGGCTGTCTATGGCGGGACAACCTTTTTTTGATTATAGACCTGCAAAAACCTTATCGCTATTCACATACAAATAGTATATTTGGCGCTTATGGACGTAAACTTACTTTTGGACCAATACCTTCCTTACCTCCTGCTGGGTGCATGTGGGTTGTTCTTGCTTTTCCAACTGTATTACATCCTGTTCGTTTACAGCAAACTGGCGCGATATCGCTCCAAAACCGAGGCAAAAGAACCGTTGCCCCCCGTTTCGGTCATCATATGCGCACGCAACGAGGAAGAAAACCTCCGCAACTACCTCCCTGCCATCCTCAGTCAAGATTATCCCGAGTTTGAGGTTATTCTGGTCAATGATTTTTCGGAAGATGACACCAAATGGCTGCTGAAGGAATTGACCGAAACACACACGAATCTCCGGGTCATCGAAATTGCGGAACACATCCGGCTCAAGCACGGAAAAAAATTTGCTGTTTCGCTCGGTGTCAAGGGCGCAAAGTACGAGCATCTTGTTTTCACCGATGCCGACTGCCAACCCCAATCCGACCAATGGTTAAAAAAAATGGCCACATCCTTCGGCGGCGACAAGCAAATCGTACTGGGATACTCCCCCTATTTCAAATCGCCCGGCTTACTGGGTTTACTTATACAATTCGAGACTTACCACACGGCTATGAGCTACCTTTCATATGCCCTCAAAGGCAATGCCTACATGGGCGTGGGGCGCAACATGGCCTATACCAAATCCCTTTTCTTTGCCGGAAAAGGCTTTGCCGCACACATGCACATCCCATCAGGGGATGATGATTTATTTGTTAACCAAAATGCAACACGCGTAAATACGGCAATATGCATCGATCGGGACGCACATATATGGAGCAAGCCCAAGGACACATTCAATACCTATTACCGGCAAAAAACACGGCATGCCGGAGCTTCCAAAGCGTATAAACCCAAACATCGGCACATGCTGGCACGCCAATTGGTTTCCGCAGTGTTATTTTACCTGCTGGCCGTCGTCACGGTATGTATCTTCCCGGCTACCTGGCCCTATGTTGTCGGTATGTATGCCCTCCGACTCGTTACCCAGATACTGGTATACTTTCCAATTATGAAAAAACTACAAGTCAAGCACCTAATCTGGTGGCTGCCCTTTCTCGATATCTTGTACTATTTCTATATTTGTACCAATGGATTCTTTGCGCTGTTTAAGAAGGATATACAGTGGAAGTAAGAGCCAAAGGATTGAAAAGCGAAGAGCAAGGAATAAAAATCTAAAGAACCGAGAACACGATCTGCCTGTCGGTACGCCATATACAATAGCCCATGTTAAACCCATCTGTCGATATCATATACCATTACTTTCCCAAGCTTTCCGAGCAGCAAAAGCGGCAATTTGACATGCTGGGGGAGTTGTATCCCCATTGGAATGCGCAAATCAACGTCATATCCCGTAAGGATATCGAAAGCTTGTATTTGCATCATGTTCTCCATTCACTGGGTATAGCCAAAACGCTTTCTTTCGTTGCCGGCACACGCATATTGGATGTGGGCACAGGGGGTGGTTTTCCAGGTATTCCATTGGCCATCCTATTTCCTGAGGTCGAGTTCCACCTTGTTGATTCCATCGGCAAAAAAATTAAAGTTGTGCGGGAAGTCGCATCGGCAATAGGCTTGAAAAACGTGGAGGCTTACCACATCCGTGCCGAGCAATTG
>CAZXSL010000152.1:0-8391 GCA_964643235.1 uncultured Sphingobacteriaceae bacterium | reverse complement strand
TTAAGCCAAAAAGTCAATTGTCCGTTGTCTTTTCGGATGCGTACTTGGTTCCATTCGCCCACGACTTTCGGTTGTGAGACCTCAGGCGAGCCAATCATGTCGTAAAGCGAACCGGCCAAATGGGTTTCGATTTGGTTGTCTGCAGCTTCGATATTGTCCAACACTTGCATCTCCATCCCTGTCAGGTACGTTGCTCGGTATTGGGGGTCTTCGTGTACGCCGAAAATGATACCGCTGTTGCCACCGGCCGAAATTTTCCACTCCAATTCCAGTTCGAAGTTTTCAAACTCCGCATCTGTAACGATATCCCCGCGTTGGCTGCGATCGACGTCGGGGTTAAACCGTAATTCTCCGTCTACAGCAACCCATGCATCGGCTACCGTGTCTCGAAGGTAAGTGTGCCATCCGTTCGTGGTTTCTCCGTCGAATAATACCCGCCATTCACTTTCTTGTTCCGGGGTGTCCACGGATGTTGCATTTTCGTTTCCGGTGCTTGAGGAGCAGGAGAACAATATCGTTGACAGGGTCACGATACTGGCTACTGACTTTACGTTCTTAATAAGCATAATGAATTCTTTGTGTTTTAATATGTGGGCCAATAATACGAAAGAATTGCGGATTTTAAGGAAGTTTGACTGAATTTGTGGAATAATATTACGTGGCAATAATCCTCGGTTTTGGTTGGAGTTCATTGCTAGACAGGAGTTTTATATGTTATTTTACATTAGTTTTATCAAACTAATTACCGATTGCTGTGTATTAACCTTACCTTTGATGGCCGCAGAACCGTAGTGCGTTCATGGCAATGCATGCAACGAGCGGGGGGCGCAGCCATATTCAATTAATATGAATGTAGTGGGGTCTATTTTCTTCTTTTTTGCCATACTCGCTTCCTTGTCGGTTTTTCTTCCTATATCCGCGTATTCGCAAATGCGGGCTACATTGAGTGGGTATGTATACGATGCAGCATCGGGCGAAACGTTAAATGGAGTCAATGTTCGCGTCCGTAACGATGGGGACCTTTCGAGCCAAACCAATTCATACGGCTTTTTTTCGATTACCTTACCCATCGGGACATATGAATTTGTTTTGTCACGGGTGGGCTACCAAACACAGGTTCAAGCATTGGAATTGGCACAAGATAGCAGCATTCGGGTCGATATGCAGGCGGGCGAGGTCATCGAGGAGGTTGTGGTTTCCACGGTTTCTACTCGGGATAATATTATCAATCCACAGATGGGCGTGGCTAATGTGTCGATTCAAGATATCAAGCGGGTACCCGTTTTGTTCGGAGAGCAAGACGTGCTTAAAACCATTCAACTACTACCGGGTGTGATGAGTGGAGGCGAGGGCAGTACCGGTTTCTTTGTGCGGGGTGGTGCCGGCGACCAAAACCTCGTGTTACTTGACGAGGCTATCGTCTACAATGCTTCACATCTTTTCGGATTTTTCTCGACATTCAATTCCGATGCAATAAAAGACGTAAACTTGTATAAGGGCGGTTCGCCGGCCCAATACGGGGGGCGCTTGTCGTCCGTACTGGATATTTCCATGTTAGATGGAAACAATAAACGCTACGGTGTGGAAGGAGGGATCGGGCTTATCGCTTCCAGGTTAAAGGTAGAGGGTCCGATTGTCAAAGACAAAGGTTCATTTATGGTCAGCGGGCGCCGCACATACGCGGATATGTTTCTCAAACTATCCAAAGATGAGGAAATCAATCAAACCCGAATGTTTTTCTACGACCTCAACTTGAAGGCTAATTATCGTTTTGACGAACGGAACACGCTGTTTGCCTCGGGTTATTTTGGGAAAGATTTGTTGGGCTATTCGGATTTGTTTGATTTTGATTGGGGGAATGCGACGGCAACGCTCCGCTGGAACCACATTTTCAGTAATCGCTTGTTTTCCAATACGACGGCCGTATACAGCGATTTCAATTATAACGTAAATCTGAGGCAGGAATCCTTAAATTTCCGCATTTCATCCAACATCCAGAATACCAACCTTAAGCAAGATTTCCAGTTCGTGGCCAATAACAGCAATACCATACGGTTTGGCGTCAACGGCTTGTTCCAACGTATTTCACCATCCGAAATTGCTGCTAACGATAGTAGCCCTGTCAACAGTTTGAAACTGGATCATCGGCGTGGCTTGGAGTTGGCCGGTTACGTCTCGCACGAATGGCGCCCCCGTACGGAGTTGAACATTACCTATGGACTTCGCCTTAATAGCTTCTTGCTGTTTGGCCCGGGGACATTTTATACGTATGACCGGGATGGGGATGTCGTGGATTCGAAGTTTTTTGCTCGGAAAGAAACAGTACATCTCTATGTTCATCTGGAGCCTCTTTTGTCGTTAAGCTATGAATTGGGAAGCGACAACAGCGTGAAGGCTTCATACAATCGCAATACCCAAAACTTGCACCAGCTCTCCAATTCGACCTCGGCTTTGCCGACAGACACCTGGGTTATGAGTAGCAACAACATCCGCCCCCAGATTGCCGATCAACTGGCTATGGGTTATTACCAAAATCTTGATAATAACCGCTATGAGGTGTCTGTTGAAGCGTATTACAAAGATATGCGCAATCAAATTGACTATCGGGAGGCCGCCGATCTTCAGGCCAATGAGTTTATCGAATCCGAATTGTTGTTTGGTATCGGGCGTGCCTATGGTATTGAGTTGTACGCACGTAAACGTCGGGGACGGTTGAGCGGTTGGTTGAGTTATGGACTGTCGCGCAGTGAGCGCCAGTTTGATGATATCGATAGTGGAAGCTGGTTCCCAGCCAGGCAAGATCGCACACACGACCTGTCTGCGGTGGCTACCTACACCTTGTCGCCACGGTGGAGCTTGTCTACGACATTTGTGTACAGTACGGGCAATGCCGTTACCTTCCCGAGCGGTAAATACCAAGTTGGCGGACAAACATTGTGGTACTATACCGAGCGTAATGGTTATCGGATGCCCGATTACCATCGTTTGGATATCGGTGCAACGTTGGAAGGCAACCCTGATAAAAATTTCAAATCGAGTTGGACTTTTGGGATTTATAATGCCTATAATCGGAAAAATGCCTATATCATTGATTTTAGGGAAAGCGAGGCAAACCCCAACTTAACCGAAACCTATCGGCTTGCATTGTTTGGTATCATCCCTTCCGTGACGTGGAACTTTAAATTTTGAGCGTATGCGTGGTTGGAAAAATATCGTTTTCGTTTTGTTTGTGTGCTTGTTCGCCGGTTGCGAAGATATTATCGATATCGATCTGAACGATGCGGATCCGCGAATTGTGATCGAGTCTGAAATTATTAATGGGACGAATAGTCAAACGGTTAGGGTCAGTCGTACGGTTTCTTTTAGCGACGTTAGGCCGTATGAACCGGTGTCGATGGCCCAAATAACCATCAGCGATAACCTGGGGCGGCAATACGATTTTATGGAGTCTGAACCGGGGGTGTATACCACCAATAGGCTTCGTGGAATGCCTGGAATGACCTATACGTTAAACGTCAACGTGGATGGTTCCGAATATACGGCTCAATCAACCATGCCTACTTATTTGACTATTGATTCGGTATCCAGCTCTTCGGGCGAGTTCTTTGGGGTGTCGCGTAAGGCGCTGCATGTCCATTTCCAAGACCCTTCCGACACGCCGAATTACTTCGGATACCGAATGTCCGTAAATGGTTCTGAGTTCATGAATGTTGGTGTATTCAACGATAAATTCAATAACGGACGCTACGTCACGCATGATTTAATTAGCATGGATATTGATCTGGAAGTCGGGGACGATATTGCTATCCAAAGAAACCAAATCGACGAAAATATCTATCGGTACTGGTACGGCGTGTTGATGCAAAACCCCGGTGCTGCTGCACCAGCTAACCCGCCTTCTAATATTAGTGGAGGGGCATTGGGTTATTTTAGTGCACAGACAGCTATTACACTTCGTATGGTTATTTCGGATGAACCTGCCGATTAGCCGGTTGAATTAAGCATGTACTCAGCCAATAGGGATTCCCACTCATCATGTAAGGAATGGGCCGGTCTGACGCGGTTGGCACGTGCGTACCAATAATCCGCATTCCAAATATCCCCTTCCTTGCGATGCAGGTAAGCATGCACGTGCGCTGATACCGGATCGTCTAAGTGATCGATGATGGAGTGTGCCTTTTGCCAGTCGCCCTGCCCATCGTGCCATAGTGCTTGTAAAGCAGGGGAGAGACCGCTAGGTTTTTCGCCCGATTTGATTGACGATTTAAAAGAGTCTATCGTTTTCATGTGTATCCCATTTATTTTTCATTATCTCCAGCCGCCACCCAGTGTACGGTAAAGTTCGACCTTGGCATTCAATTGCCTTTGTTTGATGCTGGTCAAGTCCAATTCACTGTTCAGCGCATTTGATTGTGCAGTTATGACTTCGAGGTAACTTGCGTAGCCACTTCGGAAGAGCAAGTTAGCATTTTCCACGGCTAATTTAGAAGTGGCCACCCGTTGTTCGGATATTTCGTACCGTTCGGCCAATTTTTGAACCATAATTAGTGCATTGGATACTTCGGTCGTTGCGTCCAGTATCGTTTGGTGGAGGTCTAGCTCGGCCTTGTCACGCTCCAGTTTGGCAACTTCGTGTTGGGTTTTCAACCGTCGGCCTGAAAAAACCGGTTGGGTTATGCCGCCCACGAAACCGCCGAGGAGCGATCCAGGAATACTGAACCAGTTTTGGGGCATCATGGCATTAAGCCCAACGTTTGCACTGATGGTTAGCGATGGGTAACGCATAGCTTGTGCCACCCCCACTTTCGCATTGGCCGCTTGAAGTGACAGTTCAGCTGAACGCACGTCAGGCCGGTTGCGCATTAAATGCAGTGGTACGCCTACGGAGAATAACTCATCCGTAGGTAGGCTGATGAGGCTGGACGATCGCAAAATACCGTCTGGCATTTGTCCGGTTAAGGCCATTAGCGTGTTCTCCTGGATAGCGATTTCCTGTTCCAACGAAGGGATGAGCGATGCGGCGATTAGCATCTGCGATTCGGTCTGCTGGATAGCCAATGCCGTAACTTCGCCAGCGGCATATTGCAATTTTACGATGCGCAGGGTGCTGTCGTTGAGTCGCAGGTTGCGCTGGGCCACTTCCATTTGCGCATCGAGCATAAGCAAATTGTAATATCCATCTGCAATAGCGGCAATAAGCGAGGTCTGGACGGCCTTGCGTGCCTCGTCGGTTTGCAGGTATTCGGCAATTGCGCTTTCTTTTTGGCGCCGCAGTTTGCCCCAGATGTCGATTTCCCAACTGGTGCCCAGTATCGAATAATATTGGGATTGATAGTTGTATAGTACATCCGGAGGGTTTTCGTCCGGGCCGCGGTCGCCATACCACCCAGACGAAGGGCTGGAATAGAAGTTTTCCGACCGCCTTTGTTGGTTGATGCCGACATCAGCTTCTACCTGCGGAAAGAAAGCGGCTTTGGAACGACGTACATATTGGTTCGCTATTTCGATGTTTTTCAATGCTTTCTGTATGTCGTAGTTTTTAACTAATGCGCTGTCGATTAGGTCGATAAGAGCACTGTCGTTAAAAAAATCACGCCAAGAGATATCGGCTAACCCGGTACTGTCGGTCAAACTGCTGCCACTGCGGTATGCTGGTGGTAGATTGGTCTCCGGGCGTACGTAATCCTTACCTACTTTACATCCACTCGCCAATAGAATCAGGGCGAGTATCGTGAATATGTGCTGTTTGATAAGTTTCATTGTTTACCCTCCTCGTTATTGAATTTGGCTTTGACAGTCTCGTCCAGTTGCTTGAAGATGGTGTACAAAACCGGGATGATGAAAACGCCTAATGTAACTCCGAATAACATCCCGCCGGCTGCTCCAAAACTAATGGAATGGTTGCCTTGTGCCGAAGGCCCAACCGTCCACATCAGGGGGATAATCCCGGCCACGAAAGCAAGGGATGTCATCAGTATAGGACGTAGCCGCATACGTGCGCCCTCGATTGCCGACTCGTAAATACGCATACCCAACCGCCGTTGCTGCACGGCAAACTCAACAATCAAAATCGCATTTTTGGCCAATAGACCGATGAGCATGATAAGGCCGACTTGTACGTAAATATTGTTTTCTAGCCCAACCAAGTTGATCGTTAGGAATACGCCGAGTAAGCCTACCGGCACTGAAAGTAAGATAGCAAATGGTAGGATATAGCTTTCGTACTGGGCTGCTAGGAGAAAGTATACGAAGACGATGCTTAAAATAAAAATCAATACGGTTTGGTTTCCCGATTCCTTTTCTTCCAGGCTCATACCCGTCCATTCATAACTGTAATTTCCGGGTAGGTTGCCACCTGCCACTTCCTCTACGGCTTTCATGGCTTGTCCTGTACTATAACCATCAGCGGGTGTGGCATTAATGGTTATCGCGTTGAAGAGATTGTAACGGTTCACGTTTTCTGGTCCTTGCACTTTTTTCAACGTTATCAACGTATTGGCCGGCACCATTTCGCCCCGGTTATTCCGTACGAAAATGGATTTAAACGACTCCGGCTCGGCGCGATAATCGAAGTCGGCCTGCATATACACCCGATATTGTCGGCCAAACCGACTGAAATCACCAGCTTGCACGCGGCCGTAATATGCCCGAATGGTTGTCATCAAGTCGCGTACGTTTACGCCTAGTGCTTTAGCTTTTACTTGATTTATTTCCAACTCATATTGTGGGAAGTTGGCTTTGAATGGGGTATAGGCCGTTCCAATTTCGGGACGGCGTTCCAACTCGCTGATGAAGCTATCTGCTACCGAGCTGAAATCCTGGAAGGAGCCACCCATGCGGTCCTGCAATACCAGTTCCAACCCCGAAAAGTCGCCAAATCCTTGTACGGTAGGCCTGGGGAATACACTAAATGTTGCCTCGTGGATCTGATCCAAATCTTTGCGTATCGTATCCATGAACGCATTGATATCTTGGATATCCCCGCGTTCCTTGGGCGGTTTGAGATTGATGTAGCCTACGGCAAAGGCGGGGCTGGCACTCGCATCAATCACGTTGTAGCCTGAGACGTTGGTCATGCCGGAAATGGCTTCCCGTTGTAGCAAAATGCTGTCGGCCTTGCGCAGTACTTCGGTCGTGCGTGCCAACGACGCACCCGGCTGCATGGCTAAGGAATACGTAATGAAGCTGTCGTCCTCGGTCGGGATAAATGCGGTTGGGGTACGGCTCATGGCAAAAAAGCCTAAGGCTACGATAACAACTAACCCGACGAGGCTTAGTTTCCAATGTTTGATCAGAGCGTGGAGCGCATTGATGTATTTTGTTGTAAATGCGTCGAACGCTCGGTTAAACGCAATGAAAAATTTGTCTTTGAAACGAGTAAACTTGCTTTTTGGCTTCGCTGCTTCCAGTGTATCCCCGTCGTTAGCTCCTTCTGAATGTGGGTTTTTCAGTAGTAGGGCACATAAGGCGGGGCTAAGGGTTAGCGCACACAAAGCCGAAATTAAGATTGCCGTAGCCAAGGTATAAGCAAATTGCCGGTAAAACAGCCCGGCCGGTCCATCCATAAAGCCCACAGGTAAAAATACGGCGGCCATGACCATTGTGATGGATAGAATCGCGCCGGTAATTTCACTCATGGTTGATACGGTAGCTTGCTTTGCCGGCAGGTTGGAGCGAGCCATCTTCTGGTGCACCGCCTCGACTACCACGATGGCATCGTCGACCACGATACCAATGGAAAGCACCAATGCAAACATGGTCAGCACGTTGATGGAGAATCCGAAGAGATAAAGGAAGAAAAACGTACCGATTAACGACACCGGGATGGCTATAGCCGGTATCAGGGTGGACCGGAAATCCTGCAAAAAGATAAATACGATGATGAATACCAAGATGAATGCCTCGAAGATAGTATTCCGAACTTGGGAAATGGATTGGTCAATTTGATCGCGTACGCTATATGTGATTTCGTATTCGATCCCTTCGGGAAAGTTTAAGGCCAGGCGTTCAAGTACTTTACGCACTTCGACATCAATTTCCCGGGCATTGGATCCGCTGGTTTGTGTGATGTTGAGTGTCAGGCCCGGATATCCATTTACTTTGTTATCACTTCCCAGGTTGGAGGCTCCTAACTCAACGCGAGCCACATCGCGTAGGTATAGGACGGAACCGTCCTCGTTGGTCTTGATGACGATGTTTTCGAACTCCTCGGGTGTGCTAAAACGTCCCCGGTGGCGAAGTACGGTTTCAAAAACCTCGTCAGAGGTTTCGCCAAAACGGCCCGGTGCAATTTCAAAGTTCTGGTCGCGTATGGCGCTGATGACATCTTGGGGTATCAGGTTATAGACGGCTAATTTTTCGGGGTTAATCCATGTACGCATGGAATAATCC
>CAZXSL010000151.1:0-8409 GCA_964643235.1 uncultured Sphingobacteriaceae bacterium | reverse complement strand
ATATCCCCTCAGGCGAATTGGAGTCATACGACGCCGTGGTCCTCGCGGGTGGTTCGAGCATTCCACGCGACTTGCCCATTCCCGGCAGGGAACTTAAAGGCGTTCATTTTGCAATGGAATTCCTCAAACAACAAAACAAACGTATCGGCAGATCTGCCTTTATGGAAACCGACATCTTGGCTACTGATAAAAATGTCTTAGTTATAGGTGGAGGCGATACGGGGTCAGACTGTGTGGGCACCTCTAATCGTCAGGGTGCTAAATCTATAACCCAATTTGAATTGATGCCACAGCCCCCTCAGAGCCGCAATGAAGCCATGCCTTGGCCGAGCTATCCCATCCTGTTGAAAACAACAACATCACACGATGAGGGTTGCGATCGCCATTGGGCCATCGTGACCAAAAGATTCGTGGGCGACAAAAATGGAAAGCTGAAAGGCGCTGTCGTAGCTGATTTAGAATGGGAAAAGGATGCTCTCGGCAGGCCGGTTAAGTTCCAGGAAATTGAAAATAGTGAGCGCGAGATACCGTGCGAATTGGTTTGCTTGGCCATGGGCTTTCTCCATCCTCAACACGAGGGATTGCTTCGACAACTCGGTGTCGAACTTGACGGGCGCGGGAATGTAAAGGCGCAGGAAGGCCTATATCAGTCATCTATACCCCATGTGTTTGTTGCTGGAGATATGCGCCGGGGACAATCACTTGTCGTATGGGCTATTTCAGAAGGTCGTGAATGTGCACGTAAGGTCGATCAATTCTTAATGGACGGTTACACCGAATTGGAAAGCAAAGATGGGTTCTACGAATACGTGTTTTAATCACTATTGGAAGTGCTGTCAGAGCGGATCAGCTGCACGCCAAAAAAAAAGTCGCTGCTCTCACGTGCCACCGCTTCCCACGTCATATTGCAAAAACCTTCGTCGCTAAATTACTTCGTTCCCTGAGTCTATACTCCTGAACTTTCCTCTCTAGCAGAGATGAAAAAAGCCTGTTCGCCAGTAGTAAACAGGCTCTGTACGATTGGTGCCCGAGAGCAGATTGGCTGCCCCGCCCAATCCCTTGCACGATGGCGCAGCCATCTTTGGGTGGGAAAGCCACAACGGAAAATGTCCGGCACTGCGTGCCTATGTTTTTTTCATTTAAAGGGTGTGCGCAAGCAAGCCCGGCACACCCTTTAAATGAAAAAACCCTTGCTTTCGCAAGGGCGTTTTCGTTGTGCCCGGGAGCAGATTCGAACTGCCACGCACTTAGTGCGCCACCCCCTCAAGATGGTGCGTCTACCAATTTCGCCACCCGGGCTTGAGTTGGTGCAAAAGTAAGGTTATTTTTTTGTTTTGCAAATCGGAAAATTTGTTGTTTCCACAGCGATTGTTCGGGAGGCAGCCCTGTAGTGTCATGTGTAATAAGAGAACAAAAAATCAAAATGGAATGAACGTATTCGGTGGACTTGGTTCTTCACGAATGTCATCCAGTAAAAAAACCTAATCTAACAATTTAAAATTCAGGTTCTAAAATTCCAACAGGCCTTGTTAATGAAAAGCCTGTGGTGTTCAATCATGGCACAAAAAAAGATTTGTCTTTGTACAGTTTGGGGAGTAACCCCGAATCATAACCTCTTGTTATCTTATCCCCTCTCCCTCCTCAATCAACATCTGCACGATTCCATCAACAAGGTCAATACGGGGCACGATAATCTGCCGCAGCCTACCGTATTTCATCAATGTCAGAAATATTTCGCAAGCAGGTATGATAACGTCCGCACGGTCGTGGTTCAAACCCAACACATTAATGCGATCGCGCAAAGAAAATGAATTGAGGTAGGCATACAAAGCCTTCAATTTGTTATATGAGATGGGTTTGTCTACGTTTTGGTTTGCTAAGCGAGACAGTTTGTTGATATTGCCACCAGAGCCAATACCATACACGCTCTTGAACTGCTTAGTATTCTCTTTTGTCCACTGTTTCATCGCATCCCATGTTTCTTCCTTATCCTTGTTGTCTAACATCCGGATGGTACCGATATCAAACGACCGAGAGGCTATCAGTTTAGCGTCTGAAAAAACCGACAGCTCGGTGCTTCCACCGCCCACGTCAATGTATAAATAAGCTTTCTTTTGTTCCAGATGCCTTTCGAGGTGGCTGCTGTAGATGATCTTCGCCTCATTGGAGCCATCGATGATCTGTAAATCAATACCCGTGCCCTTGACCTTTTCCACAATATCGGGTCCGTTTATTGCCTCGCGCATAGCCGATGTCGCACAAGCCATGTACTTACTGACTTTGTAAACGTCCATCAAATTGCGGAATGCCGACATCGTTTTTAGCAGATCTTCCGACTTGGATATCGAAATTTCTTGCTTGATAAAGGCATCATCCCCCAAGCGCAACGGCACTCGGATTAACGTATTTTTCTTAAACGAAATGACTTCGTCGTTTTGGATGATATCGGCGATCAGTAGCCTGACGGCGTTCGACCCGATATCGATTGCTGCGTATCTCACTTTACTATCAGGTTTTATATTTCAAATAATTATAGGTGTCGAGTTGGGCACGGTGTTTTATCTTGCTCCGACTGCCAATATATCGATTGTTGTTGGCTTGGTTTATCTCCCGTGCTTTCGTATTATCTTTCAACTGCAAGTTGATGATATCCCGTATTTCTTTCTTAATCCCCGCATCATATACTGGGAACCCCACTTCAACACGCCTATCAATATTACGTGTCATGAAATCAGCTGATGCTAAAAACACCAATTCTTCCCCACCATTGCCAAAAATCCAAACCCGCGCATGTTCCAAGTATCGATCAACGATACTGCGAATCGTAATATGAGTGCTATACCCTTCCAAACCAGGAACTAAACAACACATCCCCCGCACAATAAGCTGTATCTTGACACCGGCATTACTGGCTTCGTACAGTTTTTGGATCATACCCTCGTCAGACAGGCTGTTCATTTTCAATATCATGTATCCACGCTTACCCGACTTTGCAACCGCTATTTCCTGGTCGATGAGTTTATACAGTTTTTTTCGGGTTTCCAGTGGCGAAGTTATGATCTCTTGGTAGTTATCCATGAATTGCTGTGTTCCCAAGCTCCGAAACAAACGCTTGAGATCTTTGGTAATGCTTGGCCGTGTGGTAAACAGGCTGTGGTCACAATATTGTTTAGCTGTTTTTTCGTTATAGTTTCCTGTCGCCAGATTAGCATAGTACACTAATTTGCCTTTCTCTTTCCGGGACACCAGGCATATCTTGGAATGCACCTTATATTCCACCATGCCAATGCTGACATTGACACCGCCGTCCTCGAGTTTTTGCCGCCAGAAAATATTGTTTTCCTCATCAAAACGAGCTTTCAGCTCAATCAGACAGTTGACCGTCTTACCGTTGCGGGCGGCGTTTATCAGGGCGTTGATGACTGATGAATTTTCAGCAAGCCTGTAAAGGCAAATGTTGATCTCTTTTACTTTCGGGTCCATGGCCGCCTCGCGCAGGAAATGGACGATATAATCAAACGACTGGTACGGTAGGCTGACAAGATAATCGCGATTGGCCATCTGGTTAAAAATACTTTTACCCAAATCCAGACCACGGACTTGCAATTGCCGCATGGGCGGATATTCCAATTCTTCTCCACCTACATTGGGAAAGTCTATAAAATCCTTAAAATTATGGTAACGACCACCCGGGATCAAGGCTTCCGGGATAAGTTGCATGCGACCTACAAGGTAATCTAGCGTATCAGCCGGAATTTCGTTATCATAAAGCAAGCGCATAGGCCTCCCTTTGTCGCGCAGTTGTAAACTGTGTTCCAAAGCCTCCACAAACCGCTCGCTCATGTGCACATCCATATCCAATTCCGCATCGCGGGTCAACTGGATACTGTATGCCTCTATACTGTCGTATTGGAAAATAAAAAATAAATCATCAAGGCAATATCGGATGATGTCGTCGAGCAGGATTATAAACTTGAGTTCCTTATGTTCCGGTAAGATCAAAAACCGAGGAATAATTTCCTTAGGTATTTTGACCAAGGCGTATTTGATTTTTTTCCGAAATGTCAATTTGACGATAAAATATACTGCCCTGTCGGTCAGTTCCGGAAACGGCTTCTTGCTATCGATATCGCTGAGCATGACCGGAACCAAGTTAGGCAGCACCTGATTACGAAAATAGTCTCGGACGTAACGACCTCTCGATACATTGAGCTGCTTGTCGTTGATGATAAATATTTTGGCAGCTTCCAGTTCGGGGATAATTTCCTTTTCATATAGATAGTCGAACCGTTTTTCCAATTTGACGACGATATCTTTGATTTCGTTCAATATCTTACGAGGATCGAATCCTAGAAAAGTGCGTGTTTTTGAATTTATGTCGGCCAATCGATTGAGCGTCGCTACTCGAACACGATAAAATTCATCTAAATTGGATGAAAAGATAGCCAGAAATCGCAGGCGCTCAACCAAAGGAACTGATTTATCAGCCGCTTCCTGTAGCACACGCTCATTAAAATAGAGCCAACTAATTTCTCGGTTTATTAACGGAAGCTTCCCCTTCGTCATGTTTTGCATCTGCTATAATAAGGTTGACGCCAATACTAATAATACGAAGTGAAAATAAGGTTAAATTGGTGTTAAATCAAATCAAAGAAGCCGGATTTATGTGTGTTCCGTCACAAGGCACGTATCAAATCCTTTATGAGTTCCAGCCGGCCTGCTCGAGTATTTCCATTTGCCACATAATCTGCTCTTCAGCCACAGGAAATGGTTCGTTATGATGGATTTGGTCGTAAACAGCGTTAAATAGCCGATTATAATCCCCTTTAAGAGCTTGTTCGTACCGCATCTCCGTCGTCCCATCTTCCTTTACTTCATACAACAATCCTTCTTTACCCGCTGGCTCGACGCCATATTCCTCATCCTTGGGTGACATTCCTGCCAACAACTGATTTTCTTGCACATCTGTCCGATCTTTTTGAAACGATCCCTTTGTGCCATGCAACACATAGGCCGGCATGGGATTGGCCACCAATAAATTTGCATGGACAAAAACAACGGGGCCATTATCATAGTACAGAACTAAGGACGAGAAATCATCCACTTCGGAATCGGGACGATGTGTCGTTGTGAGCTTCATCGTCTTGGTCGGGCGGCCAAGAAGGCTCAGCACCTGATCAAGCAAATGCGGTCCCAAATCGTATAGTACGCCGCTACCAGCCCGTTCTTTAGTTTCTTTGAATATCTTATGGCTTTTCTCAGGACGATAACGGTCGAAACGTACGTGGAACTCAATCAAATTCCCCAATGTGCCGCTCTCGACAACCCGCTTGACTAATTTGAAATCGCTATCCCAACGGCGATTTTGGAAAACCATCACGTGTTTACCAACCTTGCGTCCCAAATCAAAAATTGCTTTGGCCTCGGCGCTAGTGGTAGCAAAGGGCTTTTCGACTAAAATATGCTTGCCCGCCTCCAAGGCTTTGCAAGCATATTCGTAATGGGTATCGTTAGGTGTGTTTACAACAACCAACTCGATGGCATCGTCATCTAACAATGCTTCGACCGAGTCGTAGCTGATGATGTCCGGATAGCGCTCCGAAGCCCTTTTTTTTGTGCGTTCTACAACGGCTCGCAACTCAAATCGTGTTTTCTGATCCAAAAAGGGCGCATGGAATACTTGTCCTGACATGCCGTAAGACAGTATACCTGCAACGATTCGTTTGTCTGCCATAGCTTTTTCTATTTAGTGGTGTGCACCGTTATCTTCTTGGCCTCCTGCCTGCACATAAAGCTGCTGGACTTCTGACAACTTATCCTGTGCATATGCACGAAGCGGCTTATAGGTGTTTCGTGAAGCACGTTTGAACTGATCAACCAATTGCCCCTGTTCGTGAATAAAACGGGTCTGATAGTCCGCCACAACGAATGCTTGGGAGCTATCGCCGTGCAGTTCGTCTGCCGAGAATATTAACTGCCCGGGATCAGGGATAATGATTTGTGCTTCGGCGGCAATGTTTTCCAACTCAGGCAATAGTGCACCGTAAACCTCACGAATACTATTGGTAAGCGACTGTGGAGCGCCATTGGCCGCCGCATACTCAGCATAAGCTAATTCGTAGGCCGCTTTTTCGTGGACGGTTTTAAAAAAAGTATAGGCTTCCGTGTCAACTTTGGATTCGTTGTTGTAAAGCTGGCGCTTATCGGGCTGTCCGCTGGAATTGCAAGACGCAAAAAAGACACTCAGCCCCAATGCCGCAACGGCTAACAAATTTGATTTTCTCATTTGGATGATTGTTCTACAGTTTTATTGTCTAAATTACCGTTTCGGATGAAGGTTACATTATACCAAACCAAACTCCAAATAAAACGGATTTTGTTCGCTAATTTTCGAGCAACAAACTTAGATAATTTTGTTGTGATATGCAATGAAAACGGATGTAATTCAACTCTCGTTTGCCGCTTTTACTATCTTGCATGCAATGATACATCATCTCATTTTACACCGTCATGCTCCCGCAGTTGTCTCAAATGAGTTTCAAGATAACACGATCAAACGGTGAGGTTAGAAATGTTTCCATCGTACATTGATTTGGTTCCTCAATGGCTACGCCGAATTTCGACCAGCATTTACTACCCCGTAAATCGTTCGGGTTACAAGTTTGCTAAACGTTTCATATTCTTTACTGCCTTCCTGCAAGCCCTTCAATTTTTTTATAGCATAACGCTGAATCATCAATAATGGAAGGACAATACGTTCCCGTATGGCAATCGACTCGCGCTCCACAGGATAGTCTTCCATTAACACTTCATTATCGCTCAATTTCAGCACATAAGCGACAGTCGTATCGTATTCCTTCCTCAATCCTTTCCAGAAATCGCTAAACTTCTCATCATGCTCAATGTAGGAAGTAATGTCAAAATTGGACTTAGACATGGACATCATACAGTTGTCGATAATCGTTTTGAACATGCCCGATGTTTGGTAAAGTTCTTTTACCTCCTCCCATCTGCCTTCGTCTTCCATGTGTTTCAGAGCTGACCCTACACCATAGAAACCGGGGACATTCTGTTTTAATTGAGCCCAAGCCGTCACGAAACTAATGGCCCGCAAATCTTCGAGCCGTAATTCCCTGTCCGCGTTTCGTTTTACAGGCCGACTGCTGATGTTGATTTGGGAAAGAAATTTAAGCGGACTGTATTCTTCCAGGTATTTTAAAAACAGTGGATTATGCCGCAACGCGAGAAATTTATCATGACTGATCGTTGCCATCTGATCAATTAAGTCTTTTTTTTCTTTCGTCAAGGTATCCCCTCCGTTCCGATCGAAATGTGAAGCCAAACCGGCGTGCAGCAACTGCTCTATGTTATATTGAGCTGTATCATAGGAACCATATTGGCTGCTAATGGTCTGACCTTGGATTGTCAATTGGATATGATCGTTAGCAATTTCGCTACCCATGGACGCATAGAAACGGTGCGTTTTACCTCCGCCACGAGCGGGAGGTCCGCCGCGGCCATCAAAAAACACAAGATCGACATCATATTTCCTAGCTATGGCGGTCAACTCGATCTTAGCCTTATAAATAGACCAGTTGGCCATCAGATATCCACCATCTTTCGTGCTATCCGAAAAACCGAGCATGATGGTCTGCTGGTTATTCCGGAGTTGAAGGTGTTTGGCGTACAGCGGATGCGTGTACAATGTTTCCATCACGCTAGCCGCACGTTCCAGATCGCCGACCGTTTCAAACAAGGGGACAAAGTCGATCGTCAACGAATCACGCTGCCATCCGCTCCATAGGAAAAGCTCCGCAAGCTGGAGTATATCCGATGCATACTGGCAATTACTGATAATGAATCTTTGCGCCGCACGTTCCCCACTTGATTGCTGTATGGATTTCAACAACCTCACAACATCGAGTGTGTCTTTCACGAGCGGCTCCACTTCCTCACCATAGTCTAGGTCATGGTCTTCCATGCGTATCAAATCAAGCTTTCCTGCCTCATCCAACATGCTGACATCCTCATGCAAACCGAGCTTGGTTGCATGTCGATCTAGTAAATATTGATATGTCGCACGCAACGCGCTACTGTCTTGACGGATATCCAAGGTGGCGAAATGAGATCCGAAGGTTCTGACTTTAAGTATCAAATCATCAACCACTTCTACAAAAAGACTATCGTGATAGTCAATAAGGACTCTTTTGACCTGTTGGAGATTATCGAGGATTTTTGGAGTAACATCCTCAGGTGTCTCCGCGGGATTGAAACTATTCTCGTAAAACAGTTTCTGCAACTCGTCCATATATTGCTCAACACCACGAAACGTAATCCTCCTTTTGACGACCCGGAAGTCACGGTAATAACACCGAAACAAAACGGTTCGTAGCAGATTAGACACTTGTT
>CAZXSL010000150.1:0-8512 GCA_964643235.1 uncultured Sphingobacteriaceae bacterium | reverse complement strand
GACGTCCTTGGTGGGCGGTATACAGAATGCCCTGAAGAATAGGGTTGATTTTCAAACCGCCCTTGTTTTCGGACTTCCTTCCATCGCGGCGGTTTACCTTACCCGTGCTTATTTATTGCCGTTTATCCCAGAGGTCCTGTTTTCCATTGGAGGGCTCCAGATGACCAAACCTATTGCTTTAATGGTGCTTTTTGCCATCGTGATGATATTCGCTTCCATCTCCATGATTCGCCCTTGTGCTGGTTGCAATGAATCCGAAGACGTGAAGAAAATCCAGTACAATTACCCCTTGATTTTGCTCGAAGGTACGTTAGTAGGTACGCTGACCGGGCTGGTAGGTGCGGGGGGAGGCTTCTTGATTATCCCTGCCCTGGTGCTGCTAGCCAAGATGCCGATGAAACTCGCTGTAGGGACTTCCTTGTTTATCATTGCCGCCAAATCCCTGTTGGGATTTATTGGCGATGTGCAAGACGATGCAGTTATTGATTGGGTGTTGTTGAGCATATTTACGGTACTCTCTGTAATTGGTATATTCATTGGTATTTATCTCTCCAGGATGGTATCCGGCGACAAACTTAAAACGGCTTTCGGCTGGTTCGTGCTGATCATGGGCCTCTATATCCTCATCAAAGAATTGTTTTTCTGAGTGTAACCTAGGTTGCCGTTTAGGCAGCCCATAGCACGTAAATTTGCAATAGATTAATAATAAAACCATAAAACTATGTTTTTTCAACACGTATACGACAAGAGTTTGGCCCAGGCCAGCTATTTTATCGGCTGTCAGGCCAAAGGCGAGGCTATCATTATCGATGCCCAACGGGATATTGATGTTTACTTGGACATCGCCAAGCAAAATAACATGAAAATCACGCATATCACCGAAACCCACATCCATGCCGATTTTCTTTGTGGTTCGCGCGAATTAGCTGCCGTTACCGGTGCCGAATTATTCCTGTCTGACGAGGGGGGCGAACACTGGCAGTACCAGTTTCCTCACGTTGGATTAAAACACGGGGATATGATTCGTGTCGGTAACCTGACGTTGGAGACGCTCCACACGCCCGGCCATACGCCGGAAAGCATCAGTTTCTTATTGACTGACCATCCGGCGAACGACAAGCCCGTCATGGTTTTTACCGGCGACTTCGTTTTCGTAGGCGATATTGGTCGTCCGGATTTATTGGAAAAGGCCGCGGGTATGATTGGAACTCAAGAAATCGGTGCCAAGCAAATGTACGAGTCAATCAAACGTTTTGCAGAGTTGCCGGATTATGTACAGGTATGGCCGGCACATGGCGCCGGTTCGGCCTGCGGCAAGTCATTGGGTGCAGTGCCCAGCTCAACGGTCGGGTACGAAAAAGTACGCAACTGGGCGTTCCAATATGGCGACGACGAGCAAGGGTTTACCCAATTCCTATTGGAAGGACAGCCCGAACCACCGAAGTATTTCGCAATGATGAAGCACCTTAACAAGGTAAACCGCCCCCTTCTGATCGAAGTGCCTAAGCACCCCAAACTGACAAAAGACGAGTTTTTAATGGCGTACGAGAAGGGTTTGACCGTAATCGATACCCGTGATAAAACTGAATTTGCTAAAGGGTTTATCCCCAATAGCATCAATATACAAGGCAACAATTCGTTTTCTACCTGGGCCGGCTGGCTTCTGGACTACCAACAACAGTTTGTACTCGTAGCCAATGGCGACCAAATGGAAGATTTAACCCGTAAGCTGATGCGTATCGGACTGGATAATATCTATGGTTATATCGATGCTGTGGACGATTTGGGATTGGAACTCGAAACCCAGGATATCGTGGATATAAAGGAGTTTAAATCCTACATTGGCAAACCCGTGACGCAGATAGTCGATGTGCGAGGTTACACGGAATACGAAAACTACCATGTTGAAGGCGCGGAAAATATTTTTGTGGGTACGCTTCCCGATAATTTGCAACAGTTTAGCAAAGACAAACAAATTGTCATCCACTGCCAGAGTGGCGACCGTGCGACCATTGCCCAGTCGCTTTTGGCTATGTACGGTTTCAAAAACGTGAAAAACTACTCGGCTGGAATGAAAGAGTGGATGAGTGTAAATAATTAACAAATATAGATTTACCCGGTCTGTTATTGTCTTGGTAGCCGGAGAAAAGCATTGTGAAATGATACAGAATATCATGACTAACTGGAGTACACTTCGAGTTATCCGATTGGGACTCGGCATTGTTATCATCGTGGAGGGGGTAAAAGCAGGCATGTGGATAATCGTCGGGTTTGGGGTGCTTTTTGCCTTGATGCCAATCCTGAATATGGGATGTGGTACCACGGGTAGCTGCGCTATGCCGCAGAGGAATGGTGGACCTATCCGTATGGAGGACAAAATAAACTACGACGAGGTAGAAGCTACAGGTGATCCAGATCGATAGCACGAACAGATTGGAACACGAAACAAAGCCAGCATGCTAAAAAGCATGATGGGAACTATCTTATAACCATCATCATTATGTTTGGAATATTCAAGAATCTATTCGGCGAACATGCCGACCAAGGCCAATTGAAAAAAACCATCAGTAATAAGGCTTTCTTGATTGACGTGCGTACGCCCATTCCATAATCCTATTTAATCCCTACCCACCAATCGGTAAATTCTTGTGTGGTATCGGCTAAATGAACGACTTCGCCAATTATTGGCGTTAGTAGTCTGAATCCAGCACTCTTGTTTCGCTCGGTGATCTCGAGGTAGGGTTCATCCCACGCGTGGTTAGCGAGCGGGAACTTCGCAGCATGTACGGGCATGAGGTTTTTCGTTCCGAGCTGCTCGGCCGCTTGGAGTATCTGATTAGGCATGAGGTGGATGCTCTCCCAATAGGCGTTGTATTGTCCGTTTTCCAAGATAACCAGATCAAACGGACCATGTTCTTTGCCGATATCGGCAAAATGGGGCCCCATGCCGCTATCCCCACCGATGTATATCTTTTTCGAAGGCGATTCGAGCACATAAGAAGCCCAAAGCGAGGTGTTACGCTTGAGGCCCCGGCCTGAGAAATGCCTTGTTGGGGTGGTATGTAGTGTAAATCCACCCGGTAATTGGGCTGTATCGCCCCAGTCGCTTTCATGGAGGATACTCGCCTCATAACCCCAATATTCCAAATGTGCGCCTACGCCCAAGGGACAAAAAACTTGGGATACTTTAGGTTTTAGCCCCGTTACGGATTTGTAGTCCAAGTGATCCCAATGGTCGTGAGTGATGATCAAGAAATCGATGGGCGGCATATCATCGACGGTATAAACCTTTGTTCCGGCGAAACTTTTGGTCGTAAACGATACCGGCGAGGCATTGCCGTTGAATACCGGGTCGACCAAGATACGTTTTCCGTCCAGTTGGATGAAATAGGAGGAATGGCCGAACCAAATCAACACATCTTCATCAGGTGGCAGGGCATGCAAATCCGTTTTGATATGCGGGATGGAATCAGTCGGAATATTACGTTTGTCAGCCTTGAAAATAAACTCGTAGAATACGTTAAAAAAGTTGCCGCCGTTGCTGAAATTCGGTGTTGGTTCCTGGTTGTGGAATGCGCCATTCCGGTAATTTGGTGATTGTTCGATACGGGCCAGTCGATCTCCGGCAGGTAATTTCCCGAATTGTGGCTGGCGTACAAACCATGATATTCCGATGGTAACGATCAAGACCAAGGAAAGAAGAAAAATGAGCATAAATCGGGTTGTTTTTATCATCAGTATAACTTGGGCATTACGCAACTTCCCTCATGTCAACGGCTACCACGCGCGACACGCCTTGTTCCACCATCGTTACGCCGTAGATGATATCCGTGCTGGCGATAGTTCGCTTATTGTGTGATACGATGATAAACTGGGACTGGTTTGAAAACCTACGGATGATGTTGTTGAATTTGTCGATGTTGGTATCGTCGAGGGGGGCATCCACTTCATCGAATATGCAAAATGGAGCCGGTTTGAGCAGGTAAAGTGAAAACAGGAGGGCAGTGGAAGTCAGGGTTTTTTCACCACCTGAAAGCTGGTTTATCGAGAGTGGTCGCTTGCCCTTGGGGCGCGCGATGATCTCGATGTCTGAATCGAGGGGATTGGCCGGGTCTGTCAAAACTAAATCACAGCTGTCTTCTTCGTTAAATAAAGAACGGAACACGTGAATGAAGTTTTCGCGCACACCCGTGAACGCTTCCATAAACTTTTCCTTTGCGGTATCATCAATCTCCTGGATAGTTTGAAGTAAGGAATCTTTTGCTTCAATTAAATCTTGTTTTTCCTTGATAATAAACGTATAGCGTTCGTTCATTTCTTGGTATGCTTCCATAGCCATCGGGTTGATTGCCCCAAAATCGTCCAATTGGCTTTTGAGTTTTTCCGTCCGCTGCTGTAAGGTTTCCTCGTCTTCATCAGGCAGAACGGTATCAGCATCCAACAGGTCGTTAATGTCAACGGAGAATTCAACGGATAAGCGTTCCTTGAGGGCGTTGAGTTCTAATTTTAGTGCATTTTTCTTGTCTTTTAGCTCATTGTATAGGAAGTCGGTGTCATCTTTCCGTCTGCGTAATTCGCTGATTGCAGACTCCATGTCATTGATTGTGCCCCGGCTGGTATAGTAATCCTCTTCGAGTTCTTTCAAACCGGCTTCATAAGCCTCCTTTTGTTCGTACATAGCGATGAGGTCGTCGTCGGAATCATCCACATACTGGAGGGTCTCCTTGATGGTTTTTTGCACTTGTTCGTACTCTAGCGTATTGCGTGTGATGCGTTGCTCGAAGGTTTCTTCTTGACTTTGCCGGTATTCGATATCCTTGTTAATACCCGACACCTTATTTTGCTGCTGATGATAACGGATATTATCTTGATTGAACGCAGTAGACTTATCGGTAAGTAATTCGGATAGTTCTGCAAAGGCTTGCCGTAGCTCTTCCAATTCGCTGTTGCGAGCAAGTTGGTCTTGCTTTAATGCAATAAGTTTTGGTTCGGATACCCGTATTTCTTCATTGATGGATAATATTTTCTGTTCGATATCCTGCTTTCTGTTTTGGCTGTTCATGATGAACGCTTGGTATTGTTCCTGCTTGGTTTTTACCGATACCAATTCGTTTTGCAGCCGGCCTAATTGGAAGCGAATTTCTTCGAGCTGACTTTTCTTCGAGCTGGTTTTGAGATCGGAAACCCGCAGTGCCTTTTCAGCGAGTGACTCTTGAAGCTTAGCAATTTGTGCAGCCGTCGATTTGATTTCCTTCGAGAGGTTTTCCAGGTTTTTGGCACGGCCAATCCTTTTTCCTTCAAACAACCCAATTGAGCCACCAGCCATCCCAATCCGGGTTTTAGTAAATTTCCAGCTCCGATGCAGGATAATCATATCATTTTCGGGTAGGGAAGAGGTCATGGATTTTTCTTCGTCGGTGTCCAGCAAATAAACATCCTTTAGTAGCATTTGGCAAAGGACTTGATACTTTTCGTCGACGGATATGATATCCAAGGCAGAAATGAGGGGTTCGCCCGTGTTTTCACGTTTGCCGGTCGACGCCGTTTTTGGCAAGGCTTCCAGTACAAAAAACTGGGCCCGTCCGCGGGATGAATCACTTAGCAACCGAATAGCGTGAACAGCGTCATCCTGTGTATCCACGACGTAGTGGTTCATTACGGGTTCCAGGTAGTTCTCAATGGCGATTCGGTATTCCTCTTGGCAGAATAACACATCGGAAAATAGAGGGTATTGCTTTTTCCATCCTGCGTTTTTGCGCAGAAAACGAATGGATTCAGGAAAACCCTCGAGGTTGTCCACCAGTGATTTAGTTAGGTTGTATTCGTTCTGGCGTGCATCGAGTATCCGGCTTTTTTTGCTTAGCTCGTCCTTGATGGACGTAATGGATTCTTCAAGTTCAATGATTTGTTGCTGCAGTGCTTCCTCTTGCGCTAAGGTGTGGTCGTAATGTTCTTGCTGCGCATGGGTACGCGTTTCCAATTCAGCTACGACAACGTTGAACTGGTTGAGCTCGGATTCCTTGGATTCGGTGTCCGCTACGTTGCGTAGGCCTTCTTGCTCTAGGGCATCGTGCTGGATATGAAGTACAGCGATTTCCTTCTCCAGTTTGTAAACCTTATCCTGGATTTCGTTGTTTTCCTTTTCAAATTGATCCAATTTGTGTTTCGCACTATGCTGCTGGCCCCGAAGCGCATCCACTTCTTCTTTTTTTACGGATAATTCGGCTGTAATACTGTCTAGTTTTGCTTGTTCCTCAAACTGCTCTTCGTTTAGGCGCTTGAGGTTGTACAGTACGTGATTAAGTTGTTGCTTGTCTTGCGTTAATTCGCTGGTTAGACGAGCCTCTTTGTCCTGCAAGTTCCGCAGTTGCTCGTTCCGTACTTTCTTGTCACTCTCATAAGCCCGAATTTTAGCAATATGCTCATTGGTTGTCTTTTGTTGCAAGGCCAGGTTCTTTTCCTTCATCAGGCTGTCTTGCTTGAGTTGTTGGAGTGCCGCTTCTTGCTTGCTGATTTCGGATGCAATCCCGGTATGGCTCGTTTGCTGTTCTAGCTCTTGCTTTTCTAAAGCGGCTAAGGACTCGCTAAAATGGGCCAACCTAAAGGTAGCCAAGGCCACGCTGTTCGTTTTATATTGGTCTTTTAGGCGGTAGTAGCGTTCTGTTTTTTTGGCTTGGTTTTCAAGGGTTTTTAGGTTTTTTTCAATTTCGAAAAGCAAGTCCTCCACACGATCCAAGTCGGCTTCGGTATCCTTTAATTTGTTGATCGTTTGTTTTTTGCGGACTTTATATTTGGAAATACCTGAGGCTTCCTCAAACAGTGTTCGCCTGGAATGATCCTTGTTGTTGATGATTTCATCGATCATTTTCAACTCAATGATGGAGTAGGAGTCTGAACCGATTCCGGTATCCAAAAAGAGATCGGTAATGTCTTTCAAGCGGCATTTGACATCGTTGAGCCGATATTCACTGTCTCCATTGCGATACAGTTTGCGTGTAATGGTCACTTCCGAAAAAGCCGTAGGCAAGATATTTCGCGTATTATTAAAGGATAGAGAGACTTCAGCTAGGTTTGCGGGTTTGCGGGTTTTGGTGCCATTAAAAATGATGTTTTCCATTTTCTCCGACCGCAGCATCCGGGTACTTTGCTCGCCCAGCACCCAGCGTATTGCATCGACTACATTGGATTTGCCACAGCCATTGGGTCCTACGATAGCCGTCACGCCTTCGTTGAAGTTGATCGTGATTTTATCTCCAAAACTTTTGAAACCCTTAATTTCTAGCTTAGTGAGTTGCATTCCAGTGCGTTATGGTTGGCGGTGTGTTTTTAGCCGCCGTCGTTGCGAATTTAAGGAATTTCTGCCGTATTTTGAATGTAGGTTCTTGGACGTCATTAGGTATGGTGTGCATTAAATGTTGGATTAGGGATGCATGGATATATAGCCCGTACTTTTAAAGAAACATTGGCTGAGCACCAGTCGTGCCTATTTTGTTTTTTCAGTTAAAAAAAGGATATTTAACATCACAAAGAGTAAATGAAAAAATGAAAACGATGGCGAATACCATACTAGTGCCCACCGATTTTTCGAGCAATGCATTGATGGCGACACACTACGCATTGGGCCTGGCTCGTGATTTGTCTTGTCATGTTCATATTATCCACGCTCATTATCCCTTGGCGATTGCTTTTCGGACTAAACCACGGGACAAGAAAGAGGAAGAACGGGCAGAAATGCAGGCAAGGGAGGAACTCCAGCGTTTCGTGGAAACGTTGGGAGGTATACAGCATGAACAAATCACCCATAGTTTAGTAGTCAACAACCTGGTGGACGCCGTAAAGGAATATATTTCTGAACACCCCGTTTCCTTGGTTGTGATGGGTACCCACGGTGCATCGGGAGCTAATCGTAATACCTTAGGGAGTGCGACGTATGATGTCGCGAAATCTATCCATACACCACTATTAATCGTACCCGAGAACACGAATAGGGTGGAACTGAATAAGGCGGTTTTTTTTACGAATTACCAAGAGGGTGACGTGAATACCTTAAACGGGCTACAGCGTATCTTGCCAAATGATACAACAATGAGTTGTACCCTTGCACACATCTTGGGTGCCGATAAAGAACCGACAATAAAAGATAAGCAGCGGATGGACGATTGGAAAGTCAAACTTGAACATGAATCCGGCTTTAAAAGCTTGGTCACGATGCTATTTTCCGGTAAGGAAGATGTTGAGGTGGTAAACCGAGTTATTGAAATTGTGGAAGCTGATTTAACGCTGCTTACACTAGTGGATCGTAGCGGGTTTTTCGAGCGTCTATTCCATAAAAGCCTGGCTAAAGCTATTGTTTTAAATCCTAAAATACCCGTGTTATTAACCACGGAATAATCCTATTTGGGTACCGTGCATCACGGATTCGACCAGATGGGTATGGCGGGTAGGGTAGAGGCCGGAATTTTTATCCCCTGATTCGGCTTAAATCAAGATTTGATTTTTGATTGTTTTAAAT
>CAZXSL010000149.1:0-8570 GCA_964643235.1 uncultured Sphingobacteriaceae bacterium | reverse complement strand
TGCCTTCACGCTCTACCCTGGCTTCCGATTCGCCCATAGTCCTATGCGGGTGGGTGTTCGCATTGATGTCATAGATCTGTACCGACTTGTCCATGATAAGATCTGCAGGGATAGCCTGAGCATAGTGCGGCTCGCCCAGTGTTGGGAAGTCGAGCAGCAACTCCATCTTATCCCCACTGATGTCGTACAATTGCGC
The DNA here is from genome assembly GCA_964643235.1 of uncultured Sphingobacteriaceae bacterium. Classification (GTDB taxonomy): domain Bacteria; phylum Bacteroidota; class Bacteroidia; order Sphingobacteriales; family Sphingobacteriaceae; genus CAYRGQ01. The sequence goes on along the minus strand of CAZXSL010000149.1, from coordinate 8,374 downwards.
GCTGTGGGCCAATTCAGGACCCGTAGGCAGGTAGCGGTCTTTGGTAATTTTGTTGTAAGCGACTAGGTATTTGCCATAAGGAACTTTGGCGTTTCCACCGGCTACCATCAAGTGGCCAACTGAATAGTATGTTGGTTGCCTATCCAATACTTCCAGTGTATTGATGTCCCATTTTACAACTTCAGAAGAAACAAAGAACGAGGTATATGCATTGCCTTTTTCGTCAAACTCGGTGTGCAGTGGTCCCAATCCTGGTTTTTCCACTTCGCCGTGCAGAATACTCTCGTAATTGAGCACGGGGATACCGTCGTAAAGCTCGGATTCGAAATCCGAATTGGCAATTGCAGTTTGTATTTTATCAAAGCTGAATACCGGAATCAACGCTGCCAATTTACCACTTCCAACGATATACTCGCCGGTTGGGCTCACGTCGGCACCGTGTGGTGATTTAGGGCACGGCATTAGGTAAGCGATATCGTCGAATTCACTAATGTCCAATACCGTAACTTCCGTTTTGATTTCTGAAGTGGCCGTGTGGCTATTTCCATCAAACTTGTTGTGTGCGTAGCGCACATTAGTTTGTACGGTACCTCTTCCTGCTTTGAAATATTCTTCTGCTTTTTTCCAGTTGATGGCCATGATAAAGTCTTTGTCATTTTTAGACGCATGGACTTCCAACAAGGTGTGGGCTTGCTCGGAGTTGTAGCAGCTGATAAAGAGCCATCCGTCGGATACGCCCTTACCGGCACTGGAAAGGTCGAAGTTTAGACCTGGGGTTTTCAATTGAAACGCGATATCAAACTCGCCTGTTTCCTTATCTACACTCACGAAGCTAATGTGGCCATTGAAATTTTCTTTGTACGAGTCGATTGGCACGTCACTTTCAGGCCCATCTGACGGAACGCTGAAGCGCGTTGCGGCAATCACGTATTCCGAATTTTCGGTTGTGAAAGGTGAACAGTGGTTACCGCCCGTGTTAGGGATTTCGATGATTTCTGCCGTTGTAAACGTGGTCAGGTCAATCCGGGCCAAACGCGGGGTGTTGTTCGAGTTGGCGAACATCCACCGGCCATCGGGCATTCCGCCTGTAAAAGACGATTCGATGTGGTGTAGGTCATCCCAAGGCACAAAACCATGTGATGTTTCCAACATGGGTTTGGTTTCCTCGCTAAACCCCCACCCGTTTTCGGCGTTGACGGAAAACACGGGAATCTGCTTCAACAGCCGTCCGCTAGGTAGTCCGTACACGGTCATCTGACCGCTAAAGCCACCGGAGGTAAAGGTGTAAAACTCATCGTACTCCCCTGGAGCCACATAGACTCTTTCGGCAGCATTGCCGGCGAGGGCACCGCCTGCACCCTTGGGTTTACAGGCGCTAAATGACATGGCTCCCACCGCAAATAGGGCGAGTGTCCATAACAGGTATTTGCTTGATCTCATTTGTTATATGTATTAAAGGTTACTTAATTCCAATCATTATTTGACCCCGTCGTTCTCCCTCATGAACTCCAATATACTGCGGGCCTCTTCATGCGATAGGTTTTGGTTTGGCATACGAACCAAACAAAGCTCCAATTGCGCCTGCAGCTCCGGGTCAACATCGATCATCGGATCCGGATTTGTAACAAAGTTCATCAGCCATTCTGGGCGATGCCGCTCCGTTACCCCGGCCCATCCCGGACCCACTAACCGTTCGTCCGTATACTTATGGCAACTGGCACATTTCAGGTCAGATACCAAACGACCTTCCTTGGCCATTTCCACATCCAAGGTTTCGCCTACTTCCACGTGGTCATAGTCGCCCAAACCCCGTTTGGGATCATAATCCGAAGTACTTTTACTTGACGTTTGCCCGGATTGGTTGGTGGCACTTTCACGCTGACCTTGTGAACAAGCGAAGATGACCACACTTAACGTTAATAAAATTGCTAGCTTTTTCATGTTTAGTTGTGTTGTGTTAGTGATGTGATAGTTATTTATTTTTCTCGTATGTTTATTTTACTCATACAAAGTTATCGCTTATCGCAACCGCCTTTTTATGCGCAGGATCATAATCGGAAAAACGGGGAGGTATTCCTCGAATAAATCTTGAATTTCGAGAATCACAACCACCTACTAAACAACTCATTACATGAATTGTTTTCTGCAAATCTGATATTCATCACCTATTGCCTTGATGAATATCAGCTGGCTTGGCTCATTATAATGCTATATTTGGTTACAATTTCAATGAATCTTACCGTCAAATAGCTATGGTACCTACCAACCTACTACTCGAAAAAGGCGCAACACAGCGCAAAGCCGCTGTCGGCGAAGTGATTTTCAACGAGGGCTCACCCGCCGCTTTTTATTATCAACTTGTATCGGGTCGGGTACGATGGTGCAATATTACGGATGACGGAAAAGAGGTGCTGCATCGGGTGGTGGAAGCAGGAGAAAGCTTTGGCGAATTTCCTTTGTTTGACGGCGAACCTTATGCTGCAAGTGCTATTGCCGATACCCCCTGTGTGATGTATAGGTTAAGTGCCCCGTCGTTCCTCGAGCTTTTAGCCGAACACCCGGACATCCATCTCGAGTTTTCAAAATCATTGGTCCAGCATTTACGATTCAAGTTTCTGCTGACGCACTTGCTGTCAAACCAAAGTCCCGAGACGGTCGTCACGAAATTGATCGAATATTTCAATTGTCAACATAAATTCATTTGTCAAGATTGCAACCGATTGATGCTAACCCGGCAGCAACTAGCCAACATGACGGGGCTGCGTGTGGAAACCATTATTAGGGCTATAAAACAGATGGAAAAGGAAGACAAAGTAAGCATTATTAAAGGTAAGGTTTTCATTCCGGCTGATGGAATATGATTTGGATCATAACACCGAGCTCCGGGAAGTAATTATCTTGGCTCCATGCGCAGTTACCTAAAAAGATTGACGGTACGGCAATGGATCGTACTTGCCTTGGTTAGTTTATGTTTTGTAGCCATTACCGGGTTGCTTATGCGGCTGAAAATCCTGCTTCCCATGCCGGCTGTCAACCAGAAGTTCGCCCTACACGCCCACTCTCATTTCGCCTTTGCCGGATGGATAACACATGCCTTAATGGTTTTTATGGCTACGACAATCCATCGGTTAAAAAGTAGCGACGTTTTACCGTTCAGGTACCAGCTCATCGTCATGACCAACCTAATCGTTGCGTATTTCATGTTGATCAGTTTCTTTTTGCAGGGCTACGGCCTATACTCCATCATTGCTTCGTCCTTGTCAGTTCTCGTATCGTACATCTTTACCGTCATGGCGTGGAAAGACATACGTAAAACAAACAGCAAAACACTGGGAAACAATTGGTTTAAGGCGGCACTGGTTTTCTTGGTTATTTCATCCGTCGGCACTTTTTTTCTAGCCTACCTGATGGCATCACACAATGCCGACCCACGTCGGCAGTTGGCCGCGGTCTATTTCTTTCTCCATTTTCAATACAACGGTTGGTTTTTTTTCACGTGCATGGGGTTGCTGCAACATTGGGCAGAACGGAACGGCATTCGACTACGACATGCCAAAACCGTATTTTGGATGTTTGCGGCCGCTTGTATTCCCGCATATATCCTTTCGGTGCTTTGGTGGGACATTGCTCTGGGAACATATATCCTTGTTGTTTTGGCAGCCTGCACACAGGTTGTTGCTTGGTCCTTGTGGGTTCGGGCATTCCTATTGGAACGGCGACTACTTGTACAGCGCATCGGCCAAGTGGCCAAATGGCTACTAGCAGCCGTCGCTTTGGCTGCCACAGTCAAAATTCTGCTTCAAAGCCTGTCCGTTATCCCGTCGCTAAGCAAGCTTGCGTATAGCTTCAGACCCATCGTCATCGGTTATTTGCATTTGGTACTATTAGCGGTCATCAGCTTGTTCATCATTACCTACATGTATATGAGTGGTAGTTTGAGGATAGCCGCATGGACAATTCGTTTTACCATTATTTTCTTAATAGGAATCGTATCGAATGAATTGGTACTCATGGGCCAAGGTATATCCGGATTAATCCGTGTGTTTTTCCCCCAAGCCCCCACCCTCTTAGCCCTGTCAGCGAGCCTGTTGGTCCTCGGTGCTTTGGGTATGTTATTAAGCCAGTTATGGACAAAGGCAGGAACAAAAAAGTAAGCTCTCCTCGCAGCAACCCAGATTGCAACCTCAACGTCAGCAAAACGGATATTGTTTTGTGAAACAAGCGTGCTCATCACCATCTTTATTTTGGAATTTTCAGTAAGTTTGGCGCTATGGAACACGTTTTTTATGAAGGTCAGGTAATATGGGCGCAAATTGATGCGAATCGACACATGAGGCATTCGGCTTATGCCGATGTTTGTGCGCAAGCACGTGCCAACATGTTGGCCAAGTTTGGCCTTTCACTGGAGCGGATTGCCGATTCGGGAATTGGGCCTGTGCTGTTCCGGGAGGAGCTCGTATATTACCGCGAAATCTTGGCCGACCAGCACATCCATGTGACGGTAGAGATGACTCGCTATAACCGCAGCAACTCTCGATTTTCCTTCCAACATATTATTTTCAGGGAAGACGGAACGCGATGTGCTGTGGTGAACGTAGACGGCGCATGGATAGACATCGGAAAGCGAAAATTGACCGTACTCCCAAAGGAATGGGACATTATCTTAGAACAACTCCCAAAGAGTGCAGATTTTTCATACGAAGGAGAATAGGCCTGCAACGGAGTTACTAAAAAAAGAAATCCGCTAGTCGCGATGACTAACGGATTTCCAAACTACACTAGATTCTTAAACCAAGTAAGAATCACCCTACTACACAAAAATCGTTTACTTTACTTCGATCAGACGCGATAGGTCTTTTGCTTCTTCCTGCTTTCCGACTGACACAAGCAGTACCCCGTCTTGGTAACGGGCGTCAATCTTACTGTGATCAGCCGTATCAGGCAAGGTAAACGAGCGTGTGAATGACGTATAGCTATACTCACGCTTGTTGTAATACTTATCTGACGCCTCGTTTTCGGTTTTCTTCTCAGCCGAAATCGTTATCACATCTTTGTCTACGTTGATTTTGAAATCGTCTTTAGACAAACCAGGCGCAGCCAACTCAACCTCATAGGCGTCCTTGGTCTCAGCAATGTTGACAGCAGGTACGCGCGAAATAAACCTATCGCTAAAAAATGAATCGCTAAAAAATGGTGCAAAGATATCATCTGCCCAGCGATTGACTTGTGGCGTCCGACGCCCTCCATTTGAAAATTTTACTAATGCCATGTTATATTCCTCCTGTTATTTTTATGTTTAACTATTTGCTGAAGGATATTCAAACCCCATACCAACGTACAAAAACCTAATATTCATGACTTTTTGTCGCAACAAACCTAAACAATAGTGTCATATTGTCACTTTGACAGAAAGCCACATGCTAAGATTTCCGCAACTTTCGACAGACTTTTTTGATTTCATCCCCCTTAGCATAAAACGCTAGGCTTAAATGAAAGCATAATGAGAACCATCCATTTTACGGGATCACCTCCACTTTATTCAGCATCTCTTTTATATTCCCCGTTTTTACTTTTTTGTTCTATTTTTGGGAAGTTACGAGGCAGGCACCATGTTCTGCATGAAGCCATAAAACAGGATAACATGATACCATTGAGACTTGACATCTTCCAATATGCTACGCCTATCGATATTCGCTTTGCGGATATGGATGCATTCGGCCATGTAAACAACGCCATCTATTTGACGTATTTTGAACATGCCCGTGCCGGGTACTGGAAAGAAGTCGTCCAATGGGACTGGAAAGCCCTGGGTATTATCCTTGCTCGCGCCGAGGTTGATTACATCAAACAACTAACCGTACGCGACCGCGCCAAGGTCTATGTACGAACCTCCCGGGTGGGTAACAGCAGCTTTGACGTGCAATACGTCCTGGTCAGCATACAAGAAAATGGCGAGGAAACATGGATAGCAAAAGGTATGACAACTTGTGTGGCTTTTGATTACCAAACGCAAAAACCAAGTCCTATACCTGAGCCGCAACGCTCGGCGATGCTTGCTGATGCAAACCGCTCTACAATGCCCTAACCATGCTTGTCACACTTCTTATTCTAGGCATCACGATTGCGTTTTTCGTTTCGGGCAAGATCCGCTCGGATTTAGTAGCACTATGTGCGCTGTTATCCCTTATCCTCTTCGAGATCTTAACACCCGAAGAAGCGTTGTCGGGGTTTTCGAGCTCCATCGTTGTCATGATGATCGGGCTGTTTATCGTAGGAGGAGGCATTTTCCAAACCGGATTGGCCAACATGATCAGCAAACGTATTATCCTCCTGGCCGGGGATAGCCCATACAAGCTTTATATCCTCGTCATGTTGACGGCTTGTGTGGTTGGTGCGTTTGTTAGCAATACCGGTGTGGTAGCCATGCTACTTCCGGTCGTCGTTAGTTTGTCGGCCACGGCAGGAGTCAGCAGCAGCCGTTTGCTCATGCCCCTGGCCTTTGCCAGCAGTATGGGCGGCATGCTCACGCTCATTGGTACGCCACCGAACTTGGTTATCAGCGACGAATTAGTTAAGGCAGGGTTCGAGCCGCTATCTTTCTTCTCGTTCACGCCCGTCGGTATAATCTGCGTAGCTACCGGGATACTCGTACTTTGGCCGCTAAGCAAAAAGTACCTTTCCCAAGAAGTTGGGGAGGAAAAAGAACGGAAATACCAAAAAACACTTTTGGAACTCACGCGCGATTATCAACTGGCCAAAAGCCTATACCGCGTACAAATAAGAAGGCGTTCGCCGCTTATCAACCAGCAGATCATGGACCTACAGATTGGAGAGCGTTATGGCGGTATCATGATTTTGGAAATTGCCAAACGAAAAGAAAAAGCCATCCCCTTCTCCAAAGCGTTTTACCAAAAAGTGGTCTCCCCAAAAACGGTATTGGAAAACAAGGATATTTTGTATATCAGCGGGCCGCTAGAATCAATCGAATCCTTTGTCGAGGACAATGGACTTTCCTTCAACGACTACCACGCTGATGGCCGTGTTGCTCCTTATACCGGCGAACTCATGTTTGATGAGGTTGGTCTTGCGGAGGTGGTCGTCTTATCCAACAGCCGACTGGTGAACCATACTATCAAGGAATCCCAATTCAGGCAGAATTACCAAATCAATATTTTGGGTATACACCGTGGCAACCGCTACCTAATTGACAATATTAAAGACGAATCCATTCGAGCTGGCGATGCGCTGCTCGTACAAGGTGAATGGAAAAACATCGACAGGCTAAGCGACGAAACCAACGAATGGGTAGTGGTGGGCCAACCCCTGGTCGAAGCGTCGAAAATAACAATCGATCATAAGGCTCCTCTGGCTGCAGCTATCATGATTGGTATGGTTTGCCTTATGGCTTTCAATATCCTACCTGCCGTGACAGCTGTCATGGTCGCAGCCATGGCCATGGTGCTATCAGGTTGCCTTCGCAACGTGGAGGCAGCCTACCAAACCATCAATTGGGAGAGCATCCTCCTTATTGGTGGAATGCTGCCCATGTCGCTGGCTTTGGAAAAAACAGGAATCTCGTCCGCGATATCGGAAATGCTGGTGATACAACTCGGTGGTCAGAGTCCCGTTCTCCTCCTAGCGGGCATTTACCTCGCTACTTCGGTACTCACCATGTTTATCAGCAATACTGCCACAGCCGTACTCTTTGCACCCATCGCCATGCAATCGGCTATACAAATGGACGTTAGTCCAATCCCTTTTCTATTTTCGGTAGCTGTTGCCGCTAGCATGTGTTTTGCCAGCCCGTTTGCCACACCACCCAATGCATTGGTTATGTCCGCAGGACGATATACCTTCGTTGATTACGTCAAAGTGGGCTTACCACTACAATTGCTACTCGCCGTCATCATGATTTTGATCTTGCCCTTGCTGTTTCCATTTTGACGTATGAAATAATGAGTCGCCGAACCACATGTCTTTACTTTCCAGTAAATGTCGTGTCGCTTAGCGTTTTGATAAATGAGATGACATCTTCCTTTTCTTGCTCGGTAAGCGGTATCCGGTTGTCATTTCCTTTCAGAATGGGGTCCAGGTTATCGGCATCCAAAACGCCCTGATCTAAGTAATCCAACAGGGATTTCAAGGTCGGGAACTGACCGAAACTCCCGTATGGAGCGGTGTATTCGGCGTTACGAAGGGATGGAACCCGAAAACTCATGTAATCTTCGGAAATCCCCGTTACCCGGGCTCGCCCAGCCTCCTCCGTACCTGGATTTAAAGGGAAACCGATATTACGGAACGTCTGATCTGTAAACAGCTCGGTGCCATGGCAACTTTCGCACTTCAACTGAAAAACGGCATAACCCCGTGCTTC
>CAZXSL010000148.1:0-8612 GCA_964643235.1 uncultured Sphingobacteriaceae bacterium | reverse complement strand
CAATGTCTTTATCCTGATGCACCAACAGCACCCGAGCGGGTTTCGCGATACCACCCGCGTGGAAATCCGGCTTGCAGAGCCCGACGGACGGTGGCTAGGCAAGGGGACGGGCTCGGTGTTTAACCACCAGCAGAAGGTCAAAAGCAATTACGTGTTTCCGGATACCGGGCGTTATGTTTTTTCGTTTGAACAAAACATGCGTGAAAACCCCTTGCCCGCAGTGTCCGACGTAGGATTGCGTATCGCTCCCCAAAATAACCCTTAGCTCATGCAACGATTGAAACAGTGGGTCTTACACCCATACTTCAGTTATTTCTATCTGTTTGCCGTCGTGTTTTGTGTCGTCTTGCTATTGGCCCTACCCCCTGGGGACCCCTTCGTGTTTGTGGTAATTGCGCTCGGAGTCATGGTCTTTATCCTTCAGCGGTATCGCAAGCGCTTGCTCAGCAAAAAGAAAGGCTAAAAACTAGGGTGGCTTTCGTAACGGCTAAAGCCACCTAGCTTGACCGCTCCCCAGCAAACCGGAGTATTTAAAAGTAGAGAATTCCGAACAAGCAACGAATGATAATAAAACCCATTACCGATTGCTATTGGCGTCACTTTAACCGTGTTTGGTTCGTCTCGGACGTTATGTGCACGGCAGACTGTCCTTTTCAATGCGTTATTACTCGCTGGTGCATGATTCACCTCAGTTATAAGGTGTCCCGATAAACGGTAGCAGCCAAGCGCATTTGATAGCCTACTTGGGATCGTCTGGAGATTAGCTAGGGAATGTGTAAATTTGCCATATGCCAACGGAATCGGAAAAATTACGAATCGATAAGTATCTATGGGCTATTCGGATTTTCAAGACCCGAAGCCTGGCCACGGAAGCGTGTAAGGCGGGGCGAGTAAAACTGAACGGCCAAAACGTGAAGCCGTCATACATGGTAAAGGTGGATGAGGTATTCCACATCCAAAAAGGTATCGAGAAAAAGGTAATCAAGGTGCTGGGCTTGTTAGAAAAAAGGGTAGATGCCAAAACTGCCGTACTGCACTACGAAGATCAGACCCCGGAAGAGGAAACCTATCGCTATAAGTCGACATTTAATATGCCCGTTTTGAAGCGCGATCGGGGGACAGGGCGCCCGACGAAAAAGGACCGTAGAGAAATCGACGAGCTCCAAACCGATTGGTTTGCAGATAATGAAGATTAGCCTTGTGCCAAGTTGGCCATGGCCTCGGCTATATCGATGTCGCTATGCGAGGCATGGTATAAGCAAACCTTCCCCTGTACCAGTAGGACCTGAGGCGATTCATGCCTGACGCCCCAAATACGTGCTATCTCATTGGAAATATCACGGTACTTGATCAGATCGAGATAGTAGACAGGCACATCCGAGGGGATGGCATCAGCATCCAACGTGATGTTCCTTTTTGCCATGCTGCTTACCGGGCAGCGTGTGCTGTGTTTGAAGATAAGGCAAGGGCTATTTGACGCTAGAATATCCGTAAGTTGCCCCTCCGTTTCGAGTATTGTCCAGTGCATTGTTTTTAAAGTTTGGTGAATTTTTCGGGTTCGATATGCACGAGTGCGGCAGCGACGGGGTATATGACATTTGGACGCCCCTGCTGTGTGGTAAATCGGGTCGGCAGGATGAGCCCTCCTCCGATATCCCTGTATCCACCGACCTCATAGCTGATACCCCGGTGCTTGCCTCGCTGCGGTTGCCAAAGACATATCCGTCCACTTTGTGCATCGATATGTAAGGTGCCCTCAACTTCAGAACCATAAGCCGTTTCCCCATTTTTTATGTAAGCCACGAATTGCCTGGAAGAACCGACAAGCTTTTCGGAAGCCACGGATAGATTGGCTTCTCTGCCGTCTAGCACTGTCGGGAGGAAAAGCAGTTCGGCATCTTGCTTGAACTCGCTGAGCGTGCGTTCTACTTGTAATTCGATCTCCTCCGCATCTTGGAGCGGTGTCGCGTCAACGAACACCTCGCCCCTGGTGTTGTGTAAGTTGAAAAGGACAACCAATTCCTTATTGTCCGATGTCTCGCCCTCAAAACGGCAGTTGCCGGTTTCCCGATCCCATAGATAGGAAGAAGTGTGCCCATTTAGGTGGTGGCTTGCTCCTTGGCAGGTAAACATGAAATAACGTGCGTTTCCCCAATTATCCTGCCCCCCGATACTACTCCAAACCTTTTGGGATAAATAGATGTCGTCGGCTTGGGCCTTGGAAGGCAAGGGATTGGCAAATATCCATAAGTACGACAAGATAATAGTTGTGTAATATGTTGCCGATTTATTGACCATGCTTAGCATTTTTATGAATGATAAACAGTCTTTTACCTTTAAAAAAAGACCGTGGTTGCAGCCCTGAAAGTCACTATTTCAGACAAGTGGGGCGTTAACCAGACGAGTAAAACAGTTAACGGCTTCGTTTTGTTTGCGGGTACGAGTTATAGGCTGCGCAAAGCTTATGTGAGCATGATTGTGCGGTAAACATAACGAGTAAAAGAGAAGCAATAAACACAATTCGTGATCGTCTCATGGTAATCATAACGTTGAATGAGTCAATTTATTGTTTCAGGGCGAAGACTTCTTCACCGGTATTCAGCTGTTAGCCACACTCAGTGCAGCCATCTGGATAGCCGTAATAGCCGCTTCTTCACCTTTGTTTCCGTGTTTGCCACCCGCGCGTTCGCGTGCTTGGTCCACGTCATTTGTGGTAAGCACCCCGAAGATGACAGGTTTGCTGTGTTTGAGTGATGTGTGCGTAACACCGTGGGCCACGGCGCTGCATATATAATCAAAATGGGGAGTCTCTCCCTGGATGACGCAACCAAGGCAAATGACGGCGTCGAGCGAGGTGTCGCGTAGCAGGATGTCAGCACCGGAAGTTAGCTCGTAGCTGCCCGGGACATGGATAACACGGATGTTATCTGTCAAAGCACCATGGTCAAGCAAAGCTTGGTGTGCGCCGGTCAGCAGACTGCCGGTAATTTCCGCGTTCCATTGCGATACGACAATTCCAAAACGGTAATCCTCCGCCGAGGCTACCGTGATATGCGAGAAATCTGATAAACTTTTTAGGTTTGTTGCCATATTGCTTATCCCCATGTTATGCCTCCCCCCCTCCATATGCAGGGGCAGGACCGTCAGCTCTAATTACAGGCGTGCTTCTGCGCGAGCAATCAGTCCTTCTACAGTTGCACCTTCGGCACTTTCGGGGTAGTCGGTCTTAATCCGCTTGTAAGCATCCGCTGCTTGTTTGAAATCGTTTTGGGCCTCATACACCAAGCCCAGTTTTTTAAGCATCAGGGGCGTGGTAAACGAGTTCTGGTTCTGATCGGCAGCTTTTTTGTAATACGAGGCTGCTCGCTTGTAATCCTTTAATTCAGAATACGCGTCGCCGAGCATCCCGATAACCAGAGGATCTAAAATCTGGCTTCCTGTGTTGCTGTATTTTTCCAATGCAGATATCGCATCTTGATACTTGCCCTCGCGTAGGTAAAGCCCTCCTAAGTAGGCATTGGCTATGTTGGCCGATTTAGTATTGTCGTATTCATCGGCAATTTCCTTGAAGCCCGGGAAAGACCCGTCCCCATCGATTGCTCGTTGGCGTAAGGAATCAATCGTAGCATAATTCTCTGCTTTGTACATTTGGTCTTGGGCAGCTTCAGCACGAGGTGCTAGATAAAATCGCTGGTAACCGAAATACAACAGCACCAATACCACGACACCACCTAGGATGAATCCTAGGCTTTTTTGGTTTTCTAGAATGAAGTTCCCTTTGTTATTTGAAGGAACCGCGTTTTGGTTTTTATTTTTAGCCATCTCTATTTCAAAAAATTAGGATTGCAAAAATACACTTTTAGTTAGGATAATCAAGTAAATGTTTGCAGAATAAAACTTTCATGATCGCTTTGAACATACTGCCGGAACTATAATGGGGTTGTCAATATCTTTTCGGTTAGCCCGCCTGATTAGCGGATACTTTGAGCGGAACGGTCGTAAACTGGGTGTGTGGGCCTTGGTTTTAAGACAAGGGTGTGCACGGTTTTTTAAGGTTTGTCAAGCTCCTCGAATACGGAGTTTTTGCTTTTGAATTCAGGAACAATGGATTTCATAAAGACGACGATTTCCCGTTCGTTCTGTTTTTCGGATATCCGGATGAGATGGTCGATCTTTTGTTCTACATCATCAAAATCATAGTCTCGTACTTGGGCCACCATAATTTTGTCGTGGTGGGTGGGCAAGGTGTTTTCCATATCGTTTAGCAACTCCTCATAGAGCTTTTCGCCTGGTCGGAGTCCGGAAAACTCAATGGCAATATCCTTGTTCGGTGTTAAACCGGAGAGCTTGATCATTTTTGCTGCCAGATCGACAATCTTGACCGACTTGCCCATGTCGAACACATAGATTTCGCCGCCCGAACCCATGGCCGCCGCTTCTAGCACGAGCTGGCAGGCTTCGGGAATGGTCATAAAAAATCGGGTGATCTCGGGATGGGTCACGGTTACCGGACCACCTTTTTCGATCTGTGCTTTAAATCGGGGAATCACCGAGCCGTTAGAGCCCAACACGTTGCCAAACCGTGTCGTAATAAACTTCGTGAAGCTCGAGCGGCCATTGCCAGCGTGTTTTTCAGCCAGATGTGAGAAATAAGTTTGTACGTATATTTCGGCAATGCGCTTGGAAGCGCCCATGATATTCGTAGGGTTTACTGCCTTGTCTGTTGATACCATGACGAACTTTTCCACCCCGTATTCTACCGATAAGCGGGCGAGCAGGCGTGTGCCGCCAATATTCGTGCGCACCGCTTCAACCGGATGGCTCTCCATCATGGGAACGTGTTTGTAAGCGGCGGCGTGGTATACGTAATGGGGGCTGAGATCCCGGAACAGTGCCCGCATACGGTTCTCGTCACGGATATCTCCGATAAAAGCATGGTAAGTCCGGTCGCTGTGGCTTTCGCTCAGTTCCAGCTGAAGCTCATGAAGGGGCGTCTCGGCTTGATCGTTCAGGATAATCATCTGTGGATTATATCGCGCCAGTTGACGGGCTATTTCCGAACCAATTGAACCCGCAGCACCCGTTACCAAAATACGCTTGTTGGAAAGTTGGTTGCCGATGTTGCGGTTGTGGATGTGGATGGGCGGACGCTCAAGCAAATCCTCAATACGTAATTTCTTGATTTGGTTTGGCGATAGCTCTCCGTTAATTAGCCGGTCAACGGGTGGCATGGTCATGACCTTTACCTCGTTTTCCAAGCAGAGATCGACAACCTCGTTCTTTTTGGCCAGCGGGATATTGTGTGAGGAGATAACCAATTCATTAGCTCGTGTCTCGTTGATAAGTTGCAACAAGTAATTTGAGTCGTATATGCGTACACCGTCAATGACCTTGCCTATCTTTTTGGGGTTATCGTCGATAAAGCCAACGATGACGTTGTTTGATTTATAGTCGTGGTCTAGTGTACGCTTTGCCGCAATCCCGATATCTCCGGCACCATATATTATCGTACGGACCTTCGTAGCTTTGAGGTTCTTTACATACATGAAAAACATCTTGACTAGTGTCCGGTAAACGATAAGAAGTAAGAAACTGAAGAGCCCGAACGTAACGAGCAAAGTGGTCGAAAATAGAGGGAATTCGTTGAACGCAATTAAGGTCGTGTTGAATAGGAAAAGGATGACCACACTCAGCCCTACCGCAACCAAAATGCGTATCGAGTCCAATACGCTGGTATATCTCACAATACCGGCATACATCCGTATCCGGTATGAAACAATGGCAGTGGTTATAAGGGTAATGAGCAAGACCCGGCTGAATTCCGCTGAGTAAAACCGGTCCATGTCAAACCCGAATAGCAGGAAATAGCCAAACGCTATGGCGAAGGCAAAGCAACACAAATCAAGGGTAAAGATTACCCACCTCGGAACAATGTTAAACTTATCGAACATTTAGATAGATAAGTGGTCGTAACGGTATAAAACTTAAACAAATGTACTGATTTCGTGTATGTAAACAAATAAAATAAAAATTTGTTTTTTAGTTTCGTGTTTGCGGCTGGAACAATACGAGGGGCGGCTTGTATGGTATGTTGGGTGTTGTAGAGGTGGGTTTGTTGTAGGTTCTGTTGTTTTTCGACATAGTATTTGGCATAATTTTACGGTGTGTGGGCAAATCGAGTATATTTTTTGTATTTTGACACCACTTTTTATTTAGCATAACGGGATCGTATGAGCGAGTTCAGTAAGTTGGCACAACAGGCGTTGTTGCAACCACAGGAAGCAATGCAAGGCGTGGGGCGTAGGGAGCAGGAATTATATATCGGCATCCCGAAGGAAACGAGTTTCCAAGAAAACCGTATACCGCTTACTCCCTTGTCTGTCGCGTTATTGGTTGAGCGGGGGCACCGTGTCGTCGTTGAACGCAATGCGGGCGCAGCGGCCAACTTCGAAGATCGTCATTACAGCGAACAAGGAGCGCAGATTGTGGACAGTCCACAGGAGGTTTATAAGGCCGATATCATTATTAAGATCGCATCGCCCACGAAGGCTGAAATCGCTATGATGAAGGAAAGCCAGATTCTACTGTCGTGCCAACAGCCGTCCTTAATCGATTTCGATACGCTCAAAGCACTCATGGCCAAGAAAGTAACGGCCTTGTCTTACGAGTACCTTCGTGATGAGGGAAATACCCTTTCGGTAGTGCGAGCGATGAGCGAAATCGTAGGGGCCACCTCCGTGCTGATTGCCGCAGAATATCTAAGTACGGTATTCAACGGCAAGGGGCTGATGCTCGGTGGTATTTCGGGTGTCCCGCCGACCGAAATGGTTATTTTGGGAGCGGGAACGGTAGGGGAGTTTGCAGCCCGGACAGCCATTGCCCTAGGAGCGCAGGTCAAGGTATTTGATAGCTCGCTTTATCGGTTGCGGCGATTACAAAACAACGTCGGGAGCCGTGTGTTTACATCAGTCATCCAGCCTATCGTATTGCGGAAAGCGGTGGTGTCCAGCGATGTGGTCATTGGAGCTATTCGGGCAGATAACGGGCGCAGCCCATGCGTCGTCAGTGAGGAAACCGTGTCGAGAATGAAGCCTAATTCCGTGCTGATTGATGTCAGCATAGACCAAGGCGGTTGTTTTGAGACATCTGAAATTACCAACCATGACAGCCCGGTTTTTAGGAAGTATGAAGTCATACATTATTGTGTGCCCAATATCGCTTCACGGGTAGCGCGGACGGCAACGTATGCGCTGACCAATATTTTTACGCCTATACTGCTGGATATTGCAGAAATGGGTGGTATCATGAACCTCATTTGGGCCAAGCCGGGGGTGCGAAATGCAATCTATTTGTACCAAGGCCAATTGACAAACAAGGACATTGCAGCTAAGTTCAATATGACTCCGAAAGATTTGGAATTGTTGGTAGTATCTAATAGGTAAGGAAATATGCGAAGTATCTTCATTTTGTTTTTTATTGGTATGTCATGGATTGCAAGGGGGCAACAAGAAATCCCGCTTTACGAGGGCGAGGTGCCCAACAGTCGTCGGTCGGACATTGCTGAGCAGACCGATAGGGGTGCCGACGGCATCCTGCGGGTTGCAAACGTAACCGAGCCTACTTTGATAGCCTACTTGCCGCCGGAAGGCGTTACCAATACCGGTAAAGCGGTGGTCGTCTGTCCGGGAGGAGGTTACCACATCCTTGCTATAGCACATGAGGGGCACGATATAGCACAGGCCCTCGCAAACAACGGTATTGCGGCATTCGTGCTCAAATACCGTTTGCCAAATGATGAGATTATGAAGGATAAATCCATTGGCCCATTGCAAGATGCCCAGCGGGCGATACAGTTGGTTAGGGAGCGAGCCGACGAGTGGGGAATCACGTCCAACCGCATCGGTGTTGCAGGTTTTTCCGCAGGGGGGCATTTGGCATCCACACTTTCTACGCACTATCGGGAGCCGTTGATTGAGAATCCTGACGGGATATCTTTGCGCCCAGATTTTTCCTTGTTGGTTTACCCGGTCATCAGCTTCAGAGAGGACATTACGCATAAAGGCTCACGGAGCAATTTATTGGGGCAAAGCCCGACGGAGGAGCAAATCCGACTTTTCTCCAACGAACTTCAAGTAAGTGAGGATACACCTCCCGCATTTCTCGTGCACGCCGGGGATGATGCCGCTGTGCCTATCGCTAATAGCGAGCTCTATGTGTCAGCATTGGAAAAATACGGAGTAACCGCCAAATTATTGACCTACCCGAAGGGTGGCCACGGATTCGGTTTGAACAACCGAACCACCTCGGATAAATGGTTCAGCCATTTCTTGGAGTGGCTGGAAAAGCTATAGGAAAAAGGCGGTGCGAAAGGGCTAAAAAACAAGCTTTCGGGGGGTAGCCAATAAGCATACCTTAAGCACATGTAAAGCACTAGTAGAGTACTAGTAGAGCACTAATCGTATTTGGTGAAAAAACTGACCATTGGCCAGTCGAGAATTTGAACGGCCAAACCGGACTGACCATCCTTTTGTGGCAAATCTCACAATTCGATTTTGTCGGGATGAAAAACTTATAAAAAACAAGAAGCCGGTACAATTTCTTGACCGGCTTCC
>CAZXSL010000147.1:0-8644 GCA_964643235.1 uncultured Sphingobacteriaceae bacterium | reverse complement strand
GGATGCAAACGCTGCACCGTGGATACCATCTTTGCCCGTAGCCGAGCCGACAATATATACCGGATTGCCCACGCCATAAGACGTGGCCGAAACCGTCTCCCCGGCCTTGACGATGCCCGCAGACATCGCATTGACCAAGGGGTTAACTTGATAACATTCGTCAAAGAACACTTCGCCGCCGACCGTCGGAATACCGAAAGCGTTACCATAATCA
The DNA here is from genome assembly GCA_964643235.1 of uncultured Sphingobacteriaceae bacterium. GTDB lineage: Bacteria > Bacteroidota > Bacteroidia > Sphingobacteriales > Sphingobacteriaceae > CAYRGQ01. Next base: position 8,430 of record CAZXSL010000147.1, on the reverse strand, counting down.
CCAATTCCTTTTACTACACCTTTGATGAGCCATTGGGTACGTGGGTGGTTGATATCGCCAAAGCGCAGTGAATTGAGCTGGGCAATGGGACGCGCGCCCATTGTGAAAATGTCGCGGTTAATACCACCTACGCCGGTTGCGGCACCTTGATAAGGCTCCAGAGCCGAAGGGTGGTTGTGCGACTCAATCTTAAAGGCACAGCCCAAGCCATCGCCGATATCCACCAGTCCCGCATTTTCCTCACCAGCAGCAGCCAACATGTGTGGCCCGTCCTTGGGAAGCGTTTTCAACCAAACAATGGAGTTTTTATAGGAACAGTGCTCGCTCCACATCACCGAGAAGATGGACAATTCCGTAAAATTGGGCACCCGGCCCAGAATTTCCTTGATACGATCAAACTCCTCAGGCAGCAAGCCAAGCTCCTTGGCGGTCTCTACGGTGGTCAATTCCTGTGTTTTCAATTGCAAATCGTTAATAAAAATGAAAGGTAATGTACGTGCGCAAAAATAGGAATAATTAACGAGTAGCCAACATTCCGAACAGGTTTAATTCTACATGATGTTTCGTATCATGACAGCGCGCAGGATTAGCTGACATGATAATCAACTCAATTTATTCGTCTATACCACCTGTCCCGAATTCCGGCTAGGAAAGCAAGCATTGCCCCAACCGTCCCCAAGAATCTTGCTCGCAATGGACATCATCATATTATTTTAACACACTGCCGCAGTATCGACCAAGATAGATAGGACATTCATAAAAAAACCTTATTTTTACCGCTGGCACACAACAAGCATGAAGAAAATCCTTTCGATAGACGGTGGCGGTATTAGGGGAATTATCCCGGGCATGGCGCTTGTTGCCTTAGAGCGCAAACTGAAACGCGAAAGCGGAAACCCACAAGCTGCCCTCGCCGATTATTTCGATTTTTTTGCCGGCACCAGTACCGGTGGCATCCTCACTTGCTTACTCCTTTGCCCCGACAAAGCCAATCCGACCCGCCCTCGCTTTACTGCCGAGGAAGCCCTTGGGATATACGTCGAACATGGCAGCGACATCTTTAAAAGCAGCTGGTCGCGCCGGATGTTGGCCCGTTTCGGTTTGGTAAGCGAACGATACAATGCTGCGACTTTGGAAAAGGTATTACTAGACTACTTTGAAGACACCAAACTCAGCGAATTAATCAAGCCCTGTGTCATCCCGGCGTACAACATCGAATTACGTAAGACACATTTTTTTCGCCAACAGCACGCCATCGATCGGGGTGATGTACGTAATTTCTACGTTCGCGATGTCTGCCGGGCCACCGCTGCCGCCCCTACTTACCTCAGCGTAGCCGAAGTGTATTCCCTGGCGGGCACGCGCTATCCGCTTTTGGACGGCGGGGTTTTTGCACCCAACCCATCGATGAGCGCCTTAGTAGAAGTAACAAAAGCATTCAACGAAACGCGGGTCGACGATATTACCATCGTATCGATGGGCACCGGGCGCTCGCGGAAAGCCTATGATTACGAATACTTCAAGAAAAAGAAAGCCATATCCATTGGCCCCGCACTAGTCGACATCATGATGAGCGGAGCAGCGGAAAGCAGTGACTTTTTCCTGCAGCGACTCTATGAATCGGTGCGCCGGCCTAACCAGTATATCCGGTTCGAACCCGACGACCTACACAGCGTCAATGAAGGACTGGATGCTGCCTCCCCTTCCAACATCAAAAAACTAATCGCTCTGGGCGACCGCATGGTAAGCCGAAACAATGACGCGTTGAACAGCATGGTCTCTTGGCTCATTAAAGAAAAAGAACGAAACGACACCCATCTTAAGGGTCCATGGAGTTTCCTATCCCGATCATCCAAAACACATCACAACGATAATGAAAAACCCTAAAACAATCGCCATCATCGCCCATGATGGCAAAAAACCGGAAATGGTCGCCTTTGTCAAAGACCACTTGGAAGAACTACGTACTGCAAAGCTTGTAGCCACGGGTACCACCGGCGCCTATGTACAGCAAACCGGACTGGAGGTCGAATTAAAACTCAGCGGGCCACGTGGCGGCGACGCCCAGATAGCAGCCATGGCCGCCGAAGGAAAACTCGATGCGGTGATCTTTTTTCGGGATCCTTTAGGTAAGCATCCACACGAGCCGGATATCCAAATGCTCATGCGTATCAGCGACTTGTATAACATTCCGTTGGCCACCAATCCGGCGACGGGCAAGTTGATAATCTGCGGGCTGGCCCGCCAATAACACGGAGTCCAAACATACCCGCCCTGCATTTACAGGGCAAAATTCGATTTGTATCCTCGTTTTTTGGCACAAGGTAGTATATTTGCCGGTTCATCGTGAACGTTCACCAAGAGATCGCTACATGGATCAAGTAAACTATTCGCCATTCAGAAGTATGACAAGGGCGGAATGGAAGCAGCTAAATGGCTATGACTCCCACCCTGTTGCCGTTGGCGACCTCGCCAAGTTGCACGCACTCAACGAGCCACTCACGATGGAGGAAATCGAGGATATTTATTTCCCGCTCAGCCGCTTATTGCAGATCCACATCGAATACCATAAAAAGGTACACCAGCGAATCGACACGTTTTTCAATAACGATACGGCCCGCTTGCCCTTCATTATCGGCATAGCAGGTAGCGTAGCTGCCGGTAAAAGCACGACCGCAAGAGTTCTACAACGGGTATTGTCCTTGTCGAAAGAGAACCTGAATGTCGAGCTCGTTACCACCGACGGTTTCCTGTACCCAAACCACTACTTAGAATCCCGGGGCATCCTTAATCGGAAGGGATTCCCTGAAAGCTACGATACCCGTCGGCTGCTCAATTTTCTATCAGCTATCAAATCCGGGAAACCACGTGTAGCCGCCCCGGTTTACTCCCACCTATCATATGATATTATCCCGGGTAAAACCCAATGGGTAACGCGCCCGGATGTATTGATCGTCGAAGGAATCAACGTACTGCAAGTCAGCCTCGCGGGTAAGCACCGTGGGCCACGGGTTTTCGTATCGGACTTTTTTGATTACTCCATCTACGTGGATGCCAGCCATAAAAACCTGCTAGAATGGTATACTAACCGCTTCGAGTGGTTGCGCAAAACCGCTTTCCAAGATCCGGATTCATACTTCCACCGGTTTGCAAGCCTTTCGGAGGAAGAATCACGTGCCATGGCTGTCAACATCTGGAACGAAATCAACAAGCCCAACCTGACGCAAAACATCCTCCCGACCCGGTTCCGTGCCGACCTTATCCTTGAAAAAGGAAGCCATCACTTCGTGAAAGGCATCAAAGTCAGGAAGATTTAAGCAGCTGGGCTTCTTCGGCATTATAACCAAGCACTTCAGCTAATATCGCATCGCGAAGTTTCTGCTTTTTCATCGTGCTCCGCGAATTGATTTGCACCTGTACCTTGTAATGCGCAGACTCCTTGTCGATATCCAACAGACGAAGGCGATAACTCCCCTCCACGATATCACGATCGTGCCGCGCAAACAAAGCCTGCAGACGTCGATCTAAACCGAGTTGGTTGCTAGCATGTTCCAATGGCAACTGGAACTTAACCGTCACTTTACGCGAATTATGGAGCGATTGATTGATGATGTTTACCGTAAATGCCGTGTTGTTCGGAATCAGGACGATATCGTCATCCTCATTCTTCACTTCGATATTCACGAGGGTAATATCCAGTATACGACCTTCAAACTCGCCAATCTTGATGTTATCCCCAATCGTGAATCGATCTGAAAACATAATCAGCAAGCCGCTGATCATGTTTGTTATGTAATCCCGGAACAACAAGGCTATGGCCATGGCCACGATGGTAATGCTGGTCAGGAACTCCTTGGGGTTAATCCCGAATGCTAACATGATAGCGATAACCGCAAAAATCACATTGGCAATGCCTGCGATTTGATTAACCCCCAATATGAAGTTTCCACGCACCCGATCGTTCTTCCGCATCTGGCGCGAATACCACGAAACCACCAGCCACTTGCTGATGGAAATTAAGATACTTCCAGTCAGAAAAGTGTTCAAGGCATAAGCAACTTCTCCGAGTTTATAATGCACGATGTACACCTCCTGCAGGGCAATGAATGAATAGGTAAGGCCAATCCAGAGGAAGACCTTGACCGCGAAAGAAATCAAGCTTCTGTTTCGTACTGTCTTCCGTTTTTGTTCTGCACTATCTGTCATAACACAAAACTACATTATTTCCCTTGTATTTCGTCCAAAATATCACCATACCAAACGTCGTCACACCTACCTTGAAAAACACGAGCAAGACGATGCCGTAAAGTCTGGATTCTCAACGCACCCACACATCATCGCCAAACAGTACCTTGACGGTTCCGAACACAGAAAGCGCGCTATAATCCTTGTTCCCCAACACAAAAAACATTCGTAAGTGACCTAAAAATTTCTTATTTTCGCCACCACAATACATGTAGTATTTCTGCATGGATTGTTTTATTCATGAACAACACAGAATATGGCTGAAGAGACAGAAAACGACGACAATCTAATGCCGGCAAATGACCGGATCATCCCCATCAATATAGAGGACCAGATGAAATCCGCATACATTGACTACTCCATGTCGGTCATTGTATCCCGGGCACTGCCAGACGCCCGCGACGGGCTAAAACCCGTGCACCGCCGGGTGTTGTACGGCATGCTTGACTTGGGTGTAACCAGCGGCAAACCATATAAAAAATCCGCCCGTATCGTGGGCGACGTACTGGGTAAATACCACCCGCACGGCGACAGCTCCGTATATGATACGATGGTACGTATGGCGCAAGACTGGAGTTTGAGGTATCCCCTCGTGGACGGGCAGGGCAACTACGGATCGGTAGACGGTGACCCCCCGGCGGCCATGCGTTATACCGAAGCCAGACTGAAAAAGATTGCCGAAGAGATACTCTCGGACATCAACAAAGACACAGTAGATTTCCAGCTGAACTTTGACGATTCCCTAGAGGAGCCTACCGTTCTGCCTACGAGGATTCCAAACCTATTAGTTAACGGTGCTTCGGGTATCGCCGTGGGTATGGCCACCAACATGGCACCCCACAACCTTTCCGAGGTGGTTGACGGCACCATTGCCTACATCGATAACCGCGACATCGAAATATCCGAGCTCATGCAGCACATCAAGGCTCCGGATTTTCCTACTGGTGGAATCATCTACGGGCATGCGGGCGTGCAAGAAGCGTTCGAAACAGGCAGAGGCCGTATCGTGATGCGTGCAAAAGCCGAAATCGAGGAAAACAAAGGCCGGGAGTCGATCATCGTAACCGAGATCCCCTACCAGATTAATAAATCGGACATGATCAAACGGACAGCGGAGTTGGTCAACGAAAAGAAAATCGAGGGCATCTCCAATATCCGTGATGAATCTGACCGGCACGGCATGCGTATCGTATACGATATCAAACGTGAAGCAAATGCCTCGATTGTATTAAATAATCTATATAAGTATACCGCCTTACAAACCTCATTCAGTGTCAATAACATTGCGCTAGTCAGTGGCCGCCCCATGATGCTGAACCTAAAAGACATGATCCACCATTTTGTGGAACACCGTCATGAGGTTGTTATCCGACGCACACAGTTTGAACTGGCCGAAGCCGAAAAAAGAGCCCACATCCTAGAAGGATACCTCATCGCGCTCGACCATTTGGACGAAGTTATCAAACTCATCCGTGCTTCCGAAACACCTGAGGAAGCCCGCGTAGGCTTGATGGAACGTTTCGGGCTGAGCGACATCCAGGCACGTGCGATTCTCGACATGACCTTGCGCCGCTTGACCGGACTGGAACGTGACAAGATTAAGGATGAGTATGCCGAGCTGATGAAAACCATCGAATATTTAAGAGCCGTATTAGACGACGAAAGCTTGCGGATGAAAATCATCAAGGACGAGCTGATCGAGATCAAGGAAAAGTATGGCGATTAGCGCCGTTCGACGGTCGTCCACACGGCTGAGGACATGCGTATTGAGGATTTCATCGACGACGAGGAGATCGTCATCACCATTTCACACGAAAGCTACGTCAAACGTACACCGCTGAGTGAATACCGCCGACAAGGACGAGGTGGCAAGGGGGCCTTGGGCACCAACACCAAGGAAGAAGATTTCACCGAGCACATCATCATCGCATCGGCGCATAACTACATGCTGTTCTTCACCGAGGCAGGCCGATGCTACTGGCTCCGGGCATTTGAAATACCGGAAGGCAGCCGCACATCACGCGGCCGGGCCATCCAGAACATCATCAATATCCCGAAAGAGGAAAAAATCAGAGCCTATATCAAGGTCAAAAACCTCAAAGACCAAGAATATCTGGAGAACAACTTCATTATCATGTGTACCAAGAAAGGTACGATCAAAAAGACTTCGCTGGAAGCCTATTCACGACCACGTGCCAATGGTATTAACGCTATCAACATCAACGAAGGCGATCAGTTGTTGGAGGCAAACCTGACGACGGGAAGTAGCGAAATCGTCATGGCTTTGAAGTCTGGTAGAGCTATCCGATTCAACGAATCGACTGTACGTGCCATGGGGCGTACTGCCACCGGCGTACGGGGTATTACCCTCGCCAGCCCAGACGACGAAGTAGTTGGCATGATTAGTGTTGATAATCCAGAGATAACGGTATTGGTTGTTTCGGAAAAAGGATACGGAAAACGCACGGATATCGACGATTACCGTGTTACAAACCGTGGTGGCAAGGGTGTTAAGACCCTTAACGTTACCGAAAAAACCGGACAATTAGTTGCCATTAAGGACGTAACGGACAACGATGACCTGATGATTATCAACAAATCGGGTATTGTTATCCGCATTGCGGTAAACGAGCTCCGGGTTATGGGCCGGGCAACACAAGGTGTACGGTTGATTAACCTTAAAGGCGACGATGCGATAGCGTCCGTTACCAAAGTAGAGCACGAAGAAGAATTACCAGAAGAGGAAAATGGAGAAGATATCGTGTCGGACAACGAGGGAGAAAATCCGGAAAACAACACGGCAGATGATTCGGAGAATGATACAGAACAGTAGCTTTTCAACGACATGCAAGGCCATGCTCGTGTGGGCCATATTGGGTATAGGGCATAACACCGCCTTTGCCCAATCCAATTACATGGAAGGTCGAAACAACTTCGCCATGTACCTGAAGAGCAAGGATATAAAAGAACTGGAGGCAGCCCGAAAGTTTGCGGATGCGACCTACCAGACACGTCGGGATTCCGCCTCGTTTAAGAACAATTTGCTGCGTGGACTCGTGTATAGCACGCTGGCGGTGGTCGACTCCAACCGCACGCAGAAATACATGACCGATCCGATTGACATAGCCATGGAGGCCATGGAAAAAGTCTATGCGGCTCCGCAGCAGACCCAGTATGAAAACGGTTCTGAAATCCATTATATCCGCAGGTCATTGGCCAATGCACACTTGATAAAAGCCAACAGGGCGACCCAAGCTGGCAATGCTGCAGAAGCCCTAGCCCATTATTCCATGGTGGATTCCATCGGTGGAGATGCTTACAAAGACATTCGGCATAACTTAGCTGTGTTGAGTGGCAAAACGGGCGATACGGGCGAAGCCATCGAGCGGTATAAAAACCTATTGAAAAACGACCCGGACGCCTCTCCAGTATACGTCTTGGAGCTTGCTGATTTATATAAACAGGAAGATAACCAGCAGGCAGCCCTCCAGACTTTGATATCAGGCAGGCAGCAGTTTCCCAAGGACAAGAACATCCTTTTCCAGCTGATCAACACCTATGTCGTCCATGACAAGTATGATGCAATAATTCCTTTAATGGACGAAGCCTTGGCGCATGAATCCGAAAATGTGGATCTGAATTTCATCGCGGGGTACGCACACGAAAAAGTAGGTAACGCCGAAACGGCAAAACGTTTCTACGAGAAGGTCATTACCTTAGATCCTAACAATTTTGAAGGTAATTACGAATTGGGCCTGCTATACCTCAAAGAATATGTCAAGGAAGCGGATAACCTGGAAAAACAAAACAAAGCACAGGAATATTTGTTAAAAGCAAACCAAATCAAACCGTCGGAGATTAACACGTTACGATCCTTAGCTGTATTGTACGATACCGCCGGTAATATTATCCAACTAGAACGAGTAAATAACATTTTAAACCAACGAATAATAGATTAGCCATGAGAATGAAATCCATCCTATTAATCGCATTGATGGCCATTGCTACGATAGCTTCCGCTCAACGCAGCAACTTAAATCGTGCAAAATCAAATTACACCAAGTACAGCGAACTGAAAAGCATGGGCTCGGGTGCATTATCCCTCAACGATCTCACCACGGCCCAAAATGCTATTGATAAAGCAAAACTTGACCTAGCTCGTTCAACTATTAAAGAAATGACAAA